>NZ_JBTYHB010000008.1:0-299671 GCF_054871485.1 Streptomyces sp. UC4497 | reverse complement strand
GGCACCACCCCACCACACGACACGGGCACCAGCAGACAGACACCACCAGACACAGACACGTACAAACCCGCACCGTGCGCTGTCAGGGCATACGCCATGCACTCGCGGTCAATTCCGAACGATCCGGCGCTTTTACCTTTACGGCGTCACTTCGGGCGGATGTCGTTTCCGGTCGGGGGCGCCGCGCCGGGCGGTCCGGTGTGGGGCGAGTGGTGTGAGGAGACTTTTATGTCGGATGCTGTGGAGCCGGTCGTGCCGGTGTTGGAACCGGCGGCGGCCGCGTTCGCGGAGGCGACGTCACGTCCGCCGTTCCTGTTCGAGCTGGCGCCCGAGGAGGGGCGCAAGGCGGTCGACGAGGTGCAGTCCGGGCCGGTGGAGCTGCCGGAGGTCGACGAGGAGTGGGTCACCGTCTCCGGTGGTCCGACGGGGAGTGTGCGGGCGCGGATCGTGCGGCCCGTCGGTGCCTCCGGGGCACTGCCGGTGATCCTCTACATCCACGGTGCGGGCTGGGTGTTCGGCAACGCGCACACCCATGACCGGCTGGTGCGCGAGCTCTCGGTCGGTGTCGGCGCGGCGGTCGTGTTCCCCGAGTACGACCTGTCGCCCGAGGCGCGTTACCCGGTGGCCATCGAGCAGAACTACGCGGTGGCCCGGTGGGTCGTCGACGAGGGTTCCGCGTACGGCCTGGACGGAGCGCGCCTCGCGGTGGCCGGTGACTCGGTCGGCGGCAACATGAGTGCCGCGCTGACACTGATGGCCAAGGAGCGCGGCGATGTGCCGCTGCTGGGCCAGGTGCTGTTCTACCCGGTCACCGACGCGAGCTTCGACACCGGCTCGTACCGCCAGTTCGCCGAGGGCTACTTCCTGCGCCGCGACGGCATGCGGTGGTTCTGGGACCAGTACACGACCGACGAGGCGGAGCGCGCGCAGATCACCGCGTCCCCGCTGCGGGCCACCACCGAGCAGCTGACCGGGCTGCCGCCGGCGCTGGTCGTCACCGGCGAGGCCGACGTGCTGCGCGACGAGGGCGAGGCGTACGCGAACAAGCTGCGCCAGGCCGGTGTGCCGGTCACCGCGGTCCGATTCCAGGGTGTCATCCACGACTTCGTGATGCTCAACGCCCTGCGCGAGACCCATGCCGCCGAAGCCGCCATCGGGCTGGCGGTCACCACGCTCCGCGGCACGCTCGGCACGCGCTGACGCGAAGCCCTCGCCGGCGCCCTCACCGGCGCCGATGCGTCAGGCGTCCCGCGTCCGTCCCACCGGCCGCGCGGTCACGCCGCGCGGCCGGGCCCCCGCGCGTGCGCCCGCCTCCCCCTCCGTGTCTTTCTTCACAACAGACCGTCACATCAAAGGAGTTACTCATGTCCTCCACCGAAAAGCCGACCGTCGTCCTGGTCCATGGCGCCTTCGCCGACGCCTCCAGCTACGCCCGCGTCATTCCCGCTCTGATCGACCGCGGGCTCGACGTCGTGGCCCCCGCCGTCCCCAACCGCAGCCTGATCGGCGACTCCGCATACATCGCCTCGCTCGTGCGCCAGATTCCCGGCCCCGTCGTCCTGGTGGGGCACTCCTACGGTGGCGCCGTGATCACCGTCGCCGGTGTGGAGGACAACGTACGGGCACTCGTCTATCTCGCCGGGTACGCCCTGGAGAAGGGGGAGAGCCTCGGTGAGCTGCAGGGCCGCTTCCCGGACTCCGACCTCGCGGCCGCGCTGGTCCAGACGCCGTTCCCGGTCGAGGGTTCGACGACGCCCGGGACCGATGTGTCCGTGCGGGCCGACAAGTTCCCGGCCATCTTCGCCGCCGACGTCGACCCGGAGCTCGCGACCGTGCTCGCCGTCTCCCAACGCCCCCTGGCCGCCCAGGCGTTCACCGAGGCGGCGCCGGCCGCCGCCTGGAAGACCAAGCCGTCGTGGGGACTCGTCTCCTCCTCGGACCACACCATCAACCCGGATGTGGAGCGCTTCGGCTACGAGCGGGCCGGGATGACCACCGTCGAGGTCGACTCCTCGCACCTGGTCATGCTCGCCCACCCCAAGGCGGTCGTCGACCTCATCGAGGAAGCCGTCCGGGCCACCTCGAACTGACCCCGCTCCCCCGCCATGCCCGCCGCACTTCACCGTTTCGAGGAACTGAATCCATGAACGCACCGATCCCGCGTCGCACCGTGACCGCCTCGCTCCTAGCCGGCGCCGCCACCCTGGGCGCCGCAGGCACGACGCTCGCCGCCACACCGGCCTCGGCGGGCACCCATCGGCCGTCGAAGCGCCCCACCGTCGTCCTCGTCCACGGCGCGTTCGCCGACGCCTCCAGTTGGAGCGGCGTCGTCGAGCGCCTGCTGCGCAAGGGGCATCCGGTCCTCGCGCCGGCCCTGCCGCTGCGCGGGCTCGCGAGCGACGCGGCCTACATCCGCAGTGTTCTGGACAGCCTCACCGGGCCGATCGTCCTGGTGGGGCACTCCTACGGCGGGGCGGTCATCAGCGCCGCCGCGGACGGTGCCGCGGGGGTCGAGGCGCTGGTCTACATCGCCGCGTTCGTGCCCGATGTCGGCGAGAGCGCGCTCGGCCTCACCGGCAAGTTCCCCGGCAGCACCCTGGGCGAGGCGACCAGCAGTCAGCGCTATCCGCTTCCCGGGGGCGGCGAGGGCGAGGAACTCGTCATCAAGAAGGAGCTGTTCCGCGGGCAGTTCGCGGCCGGGGTGCCCGTCAGGACCGCTCAGGTGATGGCGGCCGGGCAGCGCCCCATCGCGCTGGCCGCGCTCCAGGAACCGGCCGCCGTCGCCGCCTGGAAGAACATTCCCAGCTGGTACCTGGTGGCCGGCGAGGACCGCAACATCCCGCCCGCCGCCGAACGCTGGATGGCGCGTCGCGCGGACGCCCACACGGTGGAGGTCAAGGCACCGCACGCGGTCTCCGTGAGCGATCCGGCACCCGTCACCGACCTCATCCTGCGCGCCGCCCGGTCCGTACGCGGCGCGCACTGAGCGGCACGGCGGTGAGGGACGGGCTCCCTTCGGTTGGGCTTCCTTCCGTGTTCCATGCCGCCCGTACGCTGCGCCATTCGCGGGGTGAGATCCCGTAGGCGGCGCGGAACACGCGGCTGAAGTGGGCCGGGTTGACGAAGCCCCAGCGCTGGGCGACGGACGACACCGTGGGCGCGGACCGTCCGCCCCGGCCCAGTTCGCGGGCGCACTCCTCAAGGCGGCGCCGCAGGACGAGGCGGCCGACCGTGATGCCCTCGTCCTCGAACAGTCGGTGCAGGTAGCGCACGGAGATGTGGTGCGCCTTGGCGATGCCCTCAGGCGCCAGACCGGGGTCGCTCAGGTGCCGGTCGATGTGGGCGCGGATACGCGCCACCAGGTGGCTGCGCGAGGTCTCCTCCTCGTCGGCCGTGTCCGCGGCCGTCTCGGCCACGAGGGTGGCGAAGAGGTCGACGACGCTGGCGGCCAGCCTGCCCGCGGCCGTCGGCGAGTACGAGTCGGCGGAGTCGACCAGCGTCGTGAGGAAGGGCCGCAGGACGGCTCCGTAACCCTGGCCGGTGCCGACCACGGTGCCGGTGGCACGGCGCAGTTCCGCGTCGGACAGGCCGAGCACGCGGCGGGGGATGTGGACCGCGCGGACGGAGAACGGCTTCGGGTGGTCCAGTACGTACGGGTGAGCGGTGTCGTACACGTAGAGGTCGCCGGGTTCCGCGTCGGCCCGGCGGCCGTCCTGGACGACGGTCGTGCGGCCCGAGACCTGAACACCGATTCCCACGAACTGTTCGGTGGAGCGCGCGATGTGCGACGCGGTCCGGGTGGCGCGGTACGCGTCCGCCTCCACGGTGGCGACCCGCAGGTACCCCACCCGTCCGGTGGCGATCCGACCGGCGAACGGTCCTTCTCCCTTGGTGGTGACCGTCATGGGCACGCGTGTCCTGGCCATCGTCTCGCGCCAGCGGGCGAGTTGATCGTCCTCGGGGACCACGGCAATCGTCGGCACCGGATTCATCCGGCTCTCCTCTCCCTCACGCACCACGGCGGAGACCTCGGATCCGGGCGCACATGGATCCGGGGTGGGTGCCACTGCCGCGAAGCGGCGTCGGCCGGTACCTGGTCCTGCGCGGATGTCCGGGCGGCAACGTCGTCGCCCGGTTCTCTCCGCCATGTCCAGACAATCAGTGGGCTGTACCGATCTCCAGGCAGAAAGCAGGCAGAAACTCCTGCCGGTTCCGTGCGCCCGGGAGTTGTACGCGGGAGTCGTGCGCGGAGAGAACGGAACCAGTGCGCTCGCGGAACAGAGTCGGCGCCCGGTCGGCGTAGCCTTTCGTTCAGAGGAGGCGGGCCACGCGGTCGCGGGCGTCCGCGACGGTGCGAGGGTCGGCGCCCGGTCCCAGGGCGGCTACGCGGTGGAAGGCCTCGTGCGCCTCGGAGGTGCGTCCGGCGTCGAGCAGGACGGTGGCCAGCGTGTGGAGACGGCGGCTGACCATCGCGGTGTTGCCGTTCGCTTCGTAGAGGTCGACGGAAATCCGCAGGTGCGCGACGGCCTCGTCCCACTTTTGGAGCTGCGCGTAGGCCTGCCCGGTGTTCGAGTGCAGCTCGATGCGGGTGATGGCGGCGATGTGCGGTTCGATGCGGTCGCCGACTTCCTTCAGGTGGGCTTCGACTCCTTGGAAGGCGGCAAGGGCCTCTTCGGTCCGTCCGTGCTCCATCAGTCCTACGGCGTGTCCCTGCTTCGCCTGGAGGCTGCCGTGCAGATCGCCCGCCTCGTGGAAGAGGTCCGCGGCCCGGCGGATGTCCTCGAGCCCCGCCTCCTGTTCGCCGAGTTTGCGCAGGCCCCAGGCCCGGTAGCTGTGGGCCCAGGCCTGCTGCGAGGCGACGCCCGCGCGGCGCGCGGCGGCGAGGGCCTCGGTGGCACGGTCGACGCCCTCGCGCGGGCGGCCTTCGCACACGATGAGAGCCCAGGCGTGGTAGTTCGTCTGGGTCGCTTCCAGGAGCGGATCGCCCAGCTCCCGCGCCGACCGGGCGGCCGTGGCGAAGACCTCGGGCCAGTGCCCCCAGAAGATCCACTGGTCGGAGAACCAGTGCAGCGCCTCGGCCACCTCCACCACGGTGGCGTGTCGGCCGGTCGCCGCGGCAGCGCGGAAGGCGGCCAGCCAGTTGGCGCTCTCGGCCTTCAGCCACGCGAGGGCGCTGTCGGCGGAGGACAGGTCCACGGTGCCGTCCCAGTCGGCGGGCGGGGCGCCGTGGTCCGGTTCGAACCAGCGGCCGGCGACCACGGTGGTCTCCAGCAGCCAGCGGTACAGCTCCGTACGCGCCCGGTGGATGTCGTCGGCGGCCTCCTCGGCCTCGAGGCGGTCGCGGGCGAACAGGCACAGCAGGTCGTGCAGGCGGTAGCGGTCCCGGTCGGTGCCGAGCAGCCCTGCCTCCACCAGTTCCTCGAGGGTGTCCTCGGCGTCGTACAGGTGCTGTCCGGTCAGCCGGGCCGCGGGTGGGGCGCCGGTGTCCGGGCCGGGGATGAGCGAGAGGCGGCGGAAGAGGCGGGCGGCCGTCGGGGTGAGCTGACGGTAGGACAGGTCGAAGGCGGCGGCCACGCGTACGTCCCCCGCGGACAGCGCGTCCAGGCGTCGCTCGTCGAGCGCGAGCCGGTCGGCGAGGCGGCGCAGCGACCAACCGGTGCGGGTGGCGAGCCAGTTGCCCGCCACGCGCAGCGCCAAGGGGAGGTGCCCGCAGCATCGGGCGACGTCGGCGAGGGCGGCCGGATCGGCTTGCGCCCGCTCCGGTCCGACGAGCGTGGTCAGGAACGCGGCCGCCTCGTCGGGACTCAATTCGCCCAGCGGGATGCGGTGCACGCTCTCCAGACCCGTGAGCATGCGCCGGCTCGTCACCACGACCATGCCCGCTCCGGCGCCCGGCAGCAGCGGGCGCACCTGTGCCTCGTCCCGGGCGTTGTCGAGGACCACCAGGATCCGCTGGTCGGCCAGCAGGCGACGGTACAGTCCGGCGTGTCCCTGCGGTCCGGCCTTCGCGAGGTCCCGGTCGGCGACCTGGAGCGCCTTGAGGACGCCGAGCATCAACGCGGCGGGGTCCGGCGGCGCTTCGTCCATGCCGCGCAGGTCCACCACCAGTTGCCCGTCCGGGAACCGGTCCGCGAGGTCCCGTGCGGCGTGGAGGGCGAGCGTCGTCTTGCCCGTCCCGGGTGGGCCGGACACCGCGACCGCCACCGGGTGGGACCGCGCGCTCCATGGTCCGCTGGTCACCTCGGCCAGGCTCCGGGAGGCGGCGCGCTCCGCGAGTTTGGTGAGCTGGGCGAGTTCATGTTCGCGTCCGACGAAGTCGTCGATGCCGCGGGGGAACGACCGTACGCCCGTGGGGCTGTATCCGGTGCCGCGACCGCCGCGGGCGACCTCCAGGAGCCGCTCCCGGTCCGCATCGCTCAGCCCGAGGCCGTCGGCGAGCGCGGCCACGGTACGTCGTTGTGGCGCGGCCCGCCGTCCCCGCTCCAGGTCACCGATGCCGCGGACGCTGACGCCCGAGGCCTCCGCCAGGCCCTCCATGGTCAGCGACGCGGCCAGCCTCAATTCCCGCAGCACCGCCCCGAACGACTCCCGCTCAGCGCCCATCCGGCCCCCCTCATCACCGTCAGGCCTTCACGCAACCCCCCGGCCTTGGTCACCGAAATAGTACGAGACTTCCGTAACCGGGTTGACGTATTCCGATGAACGGAACGAAAAGCGTTCCAAAGGCAGCGCTCCGCCTCGATGCCCGCTGACTCTCGGCCCCGATCCGGCTCCGCCCACGGGCCCGGCACGCGGCGGAGTACGGTGCCAGTACCGGGTGTTCTCGCATGCCGTCATCCCTTTCGGTGTCGCTCTCGGAGAACGGCAAGCCGGGGAGCCCGCCGGCTCCCGAGGACGGAAGACCGATGTATTCGCAATCCTCTATTTCCAGCCGACGCAGTGGTCGCTCGACACCGACCGAAGAGGCACGCTTCGGTCTGACCTGTGTCATCTGCGGCACGGACTACCGGACCACGCCGACCGCGGACGCCTTCGTCGTCTCGCGCGGCGATGAGGGGCCGACGCTCGCGTGCCGGGGCGTGTGTGCCCGGATGGCCAGTGGTTCGACCACAGGCCTCGACGAGGCGCCGCTGCCGCTGGCCGAGCGCGTACGCCGCTACGAGGCGGAACTCGCCAAGAGGCAGGCCGCTCAGACGGAGGACGGCCGACCGGACGACGACGCATAGGACGGGTGGGCCGGCGTCCTGGTGTCCCGGTGAGACCTGAGACGCCCCGGCGTCAGCGCCGTCCTCGGCCGCGGTCCGCGTCAGGGCCCGGCACGGACGGCGGCGTCGCGCGCAGCTGTGCGATGCCCGTGTCCAGCGCGGCCTTCAGATGGGTCGAGTCGCCGGTGGACATCATGATGGTCACGCCGCCCTGGATCCCGGCGAGCAGCGAGGCGGCCGTCCGGTCCACATCGAGGCCCCGCGCCACCAGTCCGTTCGCCTGCAAAGCGCGGATACCGTCGGCGAGTTGGCCCTGCCACTGCCGCATCAGCTCCGTCACGATGGCCCGCGCCCCGGGGCCCGACCTGCCGACCTGAAGGAACAAGGAGCCCAACGGGCAGTGGTCGCCCTGGCGTTCATAGCGTTCCACGACCACGTCCCGCCACCGCCGCCACGCTTCCCAGGAGTCGAGGCGCCCCAGGTGCGGCTGCTGGTCCTCCAGGACCCGGTCCGCCTCGAACTGGGCCACCGCCAGCAGCAGTTCGTCCTTGCCGCCGGGAAAGTAGTGGAAGAGCTGGCTCTTGCTCGTGCCGGTCCGGCCGCGGATGTCGTCGAGCGTCGTGGTGGCGACGCCCTGTTCGCGCAGCACGTCGGCGGCGCCCTCGACGATGCGGGCCCGGGTGGCGCGCCCCTTGGCCGTCAGCACGTCGGGCATGTCTCCCGCCTCTCCTTCGCTGGACTGTTCAGTCCACTCTACGAGCCCCCGTCTGGACTTGCCGGTCCATTTTTTGCGGCGCACAGTGGGCCGCGCCCCACGGGACAGGGATACCCCCCCCCGGGGACAGGGACAGACAGAGACGGACATAGGGAGAGCAGGTCATGAACGAGCGACTGAGGAACAAAACGGCACTGGTCACGGGGTCGACGAGCAACATCGGACAGGCGATCGCCGAGGCATTCGCCGCCGAGGGCGCCCACGTCGTCGTGTCCGGCCGGAACCGGGACCGGGGGGCTCGGGTCGTCCAGGCGATCCGCGCCGCCGGGGGCCGGGCCGACTTCCTGGTGGCGGACCTCGACGGCAGCAAGGAGGTGTCCCAGGACCTGGCCGAGCGGGCCCGCGCGGTCCTGGGCGGGCGCATCGACATCCTGGTGAACAACGCCGGTGTCTACCCGGCGCCCAGTACGACCGGCACCGACGAGGCCACGTTCGACCAGGTCTACGGGGTGAACGTGAAGGCGCCGTTCTTCCTCACCGCCGCCGTCGTCCCGGCGATGACGGAGGCCGGAGGCGGTGTCGTCGTCAACCTCGGGTCGTGGATCGCGCGCCTGGGCGTTCCGCTCGGCGCGCTCTACAGCTCCACGAAGGGTGCGATGGAGACGCTGACCCGGGCGTGGGCCGCGGAGTTCGGCCCGCGGGGAATCCGGGTGAACGCCGTCTCGCCGGGCGTGATCCAGCCCCCGGCCCCCGAAGGCGCCGAGCCCCACCCGGGCGAGGTCATGATGAAGGGCACCCCGGCCGGTGGTGTCGGCACACCGGACGCCATCGCTCGTGCCGTGGTCTGGCTGGCGAGCGACGAGGCGGCGTTCGTGCACGGAACCGTGGTGGATGTCGACGGCGGACGCACGGGGGTCGCGGTCATCGCGGCGTAGAGGCGCGCCTCCCTGATCCTCCTGATCGAATCGCGGGGCCGATACGGGCCGGTGTATTCATCGGGGTCCGTGGTGTCTACGGTGGTGGTGGGATTGCCCAGGCTTCGGGGTTCGGCAGGAACCTGACGGGCCGACAGGAGACGGGTGGAGTGCGGGCCATGGGGGACGAGCGTGCGAGCGGCGCGGGGCACGGGCGGGTGATCGCCGGGCGTTATCGCGTCGTCGGGCGGCTCGGCAGTGGCGGGATGGGGACCGTCTGGCGGGCCGTCGACGAGCGGCTGGGGCGCGAGGTCGCCGTCAAGGAGCTTCGGTCGTTCGACGGCGCCGACGGGCCCGATCCTGCCGAGCAGCGGTTGCGGATGGAGCGCGAGGCGCGGGCGGCCGCGCGGGTGCGCCATCACGGGGTGGTCGCCGTGCACGACGTCGTCGAGCACGAGGGCCGTCCGGTGATCGTGATGGAGCTGGTGGACGGCGAGTCGCTCCAGGGGCTGTTGCAGCGGCGTGGCCCCCTCGATCCCGTGGAGACGGCTCGTATCGGCGCCGAGGTGGCGGACGCGCTCGCGGCCGCGCACCGGGCCGGGGTGTGGCACCGGGACGTCAAGCCCAGCAACATTCTGCTCGAGCACGGTGGCCGGGTCGTGCTCACCGACTTCGGGATCGCCGCGCTTCAGGAGCCGGATGACGGCGCCGCCACCCGGATCACGCGCAGTGGCGTGCTGGTGGGTTCGCTGGACTACCTCGCGCCCGAGCAGGCTCGCGGCGGCGACGTGGGGCCCGCCGCGGATGTGTGGGCGCTGGGTGCCTCGTTGTACTCGGCCGTGGAGGGTGCGCCGCCGTTCCGGCGGACCTCCACGTGGTCGACGATCACGGCGATCGTGACGGAACCGCTGCCCGAGCCGCGGCGGGCCGGGCCGCTGGCGCCCGCGCTGGCCGAGCTGTTGGACAAGGATCCGGCGCTGCGGGCCGACGCCGTGCGGGCCACGCAGTTGCTGAGGGCCACGGCCGCGGGTGAGTCGCTGCCGCCGCGGTCCCCCGACACCATGCGGCTACGTCGGCCGGAGGCAGGGGCACAGACACCCCCGACACCACAGACACAGGCAGATCAGCAGGTGCCCGGGCCCGGTCCCCATGCCTTCGCCGGAGGGGCCTCCCCCGTGGCCGCTCCCCCGCGACGCCCCGGACCGGCCGGCGCGGAGACCGTCAGCGCGCAGCGTGGCGATACTCGGCGACGCGGCACCGTCGCCGTCGCGGTCGCCGCGGCGCTGCTCGTCGGGGCCGGCGCCACCTACGTCGTGACCAGCCAGGGCGGCGACGAGGGGAGCGGAAGTGCGGCGGGGAACGTCGCCGCGGACCGCTCCAGGTCGGCGGCGCCGCCGTCCCGTTCGCCTTCCGGCCCGCCGTCCGGTACCCCGTCAGCGGCGCCTCCCGCGACCGCCATGCCGAGCGTCTCCGCGAGTGCCGCCCCCTCCCCCGCCTGCACACACATCGGCGGCGGCAAGTCCAACTGCCGCGTGTGGCGCTCCGCCACGTCGTACGACTCCCGGCACCGCCCCGTCGGCACCATCCGCCCTGGCACCAACTACTTCTACTGCCAGGTCGAGCGGCCGCAGCGGGAGACCTACGGGGAGTGGACGAACGTGTGGTGGGCGAAGACCGATGACGACAGCGGCAACTCCGGGGTGTTCGTCAGCGATGTGTATCTCACCGGCGGGAAGAACGATCGGCCGGTGCCGGGCCTCGCGGTGTGCTGAGGGCGCGACGGGCCCGACCGCGCGCCGCACGCCACGCACCGCACGCCACGCACCGCCAGCCACGCACCTCGCGCTCTATCGGGAGCCCTCGTTGGTCATAGACTCGACGCGTGACCAATGACGATTCCGCATTCGCAGCAGTGGGCGCGCTGAGCGACCCCGCACGCCGTCGCCTCTACCGCTACGTCGCCGCCCAACCGGACGACGTAGGACGTGACGCGGCCGCGGAGGCGGTCGGTGTCTCCCGGTCGTTGGCCGCGTTCCACTTGGACAAGCTGGTCGAGGCGGGGCTGCTCGTCGCGTCGTCGCGGCGGCTGTCCGGGCGCACCGGTCCAGGAGCGGGGCGGCCGGCGAAGGTGTACCGGCGCGGGGAGGGTGAGCACGCCGTATCCCTCCCGCCCCGGTCCTACGATTCCGTCGGCCATCTGCTCGCCTCGACCGTGGAGAACGCGGGCCTGGACCGGGAGTTGCAGGAGGCCGCTCGGGCCGCGGGGGCGGCGCAGCCCGACGTGGCCGCCGACGATCTGGTCGACGTGCTGAGCGAGCGCGGCTATCAACCCTATTGGGACGAGGAGACGTTGCGGCTGCGCAACTGCCCCTTCCACGCGTTGGCCGAGGAGTTCCCCGCCCTCATCTGCGGGATGAATCTCGCACTTCTGGAGGGACTCGCGCCCGCGGCGTGGTCGCCGGCGATGGATCCGTGCCCGGGCGGCTGTTGCGTGGCGCTCCGCCGGAAATCCGAGCAGGACTCCGAGCAGGACTCCGAGCGGGACTCCGCTCGCGAATCCGGGTGAGTTTCTAAAACAAACGAGCGTTGACTATAGAAGCGGGCTGGGCCATGCTGAGCCCATGACCGACTTCCACCTGGCGCAGGTCAACATTGGCCGCCTCGTCGCCCCGCTGACCGGACCCGAACTCGCCGACTTCGTCGCACAGCTGCCCGAGATCAACGCGCTCGCCGACGACAGCCCCGGATTCGTGTGGCGCATGGTCGACGACGCAGGGGAGGACGCCACCGACCTCCGGCCCGACAACGACGACGACATGATCATCATCAACTGCTCCGTGTGGGAGTCGGTCGAGGCACTGCGCGCGTTCACCTACCACAGCGATCACCTGCGGGTGCTGAGCCGCCGCCGCGAGTGGTTCCAGCGCATGGCCGAGGCACATCAGGCCCTGTGGTGGGTACCCGCCGGG
Organism: Streptomyces sp. UC4497; assembly: GCF_054871485.1. Taxonomy (NCBI): domain Bacteria; kingdom Bacillati; phylum Actinomycetota; class Actinomycetes; order Kitasatosporales; family Streptomycetaceae; genus Streptomyces; species Streptomyces sp. UC4497. The sequence continues at coordinate 287,868 of NZ_JBTYHB010000008.1, read as the reverse complement.
CATCGTCCGAGCGTCGCCGAGGCGATGGAGCGGGTCGCGCTCGTCCGCGAACACGGCCCGGGGCCCGAGGCGTTCACCTTCCGAGCCCCTCACCCGGCACCGGCCGCGACCGCCGGCCGGTGACGGGCGGGCTGTCGTCACCGTGATGGAGGCGGGTGTCGCCGTGTCACTGCCCGCGGCGACGACGGTGGCGCTGGCGGGGGGCGTCCCGCGCCGGAGCACCGCTCCCCCCGCGTACCAGCGCCCCCTCAGCCAGACACCTCCGTCAACATGCCCCACCCCGGCGCATAGCGCCCGTGCAGGACGAGTGACGCCGCACCCACCGCCCCGGCCGTCTCGCCGATCAGGCTCGGCTCCACCCTCACTCCGCCCAGCGCGCGAGCCACCGACGTCGTGTTGATGGCCCTGTCGATCTCCTCGCCCAGTACCTGTTCCACTCCGACGAGCGCCTCGCCGCCCAGCACCACCCGGCTCACATCGAGCAGCGCCACGGCCCCCCGCACCGCCTGCCCCATCCGGCGTCCCGCCAGGCGCACCACATCGAGCGCGGCCTCGTCCCCCGCGCCCGCCGCACGCCGCAGCAACTTCCAGTCGCCGCGCACCGCACCGGCAGCTCCACTGAGGCCGATGCGGCGCGCGGCGGCCTCGCCGTGGCGGGTGAACAGGTCCTCGACCAGGGCGGCGGGATTGCAGTACGGGCCCAGGCAACCGTTGCTGCCGCAGTCGCAGCGGCGGTCGCCCGGCTCGGTCTGGGCGTGGCCGATCTCGCCCGCGTTGCCCGAATCGCCGCGCAGGACATGGCTGCCCAGCATCACGCCCGCGCCGATCCCCGCACCCATGTACAGGTAGAGGAAGCCGTCCGCGCGTTTCTCGCCGCCGATCCAGCGCTCACCGATCGCCGCGGCCGTCGCGTCGTTGTCCATCGCCACCGGCATCCCGGTCGACTGCGCGAACATGTCGACCAGGGGCACCCGCCCCCAGCCGTCGAAGTTCGGCGGGTCCACCACCGCGCCCGCCTCCCCGTCGATGGGGCCCGGCGCGGCGATCCCCAGGCCCAGTAGCCGGCCGCGGTCGATCGCGGCGCGCTCCGGCAGCCGCAGCGCCGCCCGCGCCACCCGCTCGACCACCTCGGCGGGATCGCTGGGGCGTGGGAGCGCGAAGCGGCGGCTGAGCAATATCGATCCGGCGAGGTCCACGAGGACGATCACGGCGGCGTCCGGGTCGAGGTGCACCCCTAAGGCGTAGGCACCGTCGGCGCGCACGGTCAGCAGGGTGCGGCGTTTGCCGCCACTCGACGGCGCGTGGCCCGACTCCGCGATCAGGCCCGCGTCGAGCAGTCTGCGTACGACGTTGGAGACCGTCTGGTTGGTGAGTCCGGTCAGTGGGCCCAACTCGACACGGCTCACCGGCCCTTTGGTGCGGATGGCGGCCAGGACCACCGCCTGGTTGTAGCCACCCACCCTGGGCAGATTCGTGCCGCTGCGCGCCATGGCGTTCCCCCCTTCGGGTCAGGCCGCTCCGGCACTCTCGCCAACTCGTGGCCGGCGCACCGGGTTTCGGCGTCGAGATTATGCAGCAGGCGTTGACTTAGTCCATCCATTGGATTTAGGTAATCGCCAACGCATCACGCACGACGCGCACCACGCCCGCATCGTCGGTGGCTTCCGCATCGCCACCCGACCGGTGCATCGCAACACCTCTGGTACCGCCTGCAGTTGAGCGCCCGTCTTCGGGTGCCGAGCCGCCACTTCCTGGAGGAACCCCTTGCGCAAGAAGCTTTTCGCCGCCCTCGCGGTCACCATCGCGACAACGTTGTCCGCAACCGCTTGCGGTGGTTCCGGATCCTCCGCCGGTGGCGACTCGATCAAGGTCGTCTACTGGCAGCACCTGGACCAGAACGACCACAAGCAGCAGAAATTCCTCGCCTCGATGAAGAAGTCGTTCGAGAAGGCGCACCCGGGCAAGAAGGTCCAGATCGTTCCGGTCACGGCCTCCGAGAACGACTACTACACGAAGATCCAGTTGATGATGCGCTCGCCCTCGACCGCGCCCGATCTGGTCTACGAGGACACCGCGCTGATCAACTCCGACATCGCGAGCGGGTATCTCAAGCCGCTCGACGAGTACGTGTCCAAGTGGTCGGACTGGGGCAAGTTCGCGAAGGCGGCCAAGGACGCGGTCTCCTCCCCCACCGACGGCAAGACGTACGCCGTCCCGGACGACACCGACACCCGTGGCATCTGGTACAACCAGAAGCTGCTGCAGAAGGCGGGCATCAAGACGCCCTGGCAGCCGAAGAGTTGGCAGGAGCTCCTCGACACCGCGCGCACGCTGAAGAAGAAGCTGCCCGGTGTGATTCCGATGAATCTCTACACCGGTCAGGCCGGCGGTGAGCAGTCCACCATGCAGGGCCTGGAGATGCTGCTGTACGGGACCGATGCAGCCGGTGACTCCCTGTACGACGCCAAGAAGAAGAAGTGGATCGTCGGCTCGCAGGGCTTCAAGGACGCGCTGAAGTTCGTGCACACCGTGTACGACGAAGACCTGGGCCTGGACAAGTCCACCGCGCTCGGCCCGAACGCGGGCACCGAGGTGGGTACGAAGCTGCTGCCGAAGAGCAAGCTCGCCATCAACATCGACGGCTCCTGGATGGCCAACAACTGGCTGAAGACCGGACCGAGCCCGTGGCCCGAGTGGGCGAAGACGATGAAGCCCGCCGCCATGCCGACCCAGCACGGCCAGGCGCCCGGCAAGGTCAGCATGTCGGGCGGCTGGGCCTGGTCGATCCCGTCGAAGGCCAAGAACCCCGATCTGGCCTGGCAGTTCACCAAGGCGATCAAGAACAAGGACAACTCGGTGAAGTGGAACATCATCGAGTCCACGACCGCCGTACGCACCGACGTGGCCGCCGACCCGAAGTACCTGGGCGCCACGCCGACCAACAAGTTCTTCACCGACCTCGTGAAGTACACCCACTTCCGCCCGGCGCTGCCCAAGTACCCGCAGGTCTCCAATGCCGTCGCCAAGGCCATGGAGTCCGTGACCACCGGTCAGGCCTCGGTGGGCGAGGCCGCCAAGACCTATGACCAGGATGTGGCCACGGCCGTCGGTCCCGACGCCACCGTCAAGGGCGCCCGATGAAATCAGCCGTCGCCACTGCCGGTTCCACCGCCCCCGGTGGGCGCACCGCCGCGAGTCGCTCACTGCTGCGCGGCCTGCCGCTGCTGCCGTCGATCGTCCTGCTGGCAGTGTTCCTGGCCGGACCGATCCTGTACTGCGTCTACGACGCGTTCACCGACGCCCAGTTGACGGGTGCCGCCGAGACGAACTTCGTGGGCCTGGACAACTTCACGCGGGCGCTCGACGATCCGAACTTCCTCAACGCCCTGTGGTTGACCCTGGTGTTCGTCGTCGGCTCCGCCGTCATCGGGCAGAACACCCTCGGCCTCAGCCTCGCGGTGATGGCGGAGAAGGCCACCAAGCCGCTGCGTACGCTGACTAATGGTGTCGTGATCGCGGCCTGGGTGCTGCCGGAGGTGGTCGCCGGCTATCTGATGTACGCCTTCTTCTACAAGCAGGGCGCGCTCAACGACGTCCTCGGCTTCCTGGGGCTGCCGCAGCAGAACTGGCTGTACACCCTGCCGATCCTCGCGGTGTGTCTCGCCAACGTGTGGCGCGGCACCGCGTTCTCGATGATGGTGTACTCCGCCGCGCTCAACGAGGTGCCGCGCGAGCTGGTCGAGGCCGCCGAGATGGACGGCGCGGGCGTGTGGCACCGGCTGTGGCACGTGACGCTGCCGGTCATCCGCCGCACCATCATGACGAACCTGATGCTGATCACCCTGCAGACGCTCTCCGTCTTCGGGCTGATCTACGCCATGACGCGCGGCGGGCCCGGCAACAAGAGCCAGACCCTGCCGGTGTTCATGTACCAGCAGGCGTTCCAGAACAGCATGATCGGCTACGGCACGGCGATCGCGCTGGTGCTGCTGGTGGTGGGCGCGCTGTTCTCCGTCGTGTATCTGAAGCTGCTCAAGGTGGAGGAGGACTGATGGCCACCACCGATCTGCGGCCCGCCGCCAAGGCCGGCCGCGCCGACGGCGGTGTCCGGCCGTCTCCCGCGACGGGCACGGTACGCCGCCGGATCCGGCCCGGACGGATCGCCGTCAATGTCGTCCTGCTGGTGATCAGCCTGCTGTTCGTGCTGCCGCTGGTGTGGATGGTGTTCGCGTCGTTCAGCTCGACGGCCAGCTTCGAGCTGAGCGTGCCCTCGCCGCCGACGCTGGACAACTTCCACGCGATCCTGAACACCGAGACGACGTTCCGGCCGCTGCTCAACGGGCTGCTGCTGTGCGGCGGGGCGACCCTGCTGTGCGTGGTGACGTCGATCCTGGCCGCGTATCCGCTGTCGCGCTACCGCTCCCGGCTGCGCCGCCCGTTCCTGTACACCGTGCTGTTCACCACGGGGCTGCCCATCACCGCCGTGATGATCCCCGTGTACAGCATGTTCGTGCAGGTCGAGCTGATCGACTCGATGTTCGCGACGACGCTGTTCCTGGCGGCCTCCGCGCTGCCGATCGGGATCTGGCTGATGAAGAACTTCATGGACGGGGTGCCCATCGTCCTGGAGGAGGCCGCCCGGATCGACGGCGCGAACGCCATGCAGTCGCTGGGGCGTGTGGTGCTGCCGCTGATGTGGCCGGGTGTCACCGTCGTCACCGTGTTCACGTTCATCAGCATGTGGGGCAACTTCTTCGTGCCGTTCGTGCTGCTGCTGTCGCCGGAGAAGCTGCCGGCGTCGGTGAGTGTGTTCACGTTCCTCAGTGCCCATGACCAGACGCAGTACGGGCAGCTGGCCGCGTTCTCCCTCGTGTACACGCTGCCCGTGGTGATGCTGTACCTGCTGCTGACCCGCAAGCTGGGCGGCGGGTTCGCCCTCGGCGGCGCCCTCAAGGGCTGAGTCCGCATCCCCGGGAGGGGCCAACTTCCCTCCTGCGCAGTCCTGTTCCACGCTCTTCGAAAGGTGTTCTGTGCACTCCGACCGCGACATCGTCCAGCACCGCCTCCGACGCGTCCTCGACGAACGCATCCGGCCCGCCGTCCACGCCACCTCCGTCCCCCTGGAGATCGGCATCTGGCAGGTGCCGGGCGAGCCGGTGCCGGTGGCCGAGGGGCTCGCCGCCGACTACCGGCCCACCGAGGTCGGCGCGCCCTGGGGTCCCGCCTGGACCACCAACTGGTTCAAGGTCAGCGGCCACGTCCCCGAGGAGTGGGCGGGGCGGCGTGTGGAGGCCGTCGTCGACCTCGGCTTCGGCACCACCGAGCCGGGGTTCTCCGCCGAGGGCCTGGCGTACCGGCCCGACGGCACGGCCGTGAAGGCGCTCAACCCGCGCAACACCTGGCTGCCGGTGGCCGAACAGGCCGTCGGTGGCGAGGAGTTCGTCTGCTACGTCGAGGCCGCCGCCAACCCGCTCGTCATGCACTCGGGGCCCGAGGACCGCTCCTTCGCCATCACGCCGCTCGGCGGTCGCGCGCCGTGGCTGGACGAGGAGGGTGCCTCGAACGGTGAGCCGATCTATCGGCTGCGCCGCCTCGACCTGGCCGTCTTCGACGCGGAGGTGTACGACCTCGTCCACGACATGGAGGTCCTCGACCAGCTGATGCGCGAGCTGCCCGAGCAGTCGCCACGCCGCTGGCAGATCCTGCGCGCGCTGTCCTCCGCGCTGGACGCCGTGGACCTCCAGGACATCGGCGGCACCGCGGCCGCCGCCCGCGCGATCCTCGCCCCGGCCCTCGCCTCGGGGGCCGCGGCCGGTGAGCACCGCATCTCGGCGATCGGGCACGCCCACATCGACACGGCGTGGCTGTGGCCGCTGCGCGAGACGGTGCGCAAGGTCGCGCGCACCGTCTCCAATGTCACCCAACTCATGGACGAGCATCCGGAGTTCCGCTTCGTGATGTCCCAGGCGCAGCAGCTGGCCTGGCTGAAGGAGCACCGGCCGGAGGTGTACGAGCGGGCCCAGGAGAAGGCGAAGACGGGGCAGTTCGTGCCGACGGGCAGCCTGTGGGTGGAGCCGGACACCAACATCACCGGGGGTGAGGCGCTGGCCCGGCAGTTCATCCACGGCAAGCGGTTCTATCTCGACGAGTTCGGTGTCGAGACCGAGGACATGTGGTTGCCGGACACCTTCGGCTACAACGCGGCGATGCCGCAGCTGATGAAGCTGGCCGGGGTGCGCTGGTTCCTCACGCAGAAGATCTCGTGGAACACCACGAACAAGTTCCCGCACCACACGTTCTGGTGGGAGGGCATCGACGGCACCCGCATCTTCAGCCACTTCCCGCCGGTCGACACGTACAACAGTGACCTGTCCGGCGCCGAGGTCGCGCACAGTGTGCGCAACTTCCAGGACAAGGGCGCGGCCAACCGTTCGCTCGCCCCGTTCGGCTACGGCGACGGCGGTGGCGGCCCCACCCGCGAAATGCTCGCGCGTGCCGAGCGCCTCGCGGACCTGGAGGGTTCGGCGCGCGTCGAGATCGAGAAGCCGGGCGACTTCTTCGCCAAGGCCCTGGAGGAGTACCCGGACGCGCCGGTGTGGGTGGGCGAGCTGTACCTGGAGTTCCACCGGGGCACGCTCACCAGCCAGATCGCCACCAAGCAGGGCAACCGGCGCAGCGAACACCTGCTGCGGGAGGCCGAGTTGTGGGCGGCGACGGCGGCGCTGCGCACGGGGGCGGCGTACCCGTACGAGGCGATCGACCGGTTGTGGAAGACGGTGCTGCTGCACCAGTTCCACGACATCCTGCCGGGTACGTCGATCGCGTGGGTGCACCGGGAGGCGGAGGAGACGTACCGTCAGGTCGCCGCCGAGCTGGGTGAGTTGATCGGGTCGGCGCAGGAAGCTCTCGCGGGCCCTGCCTCCGAGGACGGCTCGCGGGTCGTCTTCAACGCCGCTCCGCACGCCCGCGCGGGCGCCGCCGCCCTGGGCACGACGGTGCGCCGCGAGCCGGAGGCGGTCACGGTCGACCCGCAGCCACAAGGCGGCGGATTCGTCCTGGACAACGGCCTGGTCCGGATCGTGATCGACGAGCGGGGCCTGGTCACCTCGGCGTACGACATCGAGGGTGAGCGGGAGGCGCTGCCGCCGGGCGCGGTGGCGAACCTGCTCCAGCTGCACCAGGACTTCCCGAACCAGTGGGACGCCTGGGATCTGGATGCCTTCTACCGCCACACCGTCACGGATCTGACGGCGGCGGAGTCGGTGACCGCCGTGGAAGGCGGCGTCCGTGTCGTGCGTGCCTTTGGTGACTCGCGTATCGAGCAGACCCTCGCGCTCGCGCCAGGCTCCCGCCGCCTGGACGTCGACACGGTCCTCGACTGGCACGAGACGGAGAAGCTGCTCAAGGTTGCGTTCCCGCTGGACGTGCGGGCCGGGCACTCCACGGCGCAGGTGCCCTTCGGGCACGTCGAGCGGCCCACGCACACCAACACCAGTTGGGACGCCGCCAAGTTCGAGGTGTGCGCGCACCGCTTCCTGCACGTCGGTGAGCGGGGCTGGGGCGCGGCCCTGGTCAACGACTCGACGTACGGGCACGACGTCACGCGTGACGTGCGCGAGGACGGCGGCACCACGACGACGGTCCGGCTGTCGCTGGCCCGCGCGCCGCGGTTCCCCGACCCCGACACCGACCAGGGCACGCACCGGCTGCGCTACGCCCTGCTGGTCGGCGCGGACGTCGACGACGCGATCCGCGAGGGCTACCACCTCAATCTGCCCGAGCGGACGGTGTCCGGCTCGGCGGAGGTGGCACCGCTGGTGGCCGTCGACAACCCCGCCGTGGTGGTCGAGGCGGTCAAGCTCGCCGACGACCGCTCGGGCGACGTCGTGGTCCGCCTGTACGAGTCCCGGGGCGCCCGCGCCACAGCGCTTTTGACCCCCGGCTTCCGCCTCGCCTCGGCGACGGCAACGGACCTGCTGGAGCGCCCGCGCGCCGCCGACGAGCCCGCGTGCGAGGTCACGGACGACGGGGTGCGGCTGCGCCTGCGGCCGTTCCAGATCCTGACGGTGCGGCTCGCGGCCGTCCAGGACTGAGTACGCGGCAGGTGTGACGGGGCCCCGCGTGCGTGTGCGCGGGGCCCCGTCCTTCGAGGACTCGACGACCAGGAGGTTCACCCGACATGGAGCACAACGACCGGCAGGCGCACGGGCGTCGCGGCATGCTCAAGACCTCGGCGACCGTGGTCGGCGCGGCGCTCACCGGGTCACTCGCCGGCGCAGGCGGCGCAGCGGCGGCGGACACCCCCGACCGGTTCCCGCGTGGTCCCGCGACCTTTCCCATGGGGCCGTTCACCAAGAGCGACGCGAATCCGATTCTGCGGCCCGAGCCCGCGCACGACTGGGAGTCGGCGTATCTGTACAACCCCTGCGCCCTCGTGGTGGGCGGCAGGATCGCGCTGCTGTACCGGGCGCAGAACAAGGCGAAGCGGTCCAGCATCGGGCTCGCCTGGAGCGATGACGGCATCACGTTCCACCGCAGGGCCGAGCCGGTGCTCACACCGAGCGAACCGTACGAACTGCCCGGCGGCTGCGAGGATCCCCGGGTGGTGCACATCGGTGACACCTTCTACATGACGTACACCGGCTACGACGGGACGAGCGCGCTGCTGTGCCTGGCGACGTCGAAGGACCTGGTGCACTGGAAAAAGTACGGGCCACTGTTCCCCGAGTTGCACGACCCGATCCATGGTGACAAGCCCTGGAACAAGTCGGGCGCCATCCTCAGTACACCCGTCGACGGCACGTACTGGATGTACTTCGGTGAGTCCAACGTCTTCTGGGCCCGGTCGAAGGATCTGATCCACTGGGAGACCGTCGGGAACGACGATCCGGTGGCGAAGCCCGTGCACCCCTGGGAGGGGTCCCTGATCGAGCCCGGTCCGCCGCCGCTGCGCACGGACGACGGACACATCCTGCTCGTCTACAACGCCCGCTCGGACGGCAAGGGCGGGTACACCAAGGGCCAGTACTCCACCGGGCAGCTCCTCATCGACCCGGCCGACCCGACCAGGGCGGTGGCCCGGCTCGAGCGACCGTTCCTCGTGCCGACGTCGGCGGACGAGCAGGACGGCCAGGTCAACCACGTGGTGTTCACCGAGGGGTTGGTGCGGTTCCGCGATGCCTGGTTCCTCTATTACGGCATGGCGGATTCGGTGCTCGGCGTCGCGGTGTGGCGGCCCGGGCACGCGGCCTGACGGTGCCGGGCACTTCAGGCGGCCTCACGGTCGGGCTTTCTGGCGGTGTCCGTCTCTCGGCTGCTTTGCTCGTCACCGTGGACGAGGCGCAGATGACTCAGTCGATGGTGTCCGGTTCCGGGGCGGGCCGCGCCGCCCATTCGGTCCTCTATGCGGTCCATGCCGAGCAGGAGCAGTGCCATGGCCGGCAGGAGCAAAAGAGCCACGATCAGCATCGGTGGCTTCCTTTCCTCGACTTCTCACTTTTCGCCTGCCCCGTACCTGGATCCCCATGGCCGTGATGATGTGATGATTCCGTAACGCTAGGGATTGCCACTGATATCGCTATCTGGGCGATTTTCCGGGAGGGGGCGGATCTAAGGAGCCGCACCACAGGTGGAGGCCCGCCCGGATACCGGGCGGGCCTCCACCTGTGGTGCGTGGGCCGAGGGTCGGCCGGGGCCGGTCAGTGTGTCGCGCCCAGTTCCGCGTCCTCCATACGGGACTCCTCGCGCGCCTCCTCGATGTGCTCCAGCACGCGCTCGCGCGGGAGTTGTACGCGCAGGGCCAGCAGGTAGACGAGCGCGGTGAGTGCGAGGTTGGCGACGAAGCCCCAGCCGAGACCGATCCAGCCGAGCCCGCCGTCGTAGTCGCCGATCCAGCTGATCACGGCGAGGCCGATCAGCCACGGCAGCACCCAGCTCGCACCCGCCTTCCAGTCCATCTTCGGAGCGTGCCCCTTGTCGGCCAGCTGGAGGACCGCCAGGACGACGAAGCCGATGCAGATGGTGAGGAACAGCTTGTAGTTGGTGTTCCAGCCCGCCCAATACACGATCAGGTTCGCCGAGTAGAGGCCGAGGAACGGGATGATGTCACCGCCGGGGATCCGGTACGGCCTTTCGTGCTCCGGGATCTGACGGCGCATCACGGCCAGGACGAGCGGACCCGAGCCGAAGGACAGGACGGTGGCCGACGTGATGAAGCCGACCAGTTCCTGCCAGCTCGGGAAGGGCAGGAAAACGATCAGCCCGAGGACGAAGGTCACGGCCAGGCTGACCAACGGCGCCCCCTTCGGCGTCGTCTTGGCCAGCCCTGCGGGCGCGTTGCGGTTGCGGGCCATGGCGTAGGAGATGCGGGCCGTGACGGTGGTGTAGATGAGGCCGGTGTCGGCCGGTGAGATCACCGCGTCCACGTAGAGGATGTAGGCCAGCCAACCCAGGCCGATGGCGCTGGAGATGGCGGCGAGCGGGCCGAAGTCGTTGGCGAAGGCCAGGTTCAGCCAGCCGTGCGAGTGCTGCAGGTCGCTCTCGGGGACCGCGCCGAGGAAGGCGATTTCGAGGAGTACGTAGATCAGGCCGGTGAGCAGTACGGAGCCGATGACGGCGAACGGAACGTTGCGCCGCGGATTGTCGGTCTCCCCGGCGAGTTCCACGCCTTGGCGAAAGCCCAGAAAGGAGAAGGTGATGCCCGCGGTCGAGATGGCCGTGAAGATGCCCTTGGCGCCGCCGGGGGCGAAGCCGCCGTACTCGGCGGCCCCGAGGTTGTGCGCGTGGAACGCGGTCACGAAGAACGCCACGATCACCAGGGCGATGGCCAGCAGTTTCCACCAGACAAGGACATTGTTGACGCGGGCGAACCAGCGGATGCCGTAGTAGTTCAGCAGCACGAAGAACGCCATGGCGACGACCGCGACGGCATAGCCGAGCGTGGTCAGGGTGTAGGCGCCGTTCGCCTTGTGGAAATCGGTGAAGTGCGCCCACTTCGTGGCGTATTGGAGGGCGCCCTCGACCTCGATGGGTGCCACCGTCGCGGCGGCGATCCAGGTGATCCAGCCCATGGTGTAGCTGGCGAAGGAGCCGAAGGAGAGGTGCGGGAAGCGCACCACTCCCCCGGACACCGGAAACATGGTTCCGAGTTCGGCGAAGCACAGGCCGATGAGGAGAATCATCACCGCGGCTATCGCCCACGAGAATATGGAGGCGGGCCCGGCGATCTTCGCCGCGTTCAACGCGCCGAAGAGCCAGCCGGACCCGATGATGGATCCCACGCCCGCGAAAAGCAGGCTGATGCGACCCATGTCTCTGCGTAGCGCTGTTTGTTGCTCCGAGGCCTTTCCCGAAGACTCAGTCAGCGTGGCCATCACCACATCCGTCCCTGATCCGCGGCCCACTCTTTCGAGGTCGCTCGCTTGATCTGCTACTGGGCGGCCGTCTGCCCTGCCGATCGAGATCCATGCGTCATGAATCTAGTTTTGCCAAATGTTGGGCGCGGCAAGGGAGTTGATTTATGTGGTGATGGCCGGGGGTCAGCTGTCCTTGGCGGGCGCCGCCTCGCCTGCGGGCGTCACGTCCTTGGCAGGTGTCCCGCCCTCGGCCGTGGCCACGGCTGCCGCACCCGGTTCCTCGCCGTTCATCACCCGCTTCGCGGTGACCCGGTCCAGGGCCCCCTCCCAGCGCGACACCGCGAACACCGCGACACAGTTGCCGAGGAGGTTGGTGGCGACGCGCATCGAGTCCATGATCCGGTCGACGCCGAGCAACAGCGCCACCGCGGCCGCCGGGATGACACCGAGGGCGGAGGCGGTCGCGGACAGCGCGAGGAACGCCGAACCGGGCACGCCCGCCATGCCCTTGCTGGTCAGCATGAGTACGAGGACGACCGTGACCTGCTGCCCGAGACTGAGGTCGACGCCGACGGCCTGCGCGATGAAGAGGGTGCCGATGGAGAGGTAGATGGAGGCACCGTCGAGGTTGAAGGAGTACCCGGTGGGCAGGACGAGCCCGACCGCGTCGTCCCGGCAGCCCGCCGCGCGCAGCTTCTGCATCATCCGCGGCATCACGGTCTCGCTGGATCCGGTGCCGAGGGCGAGCAGCAGCTCCTCGCGGGTGTAGCGGACGAACTTCCACAGGCTCAGCCCGGTGACCGCCTTCAGCGCGAGGCCGAGCAGCACGAGGAAGAGCAGGGCGACGCCGTAGCAGACGGCGATCAGCTTTCCGTACGTCGACATCGCACCCACGCCGTATTCGCCGACGAGGTGTGCGGTGGCTCCGAAGACCGCGAGCGGGGCGAGCTTCATGATGTAGCCGACGATGGTGAACACGACGTCCTGGGCCTGCTCGATGAAGGGCAGGATCTGCGGGACCTTGCGCTGGCCGAGGTGGAGCAGCGCGGCGCCCACGAGGCAGGCCAGGACGAGGACTTGGAGCAGGGAGTTCTCGGCGAAGGCGCCGACGGCGCTGTCCGGCAGGGACTCCAGGATGAACTGGGCGGTGGACGGGAGATGCCCGCCGCCGGTCTGCTCGTCGACCGCGCCCTTGTCGAGGGTGGCCGGGTCGACGTTCATGCCGGCGCCGGGCGCCAGGATGTTGCCGGCGAGCAGCCCGATGACGAGGGCGACGGTGGTGGCGACCTCGAACCAGATCAGCGCCTTCACGCCGATCCGGCCGAAGGCCTTCAGGTCACCGGCCTTGGTGATGCCCGCGACGACGACGCAGAACACCAGGGGCGCGATCATCGCCTTGATGAGCCGGACGAAGCCGTCCCCGAGGGGCTGCAGGGCCGATCCGGCGTCCGGCCACAGGCGTCCGACGAGGACGCCGAGCAGCAGGGCGAGCAGTACTTGAGCGAAGAGACTGGTGCGCAGGAGACGGCCTGCGCGGCGTGCGATGTTTCCGTTGGCGTGCGCCATGGGGCACTCCTACATGGGCGGACATTCTGCATCGCGGAAGATCAATTCCGCGATGCATCACTATCGTTGAGACCCATCCGGCACGGAAGACCCCGCATCAACTCCGCATAAGATCTTGGAGGTTGCTCCCGAACCCACGTGCGACCGGCGCGCTCAACTGCCCTTTCGCAGGCTGATGTACGGCTCGAAGGCGTCCAGGAGCAGTTCCCGCATCCGCGCCGCGTCCATGTCGCCCGTTCCCGCCAGGACTTGGATGGCCAGGCCGTCGACGAGTCCCGTGAAGCGGGCGGCCAGGGCCTCCGCGTCGACGCCTTCTGCCATGCCCTCGCGCTGGCAGGTGCGCACCAGGTCCAGGACGACGCCGTGCCAGCCGGCGTAGACACCGCGCTGGCCGTCCCGCAGGCTCGGGTCGAGGATCGCCTCGTTCCACGACTGCACCCACACCGACCACTCGTCGGCGTCCTCCTCCGTGGTCGTCAACTGCACCTCGATCAGGCGGCGCAGCTTCTCGACGGTGCTGTCGGCGGTCTCGAACTCGGCTTCCAGACGGGTGTGGAAGCGGTCCGCGTAGAAGACGAGCGCGGCGCGCAGGGCGTCGTCCTTCGTCGGGAAGTGGTAGTGCACGGTGCCGGTGCTGGTGCCGCAGGCCTCGGCGATGTCCGCGACGCGCACCTTGTGGAAGCCGCGACGCGCGATGAGCCGGGCCGTGGCCTCCAGGATCTGCGTGCGGCGCAGTTCCGCGTCCACGGCGTCGGCGCGCCTGCGGGTGCTCTGCGTGCCGTTCGCGCCCTGCCGCGGGACGGGTGGGCGGCCGACGCCGGTCCGCAGATAGCGCTGCGACACCTTGCCGACCTGGGCGATGGCGGCGATCTCGACGTCCCGCAGGCGGCGGTTGCCGCGCAGCGCCTTGGAGAGGGCGGTGGGGTCCATGCCGACGCGGTCGGCGAACTCCCGCTGGCTCATGGGCGCGGAGAGGACCACCTGGCGGGCCCGCTCGACGAGCGTTGCCTCGCCCTCGCTGTCGGGGCCCATGCTGGTTCAGCCTTCCGCCTGCGCCGGGAGTGACGTGATGACTTCGTCGGCCGCCCGCTTCCCGGAGGAGAGGGCGCCGTCGATGTAGCCGTTCCACACACTAGCCGTCTCCGTGCCGGCCCAGTGCAGCGTCCCGGTGGGTGCGCGCCAGCCGTGCTGTGCGTATCCGGTCCAGCCGCCGGGGGTTGCGTAGGCCTCGTAGCCGCCGCGTGCGTGCGGGTCCTTCGACCAGTTCTTCTCGGTGTAGTCGAGGGGGCGGGCCGCCGCGTCCCCGACGACACGGGCGAGGCTCGCGAGGGCGGCCCCGCGGCGGTCGGTGTCTTCGAGGCGGCTCCAGTCGGAGAGCCGGTCGCCGTAGACGAAGCCGACGAGCACACCGTGCGCCGCGTCCGCGGGCGAGTTGTCGAAGACGACGCCGAGTGGACCGTCGTCGTACAGCGTGGCGATGCCGGAGAGGCCCGCCGCGCGCCAGAACGGGGTGTCGTACACCGCGTGGACCTTGGCGACTCGCCCCATCGGGCTGTGCGAGAGCCAGCCCTCCCTGCTGATCGGCAGGGCCGGAGCGAAGTCGAGGGCGCGGACCGCCGGTGGCGGGAGTGCGACGACCGCCCTGCGGGCCTCGTACACGGTGTCGGCGGTGTGGACGCGTACGCCGTCGGTGTCGTGCTCGACGCGGCGGACCGCGGCGCCGAGGCGGATCCGGTCGCCGAGCAGTTCGGCGGCCGCTCGGGCAGGACCGGCGGCGCCGGTGACGAAGCGGCTGTCCTGGGCGCAGCCGCCGGTCTCCATGAGCTGCTCCCAGCCGCCGGCCGCGGCGACGTAGAAGAGCACGTGAAACAGGGAGATCTCGTACGGCTCCGCGCACCACACGCCCTGGACGGCGAGCGCGAGCCGGCGCAGCGCGTCCGGGTCGTCGGTGTGCGCGCGAAAGTAGGACTGCGCGGTCTGCGCGTCGTATTCGGCGAAGCCGGGGGTGCGCCACGGTTCGGTGGTGTCCACGGTCCGGGCGAGGGTGTCGAGGGCTTCGGTGATGTGGGTGTACGCGGCGATTCCGGGGCCTTCGGCGGGCGCCACACCGAGGTAGGGGACGGTGGCTCCGTCGTGCCACACCTCGATGTGCTTTCCGGACTCCCAGGTCGGGAAGGTGGCGCAGCCGAAACGGGTGGCGAGGGCGTGCAGCCGGGTCTGGGTGGGGCCGATCCACTGGCCGCCGTGGTCGAGGCGCAGGCCGCTGCGGGCCTCGGTGTGCACGCGGCCGCCGACCCGGTCGGCCGCCTCGAGGAGCGCGAAGTCGACGCCGTGGTCGTGCAGTTGGAGCGCCGCGGCGAGACCCGCGTAGCCGCCGCCGACGATGACGACCTCGGTCTCGACCAGGTTCATTTCGGTCTGTTCCCACATGACACGAGAGCATGTCGCAACACTGATCATCCAGTCAATATTGCGATCCGGGACGTCCGGGACCCTTGACATGCCGCACGCCACGCGCATGATTGACCATCGCGTCAATGTTGCGATTCACCTACCACCGACAGGGAGTTCGACCGTGCCGGACGTCCCACGCACCACCACCGACGAGCCTTCCGGTGACCCGCCTCAGCAGGGTCTGCGCGCCAACGCGCTCGGCATGACGACGAGCCTGATCCTGTCGGTCGCGTCGGCCGCTCCCGCGTACAGCCTCGCGGCGACGCTCGCGTTCATCGTGGCGTTCGTCGGTTTCCAGGCACCGTCGATCGTCGTGCTGGCCTTTGTGCCGATCCTGTTCGTGTCCTTCGGGTACGCGGCGTTGAACCGTCAGGAGCCGGACTGCGGCACGATCTTCACCTGGGCGAGCCGGGTACTCGGCCCGCGAGTGGGCTTCATGGGCGGCTGGGCCATCATCACCTCGTTCGTGCTGGTCCTCGCGAGCCTGGCGCAGGTCGCGGGCCAGTACGTCTTCATCCTCTTCGGCGCCGAGGGGATCGGCGCCGACCCGTCGAGCCCGTGGGTGCTGCTGGTGGGGCTCGGCTGGATCGCCCTGATGAGCGCCGTCTGCTACCGGGGCATCGAGGTGGCGGCCGCCGTCCAACGCGCACTGTTGTTCCTGGAGTTCGGGATGCTGGCCGTCCTCTCCGTGGTCGCGCTCGTACGCGTCTACACCGGCAGCACCGGTCCGGGCGCACACCGTCCCCAGCTGTCGTGGCTGAACCCCTTCGAGATCCCCTCGCCGAGCGCCTTCGTCAGCGGGCTCGTGCTGATGCTGTTCATCTACTGGGGGTGGGAGACGGCGCTCACCGTCAACGAGGAGACGACAGACCGGCACCGCACTCCGGGTCGGGCCGCCGCCTGGTCCACGCTCACACTCCTCGGGCTCTATCTGGTGGCCACCATCGCGACCTTGGCGTTCGCCGGCATCGGAACGACGGGGATCGGCCTCGGCAACCCCGACAACTTCGGCGATGTGTTCTCCGCCATCGGCCGTGCCGTGTTCGGTGACAGCGGCCTCGGGTCCTTCCTGTGGCATCTGCTCGTCCTGATGGTGCTGTCGTCCGCGGCCGCCTCCACCGAGACGACCGTGCTGACATTGGGGCGCACGATGCTGGCGATGGGGCGGCGCGGCGCCGCCCCGCGGATCCTCGCGAAGGTGCATCCGCGGTACGCGATCCCACAGTTCGGCACCATCGCCACCGGCCTCGCGGGCGCGGTGTGCTACATCGTCATGAACTTCCTCAGCGACGGGCAGGTGATCGGCGACGCGGTCTCCTCCTGCGGCTTGATGATCGCTTTCTACTACGGACTCACCGGACTGACCTCGGCCTGGGCGTACCGGGACCAGTGGCGGCGCAGCGCCGGAGATCTGTGGCTGCGGCTGGTGCTGCCCGCGATCGGTGGCCTGATACTGGTCGCCGCCGGGCTGTGGAGCCTGCGCAACGACTGGGACCCGGCGAACAGTTACACCTCCTGGACGCTGCCGTTCGCACCGCACTGGCACATCGGCGGCGTCTTCCTCATCGGCGTCGGCACGCTTCTCCTGGGGTGGCTGCTGATGCTCGGCTACGCACGTGTGGCCCCCGAGTTCTTCGACCGCACGGCCCGCCGGGACGAGCCGGCGCCCGCCGGTCCCCCGCACGAGACCGTCCCGCAGTGACCGTCCCGAAGTGACCGTCACCATCCGCTGATCGCCGACAGAGGAGCCCGTCATGCCCCTCCCCGTGCCCGACCCCTCGGAACTGACAGAAGAGCAGCAGGAGTTCGTCCGGCTGGCCCGCGACTTCGCCACCACGGAGATCCGGCCGCGGGCCCGCGCGGTCGACGACGCCGCCGTCGAATCGCCGCTCGACCTGTGGAAGAAGGCCGCGGCGGCCGGTCTGACGGACTTCATGATCCCGGCCGCGTACGGCGGGGGCGGTGTCACCGACCTGGCCACGCAGGCGCTCGTCCAGGAGGAGCTGTGCCACGGTGACATCGGCATCGGCAATCTCCTGACGTCCAACGGCTTCTTCGCGGACCCGGTCCTCGAACTGGGCACCGACGCGCAGAAGGAGCGGTGGCTGCGCCCGCTGACCGGGGCGGCCCCGCCGCTGACCGCGCTCGCCGTCACGGAGCCCGACCACGGCTCGGACGCCGTCGGCATCCGCACACGTGCGGTGCGCGAGGGCGACCACTATGTGCTCAGCGGGCAGAAGACGTGGATCTCCAACGCCCCTTACGCGAGCCGGTTCGTGGTGTTCGCGACGGTCGATCCGAAGCTCCGCTCCCGTGGTGTCACGGCGTTCGTCGTCGACCGGGACACACCGGGGCTCTCCGTCGGCCGGCCGATGCGCAAGATGGGGCAGCGGGCCATCGTCAGCGCCGAGGTGTTCCTCGACGGTGCCCGGGTCCCGGTCGCCGACCGGCTCGGCGAGGAGGGGCAGGGCTTCTCCGGGCTCATGCGGACCTTCGACGCCTCCCGGATCCTGATCGGCGCGTCCTGCGCCGGACTGTGCCGGGCGGCACTCGACCTGGCGGTGCACTACGCACGCGAGCGGGTGCAGTTCGGCGTGCCGATCATCGAGCACCAGGCGGTGGCCTTCCGGCTCGCCGACATGGCGACCCGCGCGGACACCACCCACCTGTTGACGATGCGCGCGGCGTGCCTGCACGACCGGGGTCTGAAGGTGACGTCGGAGGCGGCGACGGCGAAGCTGGTCGGCTCGGAGAACGCCATGTTCGCCACGTGGGCCGCCGTGCAGACGCTGGGCGGCAACGGCTACTCGCAGGAGTTCCTCGCCGAGAAGTGGCTGCGGGACGCCAAGCTGGAGGAGATCGAGGAAGGCACGTCAGACATCCAGCGGCTCATCATTTCCCGCGCGCTCGCGGCATCATGACGACCCGTCGGACGCTCGACGTGTTCCGCGCCCCGCGGTCCGTCGCCGTGGTCGGCGCCACCGACAACCCCGCCAAGTGGGGCCACTGGCTCGCCCGTGGTGCACTGGCCGGCCGACATCGGCGCCGGGTGCATCTCGTCAACGCGCGGGGCGCGACCGTCCTCGGGCGGCCGAGCCACCCGGCACTCGACGCCCTGCCCGAGGTTCCCGACCTGGTCGCCTTCGCGGTGCCGGCGGCCGCCCTCGCCGCAGGAGTCGAGCACGCGGTCGCCCTCGGGGTGCCGGGGCTGCTGGCCGTCACCTCCGGCGTCGAGGACCCCGCCGCACTCACCCGGACCGTCAGGGCCGGTGGCTCCCGTCTGGTGGGTCCGAACTGCCTGGGCCTGTACGACGCGTCGGCCGAACTGGAGCTGGCCTGGGGCCGGTTCACCGCGGGCTCGCTCGCCGTCGTGTCGCAGAGCGGCCAGGTCGGCCTGGAGATCGCCCAGCTGGCCGCAGCCAGTGGCGTGGGTGTCTCGCGCTTCGTCTCCGTGGGCAGCCAGCTCGACGTCGGTGCCGCCGAGGTGCTCGCCGACCTCGTCGACCACGACACCACGCGCGCCGTCGCCCTCTACCTGGAGAGTTACGGCGACGGCGCGGCGCTCCTCGACGCTCTCGCCGCGCTGCGGGAGGCGGGCAAGCCGGTGCTGCTGCTCACCGTCGGCGCCAGCACGGCGGCGCGCGCGGCCGCCCGCTCGCACACCGGCGCCATGACCTCCGCCCTCGATGTCGTGGACGCGGCCTGCCGCGCGGTCGGCGCCGTCCGCGTCGACACCCCGGCCCAACTCGCCGACACCGCCCATGTGATGCTCCGCGCGGCCCCGGTCCGTGGGCCGCGCGTGGCGATCGTGGCGGACAGCGGCGGGCAGGGCGCCGTGGCGGCGGACACCGCCGCGCGGCTCGGTCTGGACGTCACGGAGTTCCCGTCGGCCGTACAGCGGGACCTCGCGCGACACCTGCCACCGCATGCCGGGCGGGCGAACCCTGTGGACCTCGACGGTGCGGGCGAGCGGGACCTGTCGACGTACGCCTCTGTCCCGGCATGCCTGGCGGCCGCGTCCGTCGCCGACACGGTCGTGCTCAGTGGCTACTTCGGCAGTTACGGGCGTGACATCCCCGCGCAGGCGACGACGGAGTCGGCCGCGGCCCGTGCCCTGGGCCGCCTCGCCACCGACAACTCCTTGCCCGTCGTCGTGCACTCCATGGCCGAACACACCCTGGCGATACAGGAGTTGGAGGCTTCGGGTGTGCCGACGTTCACGGATGTCGAGCGGGCGCTGCGGGCCGTCGCCACGGCTCACCGGCTGAGCCGGGAGCCGTGCCACCGCCCGGCACCTCGTCCGATGCCGGTGAAGGCGCCCATCGGTGCGGGCTACCTGGCCGCCCGGCGTCTGCTGGGCGAGGCAGGTGTGCCGTTCGCCCGGGCCGTTGAAGTACCTCCGGGCACCCGTGACCCGGTGGCCGTGGCGGCCTCCCTCTCGGCCCCCGTCGTACTCAAGGCCGACTGGCTGGAGCACAAGACCGAGCACGGTGGTGTGGCGACCGGGCTGTGGGATCCCGGCGCGCTGCGGGCCGCGTACCACGACATGGTCGAGCGCCTCGGGCCGCATCGCTACGTGGTCGAGGAGATGGACCGGCGTACGGACACGGTCGAGGTGCTCGTCGCCGCCCGGCGGGACGTGTCGTTCGGCCCGGTCGTGGTGGTCGGGGCGGGCGGGGTCCGGGCCGAACTCTCCCGTGATCTGGCCCTCGAACTGGCGCCCTGCTCCCGGGCCACCGCGCATGCCATGGTGCGGGGCCTGCGGATGGCCCCGCTGCTGCACGGCTGGCGCGGCCGCCGCCCCGTCGACATGGAGGCCCTGGTGGATGTGGTCGTCGCCGTGTCCGAGGTGATCGCCGGGCGGGAGGACATCGCCGAGGTCGAGCTCAATCCGGTGCGACTCGCCCCGGGAGGTGCGCTGGTTGTGGACGCGCTCGTCCTTGGCGCAGGGGCCTCCCGGGGCGGTGCCGCGTAGCTGACTCCGGGCTACGCGGGCACCTCCGTCGCTCCCCGGGGCGCCTGTACCGGCACCGCGTCCTCCGGGTAGATCATCCGGTCCGGGATCCGGTGCCGTTCGCGGCGGGCCAGGAACCAGTACAGTACTCCGGGCAGCGTAAGGCCCACGATCCACGAGATGTCCGCGCCGCCCAATGACGCGACGAACGGGCCGGTGAACAGGTCCGTTGCCATGAACGGGAGTTGGACCGCCAGACCCACTCCGTACGACACCAGGGCGGGCGCCCGCCAGGATCCGTAGCGGCCGTCGGGGTCGTTGAGGGCCGGGATGTCGTAGCGCTCCTTCGCGACCAGGTAGTAGTCGGCGAGGTTCACCGCGCTCCACGGGGTGAAGAAGGCCAGCACGATGAGCAGGAACGTCGAGAACGTGTTGAGGAAGTCGCCCCGCCCGGCGAGGGCGAGGGCGGCGCCCACCACGATGATCGCGGCGATGTAGCCGACCCGCCCGCGCGGCGAGAGGCGGTAGGGCACCGCGCCCCGCCGCCGCATCCCGGTCACACTCGTCACGGTCGACATGAACGCGCCGTAGGTGTTGAGGACCGTGACGGTCAGCTTGCCGAGGGCGATGACGAAGTAGAGCACCGCCGCCATCAGGCCCGCCCCGCCGAGTGACACCACGTACGTCACCTCGTGGCCGACGAACGCCTCCCCCGCCGCCGCGGCGGCCAGCGCGCCGAAGGCCATCGACCACTGGGCTCCGAGCGCGGTCCCGGCCAGCGTCCAGCCGAACGTCGCACGGGCCGAGGTCGAGCGCGGCAGATAGCGCGAGTAGTCGGCGACGTACGGGCCGAACGACAGCTGCCAGGATGCCGAGAGCGAGACGGCGAGCAGGAACGCCGGCAGGGCGAAGCTGTGGTCGGCGAGGACCGTACCCATGTCGTCGTGCTGCAGGAGGCGTACGCCGAGGTAGACGAACGCCACGCCGCACACCACTCCGGCGAGGCGGCCCAGGAAGTGGATGAGGCGGTAGCCGACGGCGGCCGCCACCGCGGTGACCGCCGTGAAGATCAGGATGCCCGCGACGGGTCCCAGGTGGGTCAGTTCGCCGACTGCCTCGCCCGCGAGGACGGTGCCGCTGGCGGTGCAGCCGATGAACATGAACACCGCGAGGACGAGCGGCACCACCGCGCCGCGGACCCCGAACTGGGCCCGCGAGGAGATCATTTGAGGCAGGCCGAGGCGGGGGCCCTGCGCCGAGTGCAGGGCCATCACCGCGCCGCCGAGCAGGTTTCCGGCGAGGAGCCCGATGACCGCCCAGAAGGCGGTGGCGCCGAGCACCACCGCGAGGGCGCCCGTGACCACGGCCGTGATCTGCAGGTTCGCGCCCACCCACAGGGTGAACTGGCTGAACGCGGTGCCGTGCCGTTCCTCGTCCGGCACGACGTCGATCGATCGCGACTCGACCAGGCCGCCGGACTGCCCCTGCGTCGTCGGCATCGCGTCACTGGCCTTCATGTGCCGCGAGCACCGTGCCGATGGCCGCGACGAGTCCGCGCAGTTCCTCGTCGGTGGTGATGAACGGCGGGCTGATCTGCACGGTGTTGCCGCTCAGCGGGCGGGTGACGAAGCCGTGCTCGACGAGCTCGTCGGTGACCGCCTCCGCGCTGATGTCGTCGACGAGGGCGACACCGCCGAGCAGTCCCGCGACGCGTGTCTCGACGACGGACTCTCGCGTGCCCAGGACCCGCAGTTCGTCGGCGAGCACCTGCTCGAGCTCGGCGACGCGGGGCACCAGCTTCTCCTCGTCGAGGATGTCGAGGTTGCGCAGGGCGACGGCGCAGGCGGTGGCGTGCCCGGAGTAGGTGGCGCCGTGCCGGAACATGGGTGTGTCGTCCGCGTCCCGGTAGAACGGCTGCCAGATGTGCGGGGCGACGAGGACGCCGCCGAGCGGGGCGTAGCCGGAGGTGACGCCCTTGGCGAAGGTGATCAGGTCGGGTGTGAGCCCGTAGCGTTCGGTGGCGAACATGTGGCCCGTGCGCCCGAATCCGGTGATGACCTCGTCGATGATCAGCAGGATGTCGTTCTCCCGGCAGATGCGCTGCAGGCCTTCGAGGTAGCCGGGCGCGGGCGGGATCACACCACCGGTGCCCTGGACGGGTTCGGCGACGATCGCCGCGATGTGCTCGGGGCCGATCTCCCGCACGGTGTGCTCGACCGCGTCGATGTCGTACGTCGACACGCGCGCGGTCTCCGGGACCAGGGACTCGGTGCCGTAGCCGGCCCGGTTGAATTCGAGGCCCGCGATGCTCGTGCCGTAGGCGTGCAGTCCGTGGTAGGCGAACTCGCGGCTGAGGATCATGGTCTTGTCCTCGCGGCCCTCGCGCTGCCAGTGCCTGCGGGCGAGTTTGCAGGCGACGTCGATGGCGTCGCTGCCGCCGCTGTTGAGGATGACCTTGGGGTCGTCGATGGGTGACAGCGCGGCGAGGCGTTCACCGAGGGCGACGGCGCGGTCGTTCAGGTAGCGGCCGAACACGTGGTACGTCTCCAGGCGCCGCATCTGGTCGTGGGCGGCGTCGGCGAGTTCGGGGCGTGCGTGGCCGACGTTGGCGTGCCACAGGCCGGCGGTGCCGTCGAAGAGGCGGCGGCCGTCCGCAGTGAACAGGTAGCTGCCTTCGGCGCGTTCGATGGTCAGCTGGCGTCCGAGGACGGACGGGAGGTGGGCCTGCGCGCTCCACAGGGCGGGGCCGGGCAGCACGGGCGGGTTCTCCTGGGCCATGAGGTCTCCATGAGGTGTGGGGGTGGGCGGTCAGTGCCTGGTGTCGCGCCGCCGGGACCGTACGAGCACGTAGGTGGCGAGGATGGCGGCCAGGCTCAGGACGCTCAGATACAGCTGCGAGCGCGCGTCGGGGACGAGAAGCATGGAGCTCAGGACGACGATGATGCCCGCGAGAGTGGCCCAACTCAGGTACGGGTAGGCCCACATGCGCAGCTTGAGCCGCTCCGGGGACTCGCGTTCCAGCTGCCGTCGCATGCGCAGCTGCGAGCCGGCGATGATCGCGTAGACGAACAGGCCTACGGCGCCTGCCGAGTTGATGATGAAGTTGAAGATGGTGTCAGGGGCGACATAGCTCATGGCGACGGCCACGTATCCGACGGACGTGCAGGCCAGGATCGCCTTCCACGGGGTGCCCTTGCGGCTGCGGTGGGCGACCCAGCGGGGCGCCCACTTGTTGCCCTGGAGGGCGAAGAGCATGCGGGAGGCCGTGTACAAACCGGAGTTGAGCACGGAGAGGACCGAGGTGAGCACCACGACGTTGATGATGGTCGTCGCCGCGGGCACGCCCATCTTGCCGAAGGCGGCCGCGTACGGACTGGTCTCGGTCGGGATCCGGTCCCACGGCGTCATCATCACCAGCAGGGTGACCGAGCCGACGTAGAAGATGATGACCCGCCACACCGTGGAGGAGGTCGCCTTGACGACGGACTTCACGGGGTTGTCGGATTCGGCGGCGGCGATGGTGACGATCTCGGTGCCGACGTAGGAGAAGATCACGAGGACGACGCCGTGCAGGATGGCCGACAGGCCGTTGGGGGCGAATCCGTCGAGGGCGACGTTGCCCACCGACAGTTTGGCGTCCGGCCACAGCCCCAGCGCGAAGAGTGTGCCGGCGACGAGGAACACGACGATGGTGACGACCTTGATGGAGGCCAGCCAGAACTCGGTCTCCCCGAACGAGCGGGTCGACACCAGGTTCGTGGCCGTCAGCAGTGTCATCAGGATCAGGGAGAAGAGCCACTGCGGTACGCCGGGTATCCAGAGCCTCAGCAGCTTGGCGCCCGCGACCGCCTCGAAGGCGACGACGCCGACCCAGAAGTACCAGTACAGCCAGCCGATGGTGTATCCGGCCCAGCCGCCGAGGGACGTCCTCGCGTACTCCATGAACGAGCCGAGGGTCGGCGAGGCGGTCGCCATCTCGCCGAGCATCCGCATGACGAGGATGACCAGGAGGCCGCCGAGCGCGTAGGACAGGATGCTCGCCGGTCCGACGGTGTGGATGACGGCGCCGCTGCCGACGAAGAGGCTGGCGCCGACGATGCCGCCGAGGGCGATCATGCGGACGTGCCGCTGCCTGAGGGTGCGGGGCGCATCGGAGGGCTGCCGCTCGGGGGCCGTCCCCTCACCCGGATCGATCCTGTCGTTCTCGCGAGTTGTCCGCACTGTGGAGAGCCCTCCTGCCACATCGGTTCAGTGGGTCACGCAGGCGACGGGCCGTGAGCGGCCGAAGCAGTGCGCAACTGTAGAACAGTTCTACTGTTCGGCACCAGAGGTCCCAGGGTGGTTACGATGACGCCATGACGGCACTTGAAGGGCTGGTGGCCCAGCGGACCACGACCGCACAGCAGATCGCCGACGGTCTGTCGGAGCGGATCCTCGCCGGCTCCTTCCGGCCGGGCGAGCGCCTGCGCGAGAGCGCCATCGCCGCCGAACTCGGCATCGCCCGCAACACGGTGCGCGAGGCCGTCCGCCTGCTGGAGCACGGCGGTCTGATCCGGTTCCAGGCCAACCGCGGGGCCGTGGTCATCTCCCCCACGCCGCGGAGCGTCGACGAGCTCTACACGGCTCGCGAGCACTTGGAGGCGGCGGCCCTCGCGGCGCCCCTCGGTGCGGCCCAACTCGCCGCTGTGGAGGCGGCGTACGACAACCTCGTCACCGTCACGGCCTCACTGCGACGCGCCGACATCGTGGCCGCGGACCTCGCCTTCCACGGGGCGATCGTGGCGACGCTCGGCAACGCGCGCCTCGACGCGTTCTACGCCGGGCTCACCCGTGAACTGCGCTTCTACCTCATGGCGTTGTCCGCCCACGAACGCGAGAACGAGAACCCGCGCAGGCTGCTCGGCGAGCACGAACCGCTGATGTCCGCGATCCGCGCGGGCGACGCGCAGCGCGCGCAGCGGGAGGCGCGACACCACATCGCGTCGAACGCGGCGCGGGTGCAGGAGATCCTGGCGACGTCGTTCGAGGGGTGAACGGCAGGGCAGGGCGCGGGGTCCAGGGCTCTCACGAGTCGTGAACTGCGGTGCAGTACCGGGGCGTTCGGCCTCCAGCGAGATGAACGGCGGTGCTGAGCGCGAGCGTTCAGGGCTCCAACGGTTTCCGTTCGCCCCCGCTCGACTCCCGCACCTCCAGCCAATGCGGCGCCATGTGCACCTCGAACGGCGGGGGGTCCTCCGCGCGGATGCGGTCGACCAGACACTTCACGGCCAGCGCGGCGATCGCCGACTTGTCGGGGACCACCGAGGTCAGCGACGGCGTGCCGTAGAGGGCCTCCTCCGAGCCGTCGACGCCTGCCAGGGCCACGTCGCCGGGGATGGACAAGTCCGCTTCGTGCAGGGCGCGGCGGGCACCGACGGCCAGGAGGTCGCTGAAGCAGAAGACCGCGTCGGGGCGCTGACCCTTCGGAAGCGCAGTCAGGGTGCGCATCGCCTGGAGGCCGTTGCGGCGGTCGAAGTCCTTGATCTGGGGCGCGAGGCGGGGGTCGTAGGTGAGGCCCGCGTCGTGCAGCGCCTGCTGGAAACCCTCCAGGCGTTGGCGGCTCGTGGCGGAACCCGCCTTGTCGACGCCGATCGCGGCGATGCGGGTGCGGCCGAGACTCGCCAGGTGTGCGGTGGCCTCGCGGGCCGCCGCCACGTTGTCGATGAGGACGTGGTCCGCCACCACGCGGTCGCCCTCGTAGCTGCGCTCGCCGAGGAGGACGAGGGGGAACTGGTCGGTGACGGGGGCGAGTTCGTCAGGCGAGACATGCAGCGGGGAGAGGATCACGCCGTCCAGGAGTGACGCGCCGACGCCCGTCGCGAGGCGCAGTTCCTCCTTGGTGTCGCCGAGGGTCTCCTCGATGAGGACGGTAAAGCCGAGCGCCGCCGCCTCGGTGCGCACGTGGTGGGCGAGTTCCGCGAAGTAGGGCGTGGCCAGGTCGGGCACGGCGAGGGCGATCAGGCCACTGCGCCCGGTCCGCAGCCTGCGGGCCGAGGGGTTCGGCCGGTACCCCAGCTCCTGCACGGCGCGCATCACGCGGGTCCGCGTGGCTTCCGAGACCCGCGGCGCGTCCCGTACAACGTTGGAAACGGTTTTGATCGACACCCCCGCCCGCTCGGCGACGTCCTTGAGCGTCACTGCTGCCACTGCCCGGCTCCCCTCACATTGTCTTCCTTGATTATGCACGTGGTGACCGTCGTTCACAGCCCTGATCCCGGTCCGCGTTCATTTACGTCAGAGGGTTGACCTCGGCGACACGCACTGGTTACAACGTTGGAATCCGCCGCCGTCGGGGTGCGCCGCAGCACCTGCGCACCAGCCGCGGTGCCCCACACGCCTGCCTCATGAGAGGTCTCTCATGCCCGAGCCCCGAAGCGGCCCGCGCCCCCACCTCAGCCGCCGGGCCGTCCTGACCACCGCGGCCGCCGGGGTCGGTGCCGCGCTGACCGGAACGTTGTCCGGCTGTTCCACCGCGAGCGGCGGCACGTCGCGCGGTGTCACCCTCAGGTTCTCCTGGTGGGGCAATGACGACCGTGCCGCGCGCACCGAGAAAGCGGTGCGCCTCTTCGAGAAGGAGCACCCCGGCGTCACCGTCCGCACGTCGAACGGTGAATTCGGCGCGTACCTCCAGAAGTTGGCGACGCAGGCCGCGGGCGGCGGCATCCCCGACGTGGTGCAGCTGGACTACCGGCAGGTGTCCCAGTACGCCGGCGGTGACGCGCTGCTGTCCCTCGACGACGCCATCAAGGACGGCACCATCGACACGTCCGACATGGACCGCAGCTTCCTGCGCACCGGCACGTACCGGGGCGTCCAGTACGCCCTGCCGATGGGCCGTGGCATCACCGGGTTCGCCTACGACTCGAAGATCTTCGAGCGGGCCGGGATCGGCACACCTCCCACCGACTGGACCTGGCAGGAGTGGGCCGAGGCCAACAAGAAGATCACCGCCTTGGGCCTGAAGTCCCCCGACGGCCGCACGCTGCGCGGCGCCAATGACGGCGGCGGCAACGAGGACATCTTCGAGGACTGGCTGCGCGGTCGCGGCGGGAAGCTCTACAAGAGCCAGACCGAACTCGCCTTCACCGAGGACGATCTCGCCGAGTTCTGGACGTTCTACGACCGCCTCCGCAAGACGGGCGCGATCGCAGAGCCCCGGGACTCCGTGCAGGCCACGAACACCGAGATGTCCCCGATGGGCCGCCACCTCGCCGCCTCCGACTTCACGTGGGACGCACCCTTCCCCGGCTATGTCGACCTGCTCGGCGACCACATCCACTACGCGCCGGTGCCCACGACCGACGGCAGGCAGGGCGCGTACTTCAAGCCGAGCATGCTGGTCGGCATCGGCGCGCACTCCCCGCACCCCAAGGAGGCTGCGCAGTTGGTCGACTTCCTGCTCAACGACAGGCGGGCCGGCGACATCCTCGGGTTCTCCCGGTCCACCCCGCCCAACCGGACGATCGCCGCGCGCGTCGGCAAGACGCTCGAGGGCCCCGAGCTGGAGATCTACCGCTACGCGCAGACGATGGAGAAGTACGGCCTCGACGCTCCGCCGACCGCCCCGCCGCCCGCCGACCTGGCGATCCAGCCCACGTTCAACCGCGTGTACCAGCGCGTGATGTACGGCAAGGCCACTCCCCGCCAGGCGGCGCGCGAACTCATCGACGAGGCCACCAAGGAGCTGAGGTCATGAGCGCACTCACCACCAAGGCGCCCGCCCCCGCACACCAGGACCCCGAACGGTCCACGTCCGGCGGCCGCGTCCGCCGGGTGCGCGAGAAGCAGTGGCCCGCCTACGTGTTCCTCTCGCCGTGGATGATCGGCGCGGTCGTGCTGACGCTCGTACCGATGACGGTGTCGCTGTATCTGTCGTTCACGGACTACAACCTGTTCGACCCCCCGAAGTGGATCGGCCTGCGCAACTACACCGACATGCTCACCGACGATCCCCGCTATTGGCGCTCGGTCGGCACCACGATGCTGTACGTCGTCGTGGCCGTCCCGCTGAAGCTGGGTCTCGCCCTCGGTGTGGCGATGCTGCTGAAGAACCTCGGCCGGGGCCGGGCCTTCTACCGCTCCGCGTTCTACGCGCCGTCGCTGCTCGGGGCGAGCATGTCCATCGCGCTGGTGTGGCGGGCGCTGTTCAACGACGGCGGGACCGTCTCCCACATCCTCGGAAGCATCGGCATCCACACGGGCGGCTGGGTCGGCAACGCCGATCTCTCCATCTACGTGATCGTCCTGCTGACGGTGTGGCAGTTCGGCGCCCCGATGGTCATCTTCCTGGCGGGTCTGCAGCAGATCTCGCCCGATCTGTACGAGGCCGCGGCGCTCGACGGGGCGGGCCGCTGGCGGCAGTTCGTCTCGGTGACCGTGCCGATGCTGTCCCCGGTCGTCTTCTTCAACCTGGTCCTCGAAGTCATCAACTCCTTCCAGGTCTTCACCCCCGCGTTCGCCGTCAGCGGCGGCGAGGGCGGACCCGCCGACTCCACGCTGTTCTACACGCTGTACCTGTACGAGCGCGGCTTCACGGCCTCGCACATGGGCTACGCCTCGGCGATGGCCTGGCTGCTGCTGATCGCGATCGGCGTGGTCACCCTGATCCTCTTCCGGACGTCCCGGTCGTGGGTCTTCTACGCCGATGACAACGAGGGGGCAGCCCGATGAACATCGCCGCGAAGCGGTGGGTGCCGCACACGATCGCCGCCGTGGGCCTGTTGGTGCTGCTGTACCCGCTGGCCTGGCTGCTCGCCACGTCCCTGAAGCCGGCCGACGAGGTCATCGCCAGCCTCGACCTGTGGCCCAGCCACCTGGAGTGGGGCAACTACACGACCGCCCTCGACGGTGTGTCGGGCGTTCCGGTGAGCCGGCTGCTCGGCAACACCCTGCTGATCGCCGGCGGGGCCGTTCTCGGCAATGTGCTGTCCTGCTCGCTGGCCGCGTACGCCTTCGCGCGGCTGCGGTTCCGGATGAGCAAGCCGATGTTCGGCTTCATGGTGGCGACGCTGATGCTGCCGCACCACGTCGTGCTGATCCCGCAGTACATCATCTTCAACCGGCTCGGCCTCACGGACACGTTCTGGCCGCTGATCCTGCCGAAGTTCCTCGCCACCGAGGCGTTCTTCGTGTTCCTCATCGTGCAGTTCATGCGGGGGATTCCGCGGGAGCTGGAGGAGTCGGCGCGGATCGACGGCTGCGGCCCTTTCCGCACCTACTGGGCGATCACGCTGCCGCTCAGCCGTCCGGCGCTGATCACCACGGCCATCTTCACGTTCATCTGGACGTGGAACGACTTCTTCACGCAGATGATCTATCTGTTCTCGCCGGAGAAGTCGACCATCACGCTCGCCCTACGCAGCTTCGTCGACCAGGGCAGCACCTCCGCGTACGGGCCGATGTTCGCCATGTCGGTGATCTCCGTCCTGCCGATCGTGCTGTTCTTCTTCGTCTTCCAGCGCTATCTCGTGCAGGGCATGGCGACCTCCGGGCTGAAGGGCTGAGACGACATGGCTCACACACCTGTCGCGCCGCGCGGCACGGGACAGCAACGCAAGGAACCGGGCGAGGTGTTCGGCGTCGGCTTCTCGCTCTTCGCGGACATGCTGCTCGTCGGCCTGCTGACCAGCGTCGCCTGCCTGCCCGTCGTCACGGCGCCCGCCGCCTTCTCGGCGGCGTCGGCGACGCTGCGCGGCACGGCGCACAGCGGCGTCCAGATCAGTGTCCGCGGATACGTCGGTGAGCTGCGCGCACGTCTCGGCACGCGCACACTGCTGGCCGGCCTCGTCCCGCCGCTCTTCGCCCTGCTCCTGCTGCTCGACAGCCGGCTGCTCGGCACCGACCTGCCGGGCGCGAAGGTCCTGGCGCCCGCCCTGTTGCTGCTCGCCCTGGGGGCCGCGGTGGTGGGGCTGCGGGCCACGGCGTTGGAGGAGCCGCATCGGCTGTCGGCCCGTGAGGCGCTCGTCCGCTCGGTCGCCGATCCGCGCGGCAGTCTGCTCCTCGCGGGCGCCGTGGTCCTGGCCGCGCTCCTCGCGTGGGCGATGCCGATGCTCGTCCCGCTGCTGCCCGGCCCGCTGACCTTCGCCGCCACGGCCGTCGACCTCCGCTCCCCCACGATCCGCCCCGCGCCCTGACACCCCGGCCCGTCCCCTGAACAGCGCACCACACCACCGGAGTTCTCCTTGTCTCACACCCATCTCGACGTCGCAGGACACCCCCGGCCGCAGCTCGTCCGGGACCCGGACTGGCACGACCTGAGCGGTCCGTGGCGGTTCGCCCGTGACGACGACGGCCGCGGCCGCGCGGAGCGCTGGATGGATCCGGATGTCACCGAGCCGTTCACCGGCGTCGTGACCGTGCCCTACCCGCCCGAGTCCGAGGCGTCCGGGGTGCGGGACGCCGGCTTCCACCCCGTGCTCTGGTACCGGCGCACGATCGACGTGGCCCGGCCCGCCGCGGGCCGCCGCCTGCTTCTGCACTTCGGAGCGGTCGACCACCGTGCGGAGGTCTGGGTGGACGGTCGCCTGGTCGGCCGGCACGAGGGCGGACACACCGGCTTCTCCTGCGATGTCACGGACGTGCTCGACGGGGACGGCGAGCACGTCCTCGTGGTCCGCGCGGAGGACCAGCCGCTCGACGTGACGCAGCCGCGCGGCAAGCAGGACTGGCACCGCGACCCGCACGTCATCTGGTACCACCGCACGTCGGGGATCTGGCAGCCCGTCTGGCTGGAGGAGGTGCCCGAACTGCACGTGACGACGCTGCACTGGACTCCCGACGTCGCGAACGCCCGCGTCCGCTGCCGGGTTCGCCTGAGCGGGTGGCCCGCGTCGCCCGTGCATGTGTCGGTGCGTCTCGCACTGGGCGAGCGCGTCCTCACCGACCAGCGGACTCTCGCCGAGAGCCAGGAGACGTCGTTCGACGTCGCGGTGCCCGCCCTGCGCAACGGCCAGGACCTGGACGGTGTGCTGTGGAGCCCGGAGCGCCCGCACCTCGTGGACGCGACGGTCGATGTCACCGACACCTCGGACGGCGCGGCCGTCGACCACGTCTCGTCGTACCTCGGGCTGCGAGACATCGGCTGGGACGACGGTCTCTTCCTCCTCAACCACAAGCCGTACTTCCTGCGGCTCGCGCTCCAACAGGGCTACTGGCCGGGCTCGCACCTCGCGGCGTCCGGCGAGGAGCTGCGCCGGGAGGCCGAACTGGCCAAGGAGATCGGCCTCAACGGGCTGCGCATCCACCAGAAGATCGAGGATCCGCGCTTCCTGTACTGGGCGGACCGGCTCGGCCTCGTGCTGTGGGGCGAGATGCCGTCGGCGTACGCGTTCTCCACGACCACCGTGGAGCGGGTGGTCGCCGAGTGGACGGAGGCGGTCTCGCGCGACCTGAGTCACCCCTCGATCGTCGCCTGGATTCCCCTCAACGAGTCCTGGTCCGTGCCCAATCCGGCGCTCGTCCCCGAGCAGCGCCACTTCATGGACGCCCTGTACCACCTGACGAAGGCCCTCGATCCCTCGCGGCCCGCCGTCTCCAACGACGGCTGGGAGATCTCGGCCGGTGACATGTGGGGCGTGCACGACTACACGCAGAGCGCCGATGTGCTGCGCGAACGGTACGGCCATGCATCCCTGCGCGGGGGCGAGTTGACCGAGCAGTGGCCCGGCGTCCGGCGCCTCACACTGGACGGGGTGCGCCACCAGGGGCAGCCGGTCGTGCTCAGCGAGTTCGGCGGCGCCACCTTCGAACCGGCCGAGGGCGCCGAGTGGTTCGGCTACGACACCGTCGCCACCGACAAGGACTTCGCCGAGCGGCTGTCCTCCCTGGTGGGGGCCGCCGTGAACTCGGGGCTCGCGGGCTTCTGCTACACCCAGTTCACCGACACCGAGCAGGAGGTCAACGGCCTGCTGACGGCGGACCGCGAACCGAAGCTCCCCGTGCCCGAACTCCGCGCGATCCTCACCAGGACCCGCGGCTGACCTCGGTGATGGCCGGTACGTGTCCGCGGGCGATGCGTCGCCCGCGGACACGTACCGGCCATCACGCCCTCCCCGTCCGACCGTTGACGCCCGCCGACACAGATCGAATACTGAGCCCCTTGCACCTGACAACGTTGTCTCGTGATTCGCGAAAGAGGTCCTGGCCATGCCGCACCACCTCCCGCAGCTCCATCGCCGCAGGTTCCTGCAGGCCGTCGGCCTGACGGGCGCCATGGCCGCCCTTCCCACTCTCACCGGCACGAACCCGTCGCGAGCGGCTGGGCGTTCGGCCACTCCCCCGGACGACATCGCCGCCACCTACCACCGGGTGCTGCTGGACCACACCCGCTGGTCCGAGACCCAGTGGGACGCGGCACTCGGCCACTACAAGGCGAAGGACTTCGGGTTCGCCGTGGTCCTCGGCAACGCGGTCCTGCTGACGCAGGGCACGTACGACGGTGAGCGGGCCGGCATCGACCGGGACACTCTCAAGGCGCGCACGCTCGCCACCATTCGGCACTTCGCGGCGTCGAACCGGCTCACGGGCGGCACCGAATGGGGCCGCAAGCTGTTCTTCGACACCACCTTCCAGTCGTACTTCGTGCTCGCCGCGCGCCTCCTGTGGGACGAGCTCGACGACACGACGCGCGACCGGATCGACACCATCACGCGCGAACAGGCCGCGTACACCACGTCGTTGGGGACGGGCGACGACCCCGACTCGGGTGACTGGACACCGAACGGCCTCAAGGGCGGCCACGTCGGTGACACCAAGCTGGAGGAGATGGGTCTGTACGCGCAGACCCTCGCGCCCGCCCTCGCCTGGGCGCCCGACGATCCGCGCCACGCCGACTGGGAGTCCGGCTACGGCACGTGGTCGCGCAACGAGGCCGGGCTTCCGCCCGCCGACCTGGCCAATCCGGCGCTCGTCGACGGTGTGCGCGTCTCGCGCAACACCGCGCGGAACCTGTACGACACGTTCATCGTCGAGAACCACGGCTCCTTCGGCCCGCACTACCAGGAGGAGTTGTGGCGCACCTCGGGGCGGAACGCCGCGCACTTCCTGGCGGCTGGCCGGCCGCTGCCCGAGGTGCTGACGAAGCAGCCGAACGCGGAGCCGCTGTGGCGCACGCTCCTTGGTGTCATGAGCGACGCCGGTGAGCCGTTGATGCCGATGGTGAACGACCGCGAGCACCTCTACGGCCGGGACATCATCCCGCTGGCCTTCTTCGCGCAGGTGGTGGGCGACCGGGCGGCTGCGCGCGCCGAACAGGCGCTGGCAGAGCGGCTCGAGGCGTACCAGAAGTATCCGCCGGAACACCGTCTGGCCAAGTTCTCCGGGGAGCCGAAGTACGAGCCGGAGGCGCGCGCCGAGCTGGCCATCAGCTATCTGCTGCACGTGTGGGCGGCGGAGGAAGGGCGCGACCCGGTCCGCCCGTACTCGGCGGAGGAGCTGTTCGCCCACGCGTCCGGGGTCACGGACTTCGGCACCGGCCCCGGCCTCGTCTCGCACCAGACACCGGCCGCCTGGGCGGGCACCGTCAGCAAGCCCGACTTCGTGAAGTTCGCCTGGCAGCCGGGGCACGACGACTGGCTGTTCAAGCTGAGCGGCGCGACGCCGATGTTCCTCCCCTCCTCCAAGGGCAAGGTCACCCACCGCGCGGTACGGCTCTACGAGTCCCTGCGCGACGGCTTCGACGGCAGCGCGAGCGTCCTCCAACTGGACGGCGGTTACGCGGGGTTCGCGACGCTGCCGACCGGCTCGGTCGTCTACGCGACGTCCGGGACGGGCGCGGGCGAGGGCCATCTGGAGATCCACAACCTCACGATGCCGGGCATGGCGGGACTCGACGGGTCGCGCACCTACCGCTTCGAGGAGGGCAGCGCGTCTGTGCGGGCGCAGGAGGGATCGGGCTCGGCGGCGCGCGTCGACAAGGTCGATGTCCCGCGCACGGCCGTGCGGCACATCCGGATGCTCGGGGTGCGGCCCGATCCGACGTACGGGTACTCGCTGTTCGCCCTGGAGGTGCGCGACGGCGCGGACGGGGCGGACCTCGCGCGCGGCGCGGCGGCGACCGCGTCGTCGAGCGAAACGGGCAGGGGGCCGGGGCTCGCCGTCGACGGTGACCCGGCGACCCGGTGGGCCGTGTCCAAGGCCGACCGTCCGCGCGCGGACAGCTGGCTCGCCGTGGACCTCGGCGCGCGGCACGACATCGACCAGGTGACACTGCGCTGGGAGGCCGCCGCGGGCCGCGCCTACCGCATCCAGGGCTCGACCGACGGCGAGACCTGGGAGGACCTGGCCAGTTGGCCGGTGCCGGACGTGAGCAGCCGTGGCGGCTGGCTCGACGTCGACGGCAGGGCGGGACTCGTCGTCCGCGGTGGCAAGCACCCGCTCGCGGTGTACGGAGACACGATCGTGGCGGCGGACGGTCCGGCGGCGCCCGTCGTGGTCGAGGGCTTCGCGGGCTCGTCGACGAGCGCGTTGCGCACGGTCGCCCGTAGGCCCGCCCCCACGGCAGAGGCCGATGGTGTCCAAGTGGCGCTCACCGATGGGTACTTGAGCCTGTTCAACCTGTCGGGCGAGCGGGTCGTCACCACGGCCGACGTCCCGCAGTCCGGTGACCGTCGCACCGCCTTCCAAGGTGACCAGAGCGTCACGGATGACGGTGTCACCTACCGCGCGGACCTCGACGCGGCCGAGGCGGTGCTGCTCGCACCCCGGTTCACACTGGCTCCGCTGACCGGCGATCGACTGCCCGCCGGGCTGCGCGTCCGCGTGGTCGACGGCGCCACACTCCGGCTCTCCGGGGCGGCGTGCCGGGTCCGTGTGGAGGCGCAGGGCCGCCACGCCGTGGCCACGGTGTCCCGTACGCGGGAGACGACGCTGCACCTCCCCGGCGCCACCGCCTTCCCGTTGGACGACCGCGCGCTCGGCCGGACCGTCTTCCCGACCAGCCCGCTGCCCGCGGGCATGTCCGACCCGGCGACAGCGGTGGACGGCGACCCGGGCACCTCGTGGCGCCCGGGGCCCGGCGGGCGCCTGGTCGTCGACCTCGGCGAGGAGGTCGCGCTGCGCACCGTGGAGGCGCAGTGGACGGTCGGCGGCGCCCCCGCGGCCGAGGTGGAACTCAGCACCGACGGGCTCGAGTATCGGGTCGCGGGCCGGCTCGACGGGAAGCGGCCGGACCGGTCGCTGTCGCTCGGCTCGGCGAGGGCCCGTTACGTCGCCTTCAAGGTGCCCGGCGAGCGGGCCACGGACGCGCGCCTGGTGCGGCTTTCCGTGCGCTGACCCTTGGCTGATCCCGGTCAGTCGCCCGCGGGGGCGGCGGCCGGGGTCTCAGTGTCCTGTGGGGCTGCCACCGGCGCCGCCTTCGACCGGCGCCACGGGCCGCGGAAGAGCAGTGACGCCGGGACGAACACGGCCATGCAGCACAGCGAGACGATCAGCCAGTCCCGCCAGCCGTGGGCCTCGACGACGCGGGGCACGGCGAGGAGCACCACCACACCCATCGCCTTGGTCAGGAAGGTGAACACACCCCAGGCGGTGCCCTGCAGGCGCGGGTCGACGTCCTCGGCGTTCTCCGAGAAGTTCGCCATCCACGGCCCGTAGGCGCAGCCCATCACCCCGCCGAGGAGCGCTCCGGTGATCGCAATGTGCAGGTGCGAGACGTCGTCGCGTCCGACGAGGCCGGCCAGGTACCCGGTGAGCAGCACACTGCCCACCGTCCCTCCGACGCAGAAGGGCTTGCGCAGTTGCAGCCTGTCGGAGAACCGGCCGGACAGGACGAGGGTGAAGATGTTCAGCGTCCAGAACGCCGCCATGATCTGCGAGGCCGTCGCGGCGTCGAGGTCGAAGCTCTCCGCGAGCATCGTCTGCCCGTACACAACGAGTGTCACGTACAGCACGAGCCAGGACGCGATGCCGATCACATGGGCCCAGATGGCGCGGTGCTTGAACAGGTCGCGCGCTCGGGCCGGTTGGGTGTGGTCCGCGTGGCCGAGGGTCTCCCGCTCGGACTGCACGATACGGGCCCGCAACTCCGGTGAGAGGTCCGCGATGTTGAAGGCGATCACCACGGAGAGCACGAGGGACACCGAGCCCATGATGACGAACTGCGAGCGCCACGAGTCGTCGAACAGCGGCAGCGTGAGGCTGGCGACCGCGGCGGCCAGGAAGCTCGCGCCGACCGGGCCCCAGGTCCAGAAGCCGAAGGCCTGCGCCCGGCCCATCCGCGGCGAGAAGTCCCGCACCAGCGGTGCGGTGCCCGCCATCGCCATGCCGTCGACGACCGACAACACGGCGCGCACGGCGAGGAGTTGGCCGGCCGAGTGGACGGTCGTCATCAGGAAGCAGCAGCCCGCGGTGAGCATCAGCAGCGGCACGATGAGCCGCACCCGGCCCACGGTGTCGGTGAGCCGTCCGCCGACCATCGACGCCACGGCCCCGGCGACGAGCGCCGTCGCGGAGACGGCCCCGTAGGTGGTCAGCGTGATGTCGAGGTCGTCGAGGAGCAGCGGCACCACGGGTGCGATCTGGCCCTCGTAGGAGGCGATGAGGACCGCGAGGACCGCCATCGACAGGATGCGCATCCGCTGTCCGGCGTCCGGGTACTGGTCGAGCTCGCGCACCCGGAAGAGCCGGATGCGCGGGCGCCGCCCGGTCACTCGCCGATCCCGCCGAGTCGTACGTGCCCCTTGATGAGGTTGCGGGCGATGGTGCGCTTCTGGATCTCGTCGGTGCCCTCGAAGATGCGCAGCAGCCGCAGCTCGCGGTACCAGCGTTCGATGGGCAGTTCCTTGGTGTAGCCCATGCCGCCGTGGATCTGCAGGACGCGGTCGACGACCTGGTTGGCCATCACCGCTCCGTTGAGCTTGGCGATCGACGAGGCGTGCCGGGCGTCCATGCCCTGCTGGACCCGCCAGGCTGCGTACAGGGTGAGCCACTTCGCGGACTCGATCTCCACCTGGGAGTCGGCGATGTGCCACTGGATGGCCTGGTAGTCGGCGATGGGCCGGCCCATGGAGTGCCGCTGGCGGGCGTAGTCGACGCCCATCTGGAGCATGCGTTCGGCGGAGCCGATGGCCCGTGCGGGGATGAGATAGCGGCCCTGGCCGATCCACTGCATGGCGAGCTCGAAGCCCTTGCCGACCTCGCCGAGGACGTTGCGGCCGGGGACGCGTACCTCGTCGAAGACGAGCGAGGCCGGGCCCCACTGGCCCATGGTCTCGATCGGTTCGGACTTCCAGCCCATGTCGCGGTCGACGAGGAAGCAGGTGACACCGCCGTCGGCGCCCTTGTCCGGGTCGGTGACCGCGAACACCATCACGAAGTCGGCCTCGTTGCCCCCGGTGATGAAGGTCTTCTCGCCGGTGATCAGCCAGTCGTCGCCGTCGCACACGGCGCGGCTGCGGATGTTGCGGGCGTCGGAGCCCGCGCCGGGTTCGGTGATGGCGAAGCAGGAGCGGCGCTCGCCCTCGATGGTGGGCAGCAGGTACTCCTGCTTCTGCTCGTCGTCGCAGGCGTAGAGGATGTTGTCGGCGCTGCCACCGAAGCTGAAGGGGACGAACGTGCGGCCCATCTCCATCGCGATGATCGCCGACATGACGGCGCCGAGGTTCATCCCGCCGTACTCCTCCGGGGTGTTGACACCCCAGAAGCCGGACCGGCGGGCCTTGGCGCGGAGTTCGGCGACGACTTCGGGGTCGACACCCGGCTGACCGGCCCGTTCGTTGCGCAGGACGTCCTGCTCCAGCGGCATCACTTCCTTGGTGATGAACGCGCGCACGGTGTCCCTGATCTGACGTTCCTCGGTGGACAGCGAGAAGTCGACCATGAAAGTGCCCCCTCAATCCCGAGTACGGGAATCCTGGAACGGGAATCTAGGAATGAGTTCAAGTTGCCCGCGGCCCGGCGGTCGGTCAAGAGGTCGGAACGAGTTCAACCGGGCTTCTGGCGCGGGGAATTGGCTGATTCTAAAATTCGGTTCGGTACGACAGTGGGTGCGCAACAGTGGGTACGGAGGGGGTGACGACCGGATGGCACGCAAGGCGGAGCGGATCTCGGCCAAAGACAACGCGTGGCAGTGGAGCCGCACGGAACAGACCCGTCGGAACCTGCTGGACGCCGCCCGCGAGGTCTTCTGCGAGCAGGGGTTCACGGACACGGCGATCGTCGCGGTGGTGCGCAGGGCGGGGTCGAGCGTCGGCAGCCTCTACCACCATTTCGGCGGCAAGACGGAGCTGTTCGTCGCGTTGTGGGAGGACTACGAGAACTCCCGCGAGCGCGAGGCGGCCGAGGCGGTGGCCACGGCGCGGGCGGCGGGCGAGACGGATCCGCTGGAGCTGTTCCTCGTCGGCACCCGCAGCTTCCTGGAGGGCTGTTGGCGGCGGCGTGACCTGATCGAGCTGTGGATGGACGGCGACGGGCCGCCCGGTTTCGAGCTGATGCGCCGGGCGCGCGGCCGCGAGTGGATCCGGCAGAACTCGGTGCTGCTCGAAGCCGGCAAGGAGCCCGTGGACCGGCTGGTGGTCGGCGTCCTCACCTCCGTCATCGGCGAGGCGGGGAGGGAGATCGGCACGTGCGCGCGCAAGCGGGACGCGGACGCGATCTGTCACGCCACGCTCGCGCTCATCCGCAGGCTCGATCCGCTGCACATCGATCCGCTCCGCATGACCGACCCCCGTACGCACCGGCGTACGACGCACTGAAGGGAACACACGTGGCACAGACCGAGGACGCGGCGCCCTACTTCACCCGGAGCGCGGACGTGTTCGTGCCCGAGTCGCACGCGCGTGGCTGGTGGGCGCCCGACACGGTGCACGGCCGGCTCCTGGGCGGGCTCGCCGCGCGGGCGCTGGAGCGTGAACACGCCGAGGAGGGGCTGCACTTCGCGCGGCTCACCGTCGATCTGTTCCGCACCGCGCCGTTCGCCCATGTCGGTGTCACCACAGAGCGGGTCCGCGACGGGCGGCGGATCCGCGTGGCCGACGCGGTCGTGCGCGGCGCCGACGGGAAGCCGCTGGCGCGGGCCAGTGCCGTGCTGCTGCGCACCGGCACACCGCCGCCGGGTCACATTCCCGCGACCGGCCCATGGGACGCGCCCGCGGCGCAGGAGCTGCTGGCCCCGCACGGGCGCACCCAGTTCCTGCGGTTCGACGACGAGCTTCGGCCCGTGCGCGAGTGGAGCGGCGATCAGCGGCGGCGGTCCTGGATGCGCGACGCCCGGCCGCTGGTGGGCGGGGAGGCGCTGTCCCCGCTCGTCCGCGCCGCGCTGGCCGCGGACACCGCGAGCCCGCTCGCCCACGCGAGCGACCACGGCCTGCGCTATATCAACGCCGACTACACCCTGTCCCTGAGCCGGCTCCCGCTCAGCGACGAGATCGGCCTGGAGGCGACGGGGCACACGGCGGAGGACGGCATCGCCGTCGGGCACTGCACGCTGTACGACGCGGCGGGCCCGATCGGCTACTGCACGACGACGGCGCTCGCGAACCCGGCGCCGGAGCGCTGACCGCTTTCTACAGGGACTGTTCCAGCGCCTGGGCCTGCTACAGGGGCTGCTACAGGTCCTGTACTTCCCCGTACGAGAGGGTGTTGCCGGTGGGCCGTCGTCCTTCGCGGACGGCCCGCGCGGTGGCCACGGCTTCGCCGAGCGCCCTGCGGTAGAGCAGCGAGCCGAGGCTGACGCGGCGGACGCCCAGCGCGGCGAGTTCGTCGAGGGTCGGGCCGGTGGGCGAGTAGAGGATGTTGAGCGGTCGTTCGAAGCGGGCGGCGATGTCGCAGATCCGGTCGGATTCGGCGAGGCCGGGCACGAACAGCCCGTCGGCGCCTGCTTGTTGGTACGCGGCAAGGCGCTCCTCGGTGCGTTCCTGCTCACGGCCCAGCCAGTACGTGTCCGTGCGGGCGTTGACGAACAGCTCGGGGACGGCGTCCTTGACCGCTGCGATCTTCGCGGCGTGCTGGTGTGCCGGGGTGAGGCTGCCGTCGGCGCGACCGTCCTCGAGGTTGATCCCGGCGGCGCCCGCGGCGCTCAACTGGCGGGCCAGGTCGGCGACTTCCTCCGGATCGTCGCTGAATCCGCCCTCCATGTCGACGGTGAACAACAGCTGGGTGCGCCCGAGTCGGCGGGCCAGGTCGAGGGTGGCGTCGGCGGTGACACCCGCGCCGTCCGGGAGCCCGGCCGCGGCGGCCACACCGAGGCTGGTGGTGCCGACGGCCTCGAACCCGGCACCGGCCAGGGCGGCGGCCGAGGCACAGTCCCAGGCGTTCGGCAGCAACAGCGGCACGTCCTTGCGGTGCAGGCGGGCGAAGGGGGTGACCGAGGACTGCCGGTGCGCGAGGGCACCCGCGGCGAGGGCCATGGCGTGCTCCCGACCCGGGCAGACACGCGGCGGCGCCCCGAAGGCGAGCGGCTCGTCGGCATCCGTGGGCCCGACCGCCGTGGCGCCCAGGAGAACAAGATCCCCGACGGCGATGTCCCTACCGGCGACACGGGTGTCGCGGGCGGCGACGCGGCGCAGGGCGCGGACGGGCGGGTCGTTGCGCAGGGTTTCGTGGAGGAGGTGCTCGATGGGGTGGGCGTCGGCGGGACCGGAGACGGGGGCGGCCTCGGCATGGCGCACCAGGGCGGCGGTCGCGTCGCGGGCCTGTACGAGGAGGCAGATGCGGGCGGCGGCGAGCTCGGTGTGGTCCGGGGGTTGGGGGGCGTCGGGTTGCTGGGGGCCGTCCGACTGCCGGGCGCCATCCGGCTGTCGGGGGCCGTCCGCCTGACGCGGGCCATCGGTCTGCCAGGCGCCGTCCGTCCGGCAGGGGCCATCGGGCTGCTGGGCGCCGCCCACCTGCCGAGGGCCCTCCGACTGCCGAGGACCGTCCGGCTCTCGAGGGCCATCCGGCTGCCGGTCGCCGCCCGACTCCCGAAGGCCATCCGACTGACCGGCGCCATCCGACCGCCGAGGACCGTCCGCCTGGCGGGCGCCATCCGCCTGCTGGGCGCCGTCCACCTGTCGCGGGCCGTCCGACCGCCAGGCGCCATCCGACTGCCGAGGACCGTCCGGCTCTCGGGGGCCAACGGGCTGACCGGCGCCATCCGGCTGCCGGTTGCCGCCCGGCCCTCGAGGGCCATCCGACTGCCGGGCACGATCCGGCTGTCGCGGGCCGTCCAACTGCCGGGCGCCTTCCGGCACTCGGGCGCCGTCGAGGACCGGTTCCCGGATGCCCTCACCCTGCCGCTCCCACGGCGGGGACAGCAGGTCCACGAGGCGGGCCACCGCTGCGTCGGCCTCCGGGGTCTCGCCGCCGAAGTAGACACGGGACACAGTCCCGACCGCCTCCGCCACGGCGTGGGGTTCGCGGTATCCCAGGGCCTCGGCGAGGGTGCTCACCACGTACGGAGCCGCGTCCTCGGTCTCGGGCCACCGTGCCGCCGCCTTCCGCAGCCGCGCCACGTCGAGGCGGGCCAGCTCGGCCTCCACCAGCGCCCGGCGCCGCGCGTGCGTCTCGCCGGAACTGAACCGGGGCACCGAGGCCCGCAACCAGGTCATGGACGCGCCCTGCTTCCACTCGGCAGCCGGCGGCGCCTCAGGTACCTCCGGCACCAGGTACGGGTTGGCCAGCGCCGCACGCGCGTCCTTGTAACGGGAGATCTCATGCACGGTTCGGTTCATGCCACCGACGCTAGGCGCGGAACACTTCGGGACCGGCCGAAGCGTCCCCGCTCTCCAGCGTCGCCCTCGCGTCTTCCCGGGGCGGGCGAAGGCCCGAACGCTACGCTCGGCCGATGTACTCGACCGAGCTCACCCAGCACGTGAACGCCCCACGTGCCGCCGTCTACCGGGCGCTCATCGACGCGGACGCGATCGCGCACTGGCGGATGCCCGACGGCATGACCAGCCGTGTGCACGAGTTCGACGCCCGCGAGGGCGGAAGGTTCCGCGTCTCGCTCACCTACGACGCGCCCACCGGGAACGGAAAGTCGGCCTCGCACACCGACACGTACCACGGACACTTCGCCAGGCTCGTACCGGACGAGCAGGTGGTCGAGGTGCTCGCCTTCGAGTCCGCCGATCCCACGCTGCGCGACACGATGACCATGACCACCACGCTCACCGACGCGGACGGCGGCACCGAGGTGCGGATGCTGCACGAGGGGATCCCCGACGTCGTGCCCGCCGACCAGAACGAGACGGGCACGCGGATGGCACTCGAGAACCTCGCCCGGCTCGTGGAGACGGACCCGCGTTACGGCGGCTGACTCCAGGCTTCGGCACCAGCACCAGCCGGTGCCGCCTCCGCGTTACTGGTGCGGACCGCGCAACGACGCGTCGAGCGCGCTCATCAGGTGCGCCACACGTCCCTTCCCCTGAGGCGCCGCGGGGTACCGGCTCAGCACGTCGACGAGGACGCGGGTGGCGCGCCGCCGGGCCCGTTCGACGTCCCGCTCCCCCACCTCCGGATCGCCGCCCGCGGCCAGCTCCGCCACACGGGCCGCGCAGGCGGCCGCGCGCAGGATGTGCCCGACCTGGGTGGCCTTCGCGATCGGGTGCAGATACGCGGCGGACGCGGCGTCGCCCGCGGCGCGCGCGGCGAGCCGGGCGGCTTCGCTGTCCGCCGCCGCGGCGGCCCGGTGCGCGTCGAGCGAGGTGACGCGCTGCAGCCGGGACCGGTTCGCGCCGTTGACGAACTCCCACGCGGCGTCGACGGCCGCGCGGGGCCGCGGGTCGTCCGGCGCCGCGGCCTCGAACACGGGGAGGACCTGTTCGGCGCTCTGCACGGCGTACCGCGCGACCTCGCGCAGCTCGTCCAT
Source organism: Streptomyces sp. UC4497 (assembly GCF_054871485.1). Classification (NCBI taxonomy): domain Bacteria; kingdom Bacillati; phylum Actinomycetota; class Actinomycetes; order Kitasatosporales; family Streptomycetaceae; genus Streptomyces; species Streptomyces sp. UC4497. The sequence continues at coordinate 244,718 of NZ_JBTYHB010000008.1, read as the reverse complement.
GGTCAGTTCGAAGTCTCCGGTCGCGGTGGTCGTCGCCATGGCCCGATCCTCTCACCGCGCCCGCACGGGTCCGGAAGCCCCGGACCGGTCGGGCCCTTCGCCTCTTGGCGCCCCGCGTCCGCCCGGGCGACGGTATTAGGACGGAAGTGGAGTGACCGTGTGCACCGCAGCGCACGGCCGCCCGGCGACGTCACGCCCGGCAGAGCGCCGCCCACCGAAGACGAGCGCCCCGACAGTCGCGCCGCACGCACCGCCGCCGGTCCGGGCCGGCCCCTCCACGAAAGGTTCCTCACCGATGGCCACGCGCGAAGGACGACGGTTCCCCCTGCCCGAGCGGAACCCGGACAACCAGCGCCGCAAGGCCGAGCACACTCACAAGGACGGAAGCCCCCGCAAGGCCGAACGCACGCACAAGCAGCGCATCGCCCGCCGGGTCATCTGGGTCGTCGCCCTCCTCCTCATCGTCTGCCTCGGCACGGCCAGCTGCGCGTACTGGCGTCTGGACCACAACGTCTCCGGGATCGACCTGTCCAAGGTGCTGACGGACACCGACGACTCCGGCGAGATGAACATCCTCGTGATGGGCTCCGACTCCCGCTCCGGTGACAACGGCGACCTCGCCGGAGGCGACACCGGCGGCACCTCGCGTTCGGACACCACGGCCGTCGTGCACATCAACGAGGACCACACCAAGGCGGAGACCGTGTGGATCCCGCGGGACACCCTCGTCGACATCCCCGCGTGCACCGACAGCGACGGCGACACGGCCCCCGCGCAGCAGGACGCCATGTTCAACTCGGCGTACAGCAAGGGTGGTCCGGAGTGCACGGTGAAGACCGTAGAGCAGATGTCGGGCCTCGAGCTGAACCACTACGTAGAGCTCGACTTCTCCGGATTCGTGGACTTCATCGACGACATCGGCGGTGTCACCATCACCACGACCGAGGACATCGACGACCCCGACAGCGGCTTCGACGAGCCGGCCGGCACCCACCACCTCGACGGCGACGAGGCCCTCGCCTTCGTCCGCACCCGGCACGGTGTCGGCGACGGCTCGGACCTGGACCGCATCACCCTGGAACAGCAGATGGCCACCGCCGTCATCGACCAGGTGAAGGCCCGCGACCTGGTCACCCACCCCAAGCAGGCCTACGACCTCGCGTCCGACCTGACGAAGTCCCTGACCACGGACACCGGTCTGGACTCGGTGAGCTCCCTCCTGGGCCTCGGCAAGAGCCTGACCGGCATCGGGGCGGACGACGTCACCCAGGTGACCCTCCCGACCGAGACCGCCCCCGGCGACCCCAACCGCGTCGCCCCCAAGGCCCCGGACGCGGACCAGGTCTGGAACGCGCTCAAGAACGACGCGTCCATCCCGTCGTCGATCGTGCACGACCAGCGTGAGAACCCGGCGAACTCGTCGACGTCGAAGTGACGGCGTGAGGGTTCACGAGCCCTGTTGACGCAACGTCACCCGCCGCAGCATCCGCAGGAATTCCTCCCGCTCCTCCTCCGAGAGCACGTCCAGCAGCTGGTCGCTCACATCCGTGACACCGGGCGCCAGCCGCGTCACCAGGTGACGGCCGCTCTCCGTGATGCGCACCAGCTTGCGGCGCCGGTCGCGCTCGTCCTTCTCGAGGTCCAGCAGGCCCCGCCGGCGCAGTCGCTCGAGGAGCGGTGCGGCCGTCGACTTGTCGAGGTGGGCCAGGGTGCCGAGCGTGCCCTGGTCCATGTCGCCGTGCAGGTCGAGCAGGCTCAGGACGGTGAACTGCGGTCCTGTGAGGTCCTGGTGGACCTGCTCGTACCAGAGCCGTGTGTGCAGCTGGTTCAGCTGGCGCGCGAGCGGCCCGACGCCGTCGAGCGCCGCCTCCAGGGCCTCGGCGTGCGGGCTCTTTCGGGACGGCGGACCGGACAGTGGACGGGATGCCGGACGGGACATCGGATGGGACCCCTCGCTTGATTAGGACGTACACGTACTTTACCGTGAGAAAAGAAGGACGTGTACGTAATAACTGTGTGTGACACCTTCGGGGGGAGCCGATTCCGCCGGCCCACGCCCGCAGGAACCGTAGGAAAGGTCTGCAATGACGCAACGCGGCAGCGCGCTCAACTTCCGTGACTTCGTCGAGGAGTTGATCGGGGCCGGCGACGCGGTCGACATCCGTCAACCGGTCAGCCCCACCCTCGAGGTCGGCGCGATCACGCGGCGTGTGTACGAGACGCGTGGCCCCGCTCCCTTGTTCAGCAATCTCACCGAGGGCGCGCCCGGGCATCGCATCCTCGGCGCGCCGGCCGGTCTCACGGGCCGCGCGGACGGCGCGTACGGGCGGCTCGCCGCGCACTTCGGGCTCCCCCGCGACACCACGCCGCGCGAACTCCTCGAACGGCTCATCTCGGCGATGCACGCCGAGCCCCTCGCGCCGCGCGTCGTGGACGACGGCCCCTGCAAGGAGAACGTCCTGACGGGCGAGGACGTCGACCTCACCCGCTTCCCCGTCCCGCTGCTGCACGCCGAGGACGGCGGCCGCTACTTCGGGACGTACGGCTTCCATGTGGTGCGCACGCCCGACGGCCGGTGGACGAGCTGGTCCGTCAGCCGCACGATGCTGCACGGGCCGCGCACCCTTGTCGGGCCCGCCATGCCGCAGCAGCACCTCGGCATGATCCATCAGATGTGGCGGGAGCGCGGCGAGCCCACGCCCTGGGCGATGGTCATCGGCGCGCCGCCCGCCGCACTGGCCGCCGCGGGCATGCCACTGCCCGCCGAGGTGAACGAGGACGGGTATGTGGGCGCCCTCGCCGGCAGCCCGGTGGACGTCGTGCGGACCGAGCTGCACGATCTGCACGTGCCCGCCAACTCCGAGATCGTGCTGGAGGGTTGGATCAGCCCGGACGAGACCGCCCCCGAGGGGCCGATGGGCGAGTACCACGGCTATTCGTTCGCCGAGAGCAAGCAGCAGCCCGTCTTCCACGTCGCGACCGTCACCCATCGCGACGAGCCCATCCTGCCGGTGTGCGTGGCGGGACTGCCGCCGGAGGAGAACCACACCATCTGGGGCACGATGATCTCGGCGACCAGCCTGGACCTGCTGCGCTCCAGCGAGCTGCCCGTTTCCATGGCCTGGTGCTCGTACGAGGCCGCGACGTGCTGGATCGCCGTCTCCGTGGACATCGGGCGGCTGGCGGGGATGCGGATGAGCGAGCGCCAACTGGCCGATGCCGTCGCCGAGGTGCTGTTCGGCTCGCACACCGGGTGGCTCGTCCCGAAGGTGATCCTGGTCGCCGACGACATCGACGTCACCGACATCGACCAGCTGGTGTGGGCGATGGCGACGCGCTACCACCCCGGCACCGGCGAGTACGTGTACCCGGAGGCGCCCGGCATCCCCATGGTTCCCTACCTCACTCCGGAGGAGGCGCGCGCGGGCCGTGGTGGCAAGGCTGTCATCAGCTGCCTGCTTCCCGCTCAACTGGCCGGTGAGGCACCGGGGATCACCGCTTCGTTCCGGAACTCGTTCCCCGAGGACGTGCGGCGGCGTGTGGTCGAGAAGTGGGAGGAGTACGGGTTCCGTCACTGAGGTCCGCGGCGGCGCGCGCGTACGCGTGCACCAGTGGGCGGCGGTCGTCGGCGCGCCAGGCCAACACGAACCGGCTGGGTGAGATGCCGCGGACGGGGCGGGTGACGACGCCGCCGAGGGTGACCAGCGGCGCGTTGCCGAGCGCGAGCAGGACGACGCCGAGTTCCGCGGCGAGCGCCTCGTACGTCTCCTCGGCGCTGGCCACCTCGGCGCCGATGACCGCGGGTTTCCCGCCGCGGGCTTCGGTGGCGAGCCAGTAGTCCCGCAGCGGCCCCGCGCTTTCGGGAAGCGCGAGGAACGGCTCGTTCAGGAGGTCCGCGAAGTCGACGGTCTCGCGGTCGGCGAGCGGGTGCGTCTCGGCCATGGCGACCAGGCGGGGCTCCTCGGCGACCGGCGACCACCGGTAGCGCTCCTGTTCCGGCAGCGGCAGCCAGACGAACGCCACGTCGCTCGTGCCGTCGGCGAGCCCTGCGGTCGAGTCGTCCCAGGACACCTGGCGGACCCGGAGCCGGGTGTCGGGGTGCTCGGCGGTGAAGCGGGAGCGGATCGCCGGCAGCACGCCCCCGCGCCCCGGGCTGGTGCTCATGCCCACCACGAGGGCCGACGCCTGCTCGGCCACCACCTTGGCGACCGAATCCCGCGCCGCCTCCCACTCGGCGACCATCCGCTGGGCGTGCGGCAACAGCGCCGCCCCCGCCCGGGTCAGCCGGACTTCGCGCCGGTCCCGCTCGAACAGCGCGGCCCCCACCTGCTTCTCCAGCATCCTGATCTGCTTGCTCAGCGCGGGCTGCGAGACGTACAGCCGCTCGGCCGCACGCTTGAAGTGCAACTCCTCGGCCACCGCGGTGAAGTACCTGAGGTCCCGCCCGTGAACGTCCATAACCATCGGCTATCACGGCAGATCTTGGACGGGCAACTGGTCCGCACCGCAAGGTAGTTCGCAGCGGGGCCCCCGACAGGGGCGGCTCCCGGATCGAGGAGAACACCATGAACAGGGTTTGGCTGGTCACGGGAGCGAGCAGCGGGTTCGGCCGGGCGATCACCGAGGCGGCGGTGGCCTCGGGGGATGTCGTGGTGGCCGCCGCACGCCGCACCGCGCCGCTCGACGATCTGGTCGCCGCCCACCCGGACCAGGTCGAGACGCTGGCGCTGGACGTGACCGCCATCGACGACGTGCAAGCCGCGGTCGACGGCGTGGCCGCCCGGCACGGCCGGATCGACGTCCTGGTCAACAACGCCGGGCGCGGCATGGTCGGGGCGGTCGAGGAGGCCACGGACGCGGAGCTTCGGGACCTGATGGACCTGCATTTCTTCGGCCCTGCCGCGCTCACCCGTGCCGTGCTGCCGCACATGCGCCGCCGCGGCTCGGGCACGATCGTCCAACTCACCAGCATGGGCGGCCGGTTCGCGTTCGCGGGGGTCGGCGCCTACTGCGCCACCAAGTTCGCCCTGGAAGGGCTCTCCGAGGCGCTGGCCGCCGAGGTCGCGCCGCTCGGCATCAAGGTGTTGATCGTCGAGCCCGGAGCGTTCCGCACGGGCTTCGCCGGCACCGAGGCGGTGGCCCCGGCGCCGGTCATGGACGCCTACCGGGACACCGTGGGCCCGGTCGTCTCCGGACTGCCGGGAGGCAGCGGCCAGGAGCCCGGCGACCCGGCCAAGGCCGCTGCCGCCATCCTGACCGCCGTGGACGCCGACGAGCCGCCGCTGCGCCTGCCGCTCGGCAACGACGCGGTCGACGCGATCACCGCCCAACTCGACGGCGCCCGATCCGAGTTGACCTCGTGGGAGAAGCTCGCCCGCTCCACCGACTTCGACGCGTGACGGAGCGCTCCGAGGGCCTCAGCGCACGACGTCAAAGACGTTCTTCTGCAGCCCGTTCGCGTACGCCTCGTGCTCGACGAGCTTCAGATGCTGGGTGTCCTTGTCCGTCGCGCTGAACAGTCGCTTGCCCGCTCCGAGCAGCAGCGGGAAGACCAGCAGGTGGTAGCGGTCGATGAGGCCCGCGTCCGACAGGTTGTGATTGAGGGTGGCGCTGCCGTGCATGATGATCGGGCCGCCCTCGGTCTCCTTCAGCGCGGCGACCTCGTCGAGCGAGCGCAGGATCGTCGTCTCACCCCAACCGGACACCAGGTCACCGGACTTGAGGGTGGTGGACACCACGTACTTCGGCATCGGCTTGTACTCGGCGAACTCCTCCATGCCCGGCCACACCGGGCTGAACGCCTCGTAGCTGACCCGGCCGAAGAGCATCGCGGTCGCCTCGGTCTGCTCCCGACCCTTGATCTCGAACGCCTCGGGCACGAAGTCGACGCCCTTGAAGGTCCACCCGGAGTTGCGGTACCCGGGCTCGCCGCCCGGCGCCTCCATGACTCCGTCGAGGGACACGAAGGCCGTACTGATCAGCGTGCGCATGTCGGATCTCCCTGGTTCTTCACTCGTCATCGGTCGGCTCTGCACCAACTAACACTCATGGACCGGCGCGCGCGGCAGAACTCATCGGAAAGAGGCGGGCCGGTCAGTTTCCTCGCCGGGACCGCAGCGCGTCCCTGAGGAGTTCCGCGAGGTGGCGTGGGCGGCGGTCGGAGAGTTGGGTGATCTGGGTGCGGCAGCTGTACCCGTCCGCGAGGACCACCGTGTCGTCGGCCGCCTCGCGCAGGGCCGGCAGCAGGGCCTGTTCGCCGACCGCGACCGACACGTCGTAATGGCCGTCCTCGAAGCCGAAGTTGCCGGCCAGGCCGCAGCAGCCGGAGTCGAGGCGGCCGCTGTCCACGCCGACGCGGGCAAGCACCCGGTCGTCCGCCTTGCTGCCGAGCGTGGCGTGCTGGTGGCAGTGGGTCTGGGTCAGGGCGGTGACGTCGTCGAGCCGGCCGAAGTCGACGTCGGGGGCGCGCTGGTCGAGGAGTTCGGCGAGCGTCATGGTCTGGTCGGCCAGGCGCTTCGCGCGGGGGTCGTCGGGGAACAGCTCCGTGGCGTCCGTGCGGAACAGGGACGTGCAGCTGGGCTCCAGGCCGATCAGTGGCATCCCTTGCTGGAGGTAGGGGTCGACGGCCTTGAGGGTGCGGTCCAACACCTTCTTGGCCATGTCGAGTTGGCCCGTCGTGTGCCAGGTCAGGCCGCAGCACAGGCGGTCGGGCGGGAGGACCACCTCGAAGCCGGCGTGTTCGAGGACGAGGACCGCCGCGCGGCCGACCTCGGGCGACATGAACTCGGTGAAGGTGTCGGGCCAGAGGAGTACCTTGCCCCGGCTGCCGGGGGCCGGCACGTTGCGGCGCTTCTTGAAGCTCGTACGGAAGCGGCGCCCGGCGAAGGGCGGGACGGGGCGCTCCGGGGCGATACCGCCCGCCTTCTTAAGAAGTGTGGCGGCCTTCTTGTTGCGCGTCACCGCGTTGACGAGGCTCGGCGCGAGGCCCGCGAGGTGGGACCACAGGGGCAGCCAGCCGAGTGCGTAGTGGGAGGCGGGGCGGCGCTTGCCCTTGTAGTGGTGGTGCAGGAACTCCGCCTTGTAGGAGGCCATGTCGACGCCTACAGGGCAGTCGCTCTTGCAGCCCTTGCAGGACAGGCACAGGTCGAGCGCCTCGGCGGCCTCCTCCGACTGCCAGCCGTCGGTGATGACGTCGCCCTGCACCATTTCGTACAGCACGCGTGCGCGCCCGCGCGTGGAGTCCTTCTCGTCGCCGGTGGCGCGGTAGCTGGGGCACATCACGCCGCCGGACGCGGTGCGGCACTTGGCGATGCCGACGCAGCGGCGCAGCGCTTTGGTGAGGTCGCCGTCGTCCTCGGCGAGGGCGAGCGTGGTGGTGAGCTGGAGGGTGGGGCGGTGGCCCGCGGTGATGCGCAGGCGTTCGTCGGCGGCGCGGGGGTGGACGAGGATGCCGGGGTTGAGCCGGTTCTCCGGGTCCCAGATCGCCTTGAACTCGCCGAATGCGTCGATGGCCTCCTCGCTGTAGACGAGGGGGAGGAATTCGGCGCGGGCCTGGCCGTCGCCGTGCTCGCCGGAGAGCGTGCCGCCGTGCCGGGCGACGAGTTCGGCGGCGTCCTTCATGAACGTACGGAAGATCCGCACGCCTTCGGCCGTCGCGTGGTCGAAGTCGATGCGGATGTGCACGCAGCCCTCGCCGAAGTGGCCGTACGGGGTGCCCTGGAGGCCGTGCGATTCCAGGAGCGCGGCCAGATCGCGCAAATAGTCGCCGAGGTGTTCGACGGGGACGGCGGAGTCCTCCCAGCCGGGCCAGGCCTCGGAGCCGTCGGGTGCGCGGGTGGCGAGGCCCGAGCTGTCCTCGCGGATGCGCCACAGGGCGGCCTGTTCCGCCGGGCTCTGTACGAGACGTACGTCGACGGCGCCGGTGTCCTTCAACAGGGCGTCGGCGCGGGCCTGTTCGGCCTCGGGGTCGGGCGTCGCGTCCGCGTGGCCGAACTCGCACAGCAGCCAGCCCGCGCCCTCGGGGAGCATCTCCTCGGGGCGGGCGTCGGGGACGTTGCGGCGCAGCGCCGCGACCTGGTCGCCGCCCAGGCCCTCGCAGGCGATGGGTTCGTGGCGCAGCACGTGGCGGGCCGCGTCGCCGGCGGCCGGAAGGTCGGAGAAGCCGAGCGCGACGAGGGTGCGGCGGGCCGGGAGGACGACGAGCTTGACGGTGGCCGAGACGACGACCGCACAGGTGCCTTCGGTGCCGACCAGCGCCGCGGCGAGGTCGAAGCCCTTCTCCGGCAGCAGGTGTTCGAGGCTGTAGCCGGAGACCTGGCGGCGGAAGCGGCCGAACTCGGTGCGCAGCATGCCGAGATGCCGATCACGCAGATCGCGCAGGCGGGCGTGGATCTCGCCGGTGCGGCCGCCCTCGTCGATGACGTCCTGCAGTTCGTCGGCGTCGAGGGAGCGCAGCCGGATGCGCTCGCCGTCGTAGGTGAGGACCTCGAGTTCGACGATGTTGTCGGCGGTGCGGCCCCAGGCCACCGAGTGGGTGCCACAGGCGTTGTTGCCGATCATGCCGCCGATGGTGCAGCGGGCGTGCGTGGACGGGTCGGGCCCGAAGCGCAGGCCGTGCGGCTTGCAGGCGTCCTGGAGGCGGTCGAGGACGACGCCGGGTTCGACGCGGGCGGTGTGCGCCTCGGCGTCGATCTCGACGATCCGGTTGAGGCTGCGGGAGGTGTCGATGACGACGCCGTCGCCGACGGCCTGCCCCGCGATGGAGGTGCCTGCGCCGCGCAGGGTGACGGCGACGTCGAGGGCGTGGCAGGCGGCGAGCGCCGCGGCCAACTCGTCGGTGTCGGCGGGCAGCACGACGGCCGCGGGCACCTGCCGGTACACGGAGGCGTCCTGCGCGTACTCGGCGCGCCGGCGCTTCCCGAAGGCGACCTCGCCGTGCGGCACGGCCTCCCGCAGCGCGCGCTCCAGCTTCTGCAGCGTCGCCGGGTCGGGCGCGTCCGGGCGGGGCGCGGTGGATCCGGTCGTGGCGACGGGGGCGGACATGGTGGCTCCTTCGGGCGGGGCGACGAGCTGCGCGGACGGGGACGGGGTGGTGGCTAGAGGGTCTCAAGATCGTTGCGCCGAGGTGGCGGAACGTGGGCATTGCGGGGTCACGGTTGGGCGGAGCCGGGGTGGGCCGGCGGCGAGGTGCTGCCCGCACCGGGGGCCGCCCCTGTGCCCACCCGTACCGCCCCTCTGGGGCGGCCCGATTGCCCACAGGGGCGGCGGCGACGCGCAGTCGCCCGGGCAACGCACAGTCGCCCCGGCGCGGCGGCGGCCGGCCGGGGCGACAGTGGAGCTCGGGGCGGTGCCGTCCCGATTCCTGCCGGAGGTGTCAGCCGAGGACCGCCGCGACCGACTCGCGCCACAGCCCCAGGCCCTCGTCGATCTCCTCGCCGTTCACGACGAGCGGCGGGATCATCCGGACGACCTGACCCTGCGTCCCGCAGGTGAGCAGCAGCAGCCCGCGCTCGGACGCGGCGGCGTGCACGCGGGCGGCGGTGGCGCCGTCCGGCTCGCCGTCGGCGGTGACGAACTCGGTGCCCGCCATCAGGCCGAGGCCGCGGACGTCACCGATGCCGCCCTGACCGCCGACCGGGTAGGCCTCCGCGACCTCGCGCAGCCCGGCGAAGAGCTGCGCGCCACGCTCCGCGGCGTTCTCGACGAGCTTCTCCTCCTGGATCACGTCGAGCGTGGCGATGGCGGCGGCGCACGCCACCGCGTTGCCGCCGTACGTGCCGCCCTGCGAGCCGGGCCATGCCCGCGCCATCAGCTCCTTGGACGCGGCGATCGCGGACAGCGGGAAGCCGCTGGCCAGGCCCTTGGCGGTGACGATGATGTCGGGCTTGCCGTCGAAGTGGTCGTGGCCCCAGAACTTGCCGGTGCGCCCGAAGCCGGTCTGCACCTCGTCGATGATCAGCAGGATGCCGTGCCGGTCGGCGCGCTCGCGCAGGCCGCGCAGGAAGGCCGTGTTCGCGGGAACGTAGCCGCCCTCGCCGAGGACCGGCTCCACGATGAACGCGGCGGTGTCGGCGGGCGTGGTGACGGTGGCGAGCAGCTGGTCCAGCTCGCGCAGCGCGAACTTGGTCGCGGTCTCCTCGTCCCAGCCGTAGTAGAAGCAGTTGGGGAACGGCGCGAGCGCGACGCCCGACATCAGCGGGCCGTACCCGGAGCGGAACTTGGTGGCCGACGTGGTCATGGACGCGGCGGCGAGCGTACGGCCGTGGAAGCCACCCTGGAAGGCGACGATGTTGGGCCGACCGGTGGCCTGCTTGGCGAGGCGCATCGCGGCCTCGACGGCCTCCGAACCAGAGTTGACGAAGAAGAGCGAGTCCAGACCGTTCGGCAGTACCTCGCCCAGGCGCGCGCTGAGGGTCTGCAGCGGCTTGTGCATCACGGTCGTGTACTGGCCGTGGATGAGCTTGCCGACCTGCTCCTGGGCGGCGGCCACCACCTTCGGGTGGCAGTGCCCTGTGGACGTGACGCCGATGCCGGCAGTGAAGTCCAGGTGGGCGCGGCCCGACTCGTCGTAGAGACGGACGCCCTCGCCGCGTTCGGCCAGGACGGGGGTGGCCTGCTTGAGGACGGGGGACAAGGCACTCATGGACGGCTCCTCGCTCGGTGACCGCGGTGATTCACGGATCTACTACGGAGATCAACATCAGGCCGCGTCGTAGGATTGTCAACAACCTACACTCATGCAAGCATGCAATTCGGCGGCTGTCCACGAGTGAGCCGGGCCGGGAGTTTCAAAACCACGGGAGTCGAAGTGAGTGCAGTGACCGAACAGCAGACAGAGCGCGAGCGGACCGTCGTCGCCTCCGTGCCCGACGGACTGTTCATCGGCGGCAGCTGGCGCCCGGCGGCCTCCGGCGCGACCTTCGGCGTCGAGGATCCCTCTCTCGCCCGTGAGCTGCGCACCGTCGCCGACGCGGGCGCCGAGGACGCGCGCGCCGCCGCCGAGGCCGCGGCCGCCGCGCAGGAGTCCTGGGCGGCCACGGCGCCGCGCGAGCGCAGCGAGATCCTGCGCCGCGGCTACGAGCTCCTCATGCAGCGCCAGGACGAGCTCGCGCTCCTGATGACGCTCGAAATGGGCAAGCCGCTCGCCGAGGCGCGCGGCGAGGTGGCGTACGCCGCCGAGTTCTTCCGCTGGTTCGCCGAGGAGGCCGTCCGGATCGAGGGCGGCTACCAGGCCTCCCCCGACGGCAAGGACCGCTTCGTCGTGATGAAGCGCCCGGTCGGCCCGGTGCTGCTGATCACGCCGTGGAACTTCCCGCTCGCCATGGGCACCCGCAAGATCGGCCCGGCGATCGCGGCGGGCTGCACGATGATCGTGAAGCCGGCCGAGCAGACGCCGCTGACGATGCTGAAGCTCGCCGAGATCATGACCGACGCGGGCGTTCCCGCGGGCGTCCTGAACGTGCTCACCACGTCGCGCCCCGGCGAGGTCGTCGAGCCGCTGCTGCGCGGCGGCACGATCCGCAAGCTGTCCTTCACGGGCTCCACGGCCGTCGGCCGGCTCCTGATCGAGCAGAGCGCCGAGCACGTGCTGCGGGTGTCGTTGGAGCTGGGCGGCAACGCGCCGTTCATCGTGTGCGAGGACGCCGACCTGGACAAGGCCGTCGAGGGTGCGATGGCCGCCAAGATGCGCAACATCGGCGAGGCGTGCACGGCCGCCAACCGCCTGTACGTGCACGAGTCCGTCGCCGCCGAGTTCGCCGAGAAGCTCTCCGCCCGGATGTCCTCGCTCGCGGTCGGCCGCGGCACCGACGACGGCGTCTCGGTCGGCCCGCTGATCGACGAGGACGGCCGCGGCAAGGTCGAGGAGCTGGTCGCCGACGCCGTCGAGCGCGGCGCCAAGGTCCTCACGGGCGGCGAGCGCGCCGAGGGCGAGGGCTACTTCTACGCCCCGACCGTCCTCACCGGCGTCTCCCCCGACTCCGCCCTGATGAGCCAGGAGATCTTCGGCCCCGTGGCCCCGATCCTCACCTTCACCGACGAGGACGAGGTCGTCGCCGCGGCCAACGACACCGAGTACGGCCTGGTCTCCTACCTGTTCACGGAGAACCTGGAGCGCGCCTTCCGGCTCTCCGAGCGTCTGGAGACGGGCATGGTCGGCCTCAACAAGGGCGTCGTCTCCAACCCCGCGGCCCCGTTCGGCGGCGTCAAGGCCTCGGGCCTCGGCCGTGAGGGCGGCCGGGTCGGCATCGACGAGTTCCTGGAGACGCGCTACCTGGCGATGCCACTCGGCTGACAGGCGGCCTCGAACCCACTTACCTTGCCCCTACGTTGATCACCGATCAGACCGGAGCGACGACACCCATGGACCGTTTCATCGAGGTCTCCCTGCCCAAGCGCGGCGTCACCGCCACCGCCAAGCTGCTCGACGACCGTGCCCCGATCACCTGCGAGGCGATCTGGAACGCCCTGCCGCTGGGCAGCGACGTCTACCACGCGAAGTACGCGCGCAACGAGATCTACACCCTGGTGCCCGCCTTCGCCCCGCAGGAGCCCCCGCTGGAGAACCCGACGATCACGCCGATCCCCGGCGACCTCTGCTACTTCACGTTCTCCAACACCCAGATGAGCACGGCCTCCTACGGCTACGAGGCCGCCGCCGAGCAGCAGGGCAACCAGGCCGCGCACGCGGAGCGCGACATCGTCGTCGACCTCGCCCTGTTCTACGAGCGCAACAACCTCCTGATCAACGGCGACCAGGGCTGGGTCCCCGGCATCGTCTGGGGCACGGTCGTCGAGGGCCTGGACCGGCTCGCCGAGGCCTGTCAGGACCTATGGCGGGCGGGCGCCGTCGGGGAGTCGCTGCAGTTCAAGCGTGCGGAGTGAGTGCCTAGGCAGGGATGAAAGGGGCGGGCCGCTTTCTCCGGCCCGCCCCTTTCGCCGTTCCTCCGCGCTCAGGCCGGGGACGAACCCGCCCGCGACGACGGGACGACCGGCGCGGGCGGCGGCTCGTCCACCGCCGCACCGCTCAGCGCCCCCTCGGCGTCGGCCGGCATCCTGCGCTGCACCCGGCCCAGTACGAACAGCACCAGGACCATCACGGCCGGACAGATCGCGAAGATGCCGAACGCACCCTGTGCCCCGAGGCCGGCATCGAGGATGACGCCGCCGAGCCAGGGCCCCAGCATGGCTCCGGCCTTGGCGACCGACGACGCCCAGCCGGCGCCGTTGGCGCGGATCTCCGTCGGGTAGAACGTGCCCGCGATACTGGTGATGCCCCCGTGCCCACCGTTGACGAACATCTTCGCGCCGATGACGAAGCCGACGTACACGGCGGGTGCGAGCACGCCGCTGCCGAGCACGAGCATGCAGACGACGGCGGCCAGCGGCATCCACAGAATCGTGCCCGCGCCCTTCTTGTCGACGAAGCGGCTGATGAACAGCTGCCCGACGGCGCCCGCGACGCTGGCCAGGGCGGCGATGGTGGCGGCCGCACTGACGCTGAAGCCCATCTGTTCGTTGATCATCGGCGTCCAGAAGACCAGGAAGTAGATCAGCGCGGACGACAGCAGGTAGACCAGCCACAACAGGGGTGTGATCGCGGCGAGGTGGCCACGGAAGAGCTGCGCGGGGGTGAACCGCTTCCCCGCGAACGCCTGCCCCGGGGTCTCGGCGGTGAAGCGGGTCCCGGGCTCGAAGGACAGGCCCGGCTGGAAGCGGACGAGGATGCGTGCGATGCGCTCGTCGCTCCCGGGGCGGGACTTCAGCGCCAGGAACCGCACCGACTCCGGCACCAGCGTCAGCACCCCGGCGAGGGTCAGCAGCGAGCAGACGCCGCCGACGACGAACACTGTGCGCCAACCGTGCTCCGGGATCAGCCAGTTGGAGACCGGACCGCCGGCCGCCCCGCCGAGCGTGTAGCCGACCATGATGATCGCGACGGACGTCACCCGGAACCGCTTCGGCGCGAACTCGGCCGCCAGCGCCCAGGTCAGCGGGAGCACGCCCCCGAGGAAGAGGCCGGAGACGAAGCGCAGCACGAACAGGTGCCCGTACGTGTCCGCGAAGGCGAAGGCGATCATGAAGATGCCGAAGCCCGCGACGGATATCGTGATGGTGGGGCGCCGACCCATCCGGTCCGCCAGGTAGCCCATGATCAGCGCGCCGATCATGGTGCCGAAGAGACCGACCGTGCCCAGGGTGCCCAGTTGGGTGCCGGTGAGGTCGAAGTCCTTGCGGATGTAGGTGGCGGCGAACGACAGGATCTGGAAGTCGAATCCGTCGAGGAACGTGATCACGAAGCAGACGGCGTACATCAGCAGCCAGCGGCGGCTCGCGTGCTGGCGCTCGATGACCGGGGCCAGGTCCACGACGGGTGGTGAGGCTCTCACGGGGTCTCCTCGGGGGCCGGTGGTGCGGCGGGGTGGACCGTGACGGTGCCGCTCTCGGCGTCGATACGGACGCGGTCGCCGGTGCGGATGGCGAGGAGGGGATCGCGGTCCAGATCGGTCACGGTGGGGACGCGCGTGACGACGGCGCCGAGCGCGGCCTTGCTGGTCGTCGTCGTGTAGATCATGCCGAGGGGCGCGGTGCCGGCGAGCCGTGTGGCCTGGAAGAAGCCGGACCAGCCGGAGGAGCCCTTGGCACCGGGGAAGACGAGGATCTTCCCCGCGAACGACACGCCGTACAGGGCGTGCCGGCGTTCGATCACGACGCCGCGGGCCGGGTCGATGCCGCCCCAGCCGGAGATCGTCTCGGGTGACACCAGGGCCTCGCCCTCCACGACGCCGGGGACGACGGTCCTGCCGTGCAGGACGACGCTCGGGGCGCTCATCGCAGCTCTCCCTTCCAGGTGCCGGTGACGGCGGCGTCGACGCAGTCGGCGAGGGTGCCGAACCAGGCCTCGATGCCGAGGATCGCGGGCAGGTAGTGGGCCTGTTTCGCCGAGTCGGTGGCGAAGACGCGGGTTCCGGGCGGCGCCGAACGGGACATCGCCGGGCAGGAGTCGGTGAGGACGCGGGCGCCCGCGCGCTCGATGGTCGCCGTCCAGCCGTTGCGGTCGGCGACCGTGCGCAGGGCGCGCGGCACCATCAGCCACAGCTCGGTGGCGGAGTTGAGCCGCCGCCCGTCGAGGAGCCGGGCGGTGTCACGGACCTGGTCGAGGGAGGCGTGCGGGCAGCCGAGGAGGACGAAGTCGACGTCGGTGCGCTCGCCCTGGGAGTTGAGGTCCTCGTAGACGGCGCGGCGCTCGCGCTCCCCGTACGGCACGGCCTCGGGCACAGTGCGCCCGCCGAAGGCCGTCCGCAGGTCGGGCGCCTCCGGGGTGATGCCGGGGAGGTGGTAGATCTCGACGCCGCCGGAGGAGGCGGCGGCCGCCCCGAAGTGCTTGAGGTCGAGCAGGTCGGGGCGGACCAACTCGCCGGTGACGACAGGGCGTTCCTCCTGGACCAGACCGCCCGCGAAGTAGCCGAGCATGCCCCAGTCGAGCGGCCCCGCGATCGGGGTGCGGGCGTCGATGTGGTGGGTGCCGTGGCGGTTCTCGGCGCGGTGGTTGCCCCAGCACGGGATGCGGCCGGTGAGCGAGGCGGCTCCGGTGGAGGCGGCGCCCTCGCAGTTGGTGCGGGCGCCGAGCACCGAGTTGGCGTAGACGACCGCGGAGGACTCCATCCAGGCCACGTGCTCGCCGCGTACGGGGATGTTGCCGACCTGGTACGGCGTGCAGGTGGCGAGGATGCTGACGCCCTTCGCGCTGTAGAAGGCCTCGGCGTCCGTCTGCAGTTCGACGAGTTCCTTCGGGTAGGGCGCGGTGCCCTGGGCGTCGGGCCCGAAGCCGTGCTGGAGCTGGCAGGTGGGCACCTTCATGTCGGGGACGGCGAAGTCGGCGTCGCTGTCGAGGTTGAGGACGGCGTACGCCTTGTTCCAGCCGCCCTCCGCGACGAGGCGGGCCTTGGCGGGCGAGGGCTGGGTCATGGTGCCGGCGACGTTGCGCACGTCGCACAGTTCCTCGGCGTCCAGGGCGCGGCCGTAGCGGACCAGGAGGTCCATGGCGGCCGCGGCGGCGGGGCCCTCGGCGCCGTCGAGCAGGGCCTTGTCGGTGTCGCTGAGTTTCACGCGGGCGTGGGTCCTTCCTCGAGGGTGACCGCGCCCTGTTGCAGGGGACGGACCGTGCGGCGGTAGACGGACAGCCAGCCGCGTCCGCCCTCCGCGTACGCGGTGACGGGGGTGCGGGCGGCCAGTTCCTCGTCCGGTACGAGGAGGTCGGCGCGGCGGGTGGTGAGGTCGACGGAGATCGTGTCGCCGTCGCGCACCAGGGCCAAGGGACCGCCCGCGGCGGCCTCCGGTGACACCTCGCCGACGACGATGCCCTTGTTGACGAGGCCGGAGAGCTGCCCGTCGGTGACGACGGCGACCTTGCCGGTGAGCCCGGCGCCGTCGAGCGCGAAGACGGGCCGTGAGGCCATGCCCATGCCGGGTGTTCCGGTGGGGCCGAGGCCGCGCAGCACGAGCACCTGCCCGGGCCGCACGTCACCGGCCTTGAGCCCTTCGAGGGCGTCCTGCGGGGTGTCGTACACCTTGGCGGGGCCGGTGAACGACGGCGAGCGTTCCTCGTCGACGGCGAGTTTGACGATGCCGGTGGCGGGTGCGAGCGAGCCGCGGACCAGGACGATCGTGGGGCGGCGGCCGTGCGGCCGGTCGATCGGGCGGATCACTTCCGGGTCGGCGGGGGCACGGCCTTCGAGGTTCTCGCCGAGGGTGCGTCCGGTGACGGTGCGGGCATCGGTGTGCAGCAGGTCGCGCAGTTTCCACAGCAGCCCGGCCGCGCCGCCCGCCGCCTCGAACTCCTCAATGGACACAGGGCCGTTGGGTCGCACGGCGGCGAGGAGCGGCACCCGGTCTGCGAGGCGTTCGTACAGCCCGTAGACGTCGACGCCGTTTCCCGCCTCCTGGGCGACCGCCTGCAGGTGTTTGACGGAGTTGATGGAGGCGCTGACGGAGACCATGGCGGTGACCGCGTTCTCGAAGGCCTCGCGGGTCAGCAGGGCGCGCGGACGCAGGTCCTCTCGTACGAGGTCGACGATCCGGCTGCCCGCGGTGCGCACGTCGTCCCACATCTTCGGGCTGTTCGCGAGCACGGGCGTGGAGCCCGGCAGTGCCATGCCGAGGGCTTCGCAGGCGATGTGCATGGAGTTGGCGGTGCCCATGCCGGCGCAGACACCGGGTCCGGCCACCGCGTTCTCGCTCATGCCGGTCAGATCGTCGAGGGTGATGCGGCCCTGGGCGTGGTGTCCCGCGCCGAGGAAGACGTCCTCGATGTCGCAGTGTCGTCCGGCGAAGGTGCCGCAGGGCTGGTAGCCGCAGCCGACGACGACGGTCGGCAGGTCGAGCCTGGCCGCCGCCATCAGTTGGCCGGGGGCGGTCTTGTCGCAGGAGGCGAGGGTGAGCATGCCGTCCAACTGGGCGCCCTCGACGGCGGCTTCGATGTCGTGGCTGATCAGGTCGCGGGCGGAGAGGATGTAGCCGCCGCGGCCGCCCGCGCTGTGGATGAAGTCGCTGGGGGCGACCGTGCGGATCTCGAAGCCGATGCCGCCCGCCGCGTCGATCGCCTCCTTGGCGGCAGCGGCGACGGCGTCGAGGTGGCTGTAACAAGTGGCGAGCTGCGACGAGGAGTTGACGATGGCGATCTTCGGTTTGGCCATGTCCTCGTCGGTGAGTCCGAGGGCCCGCCACTGGGCCCTGCGGACGGCCCACGGGGACGTTCCCGGGGTGTAGTTGCTGCGGAGGTCTGTCATGGGCGGGCTCCCTCAGTCGTCGACGTTGGCGGCAAGGCGCGTGCGCAGGGCGGCGAGGTCGATGTCGTGCACGCTGCCGTCGGGTCCGGCGAGGTCCAGGGCTTGCGCGGCGCCCGCGCCCATCGCCGCGCACGGGCCCATGACGCGGACGCTGGACAGTGCGGCGGCGTCGCCGTCGGCGCAGCGCCCCGCGGCGGCGAGGTTGTCGCAGTCGGGCGAGAGCAGGGAGCGCAGCGGCACGTAGTGGACGTGGTCGGGGCCGAAGGTCTCCCAGACGTATCCGTCGGCGCGGTCGTGCAGTTCGACGGGCCAGGCGGTGCGGGCGACGGCGTCGTCGAAGCGGGTGCCGGAGCGGACTTCGCCGAGGGACAGCTGGTGGACGCCCTTGATCCAGCGGGTCTGGCGCCGCCCGGGGAAGCCGTACGAGCGGACCTTCGCGTTGCCGAACGCCTTGGGGAACTCGGCGCGCAGGAACTCGACCACGCGGTCGGCCTGTTCGCGCCCGTCGAGTTGGGCGGACGACGCCTCGACCGGGTCGAGCGGGGCGGGGACGTGGGTCATGTTCAGTACGGCGGTGCCCCGTCCGGGGAAGAAGAACGCGAGGCCGTCGCGGCGGATCAGGCCCCAGTCGGCGGCCTGGCCGTGGACGCGCTCGGCGAGTTCCTCGCGGCCCGGCTTGTGCTCCTCGTCCAGGTGCTCGAGGACGATCTGCTGCGAGCCGTAGATCGTGCGCTCCGGCACCCGGCAGGGCAGCCCCGCCTCCCAGGCGAGGGCGGCGTCGCCGCTGGCGTCGACGAAGCCCGGGGCGGCGACGCGTACGGGGCCGTAACGGGTCGCGAAGGACGCGGAGTTGATGCGCCGGCCTTCGCGTTCGACGCCGGTGAGCGAGGCGCCCAGCACGACGCGGATGCCGAGTTCGCGGATGCGCCGCTCGACCCACCGGCCGAGGGCCACCTCGTCGTAGCTGACGGTCATGGTGTGGCCGCGGTTGTGGTGCAGATCGCCGGAGGCGCCCAGGTCGGCGAAGATGCCGTCGAAGATGCCGTGGGTGAGCTGCCGGTAGTCCGGGCCGTTGCCGTACACACCGCAGAACAGGCCGATCAGCGAGTTGACCATCTGCCCACCGAGCACGGGCAGGCTGTCGACGAGGACGACCTCGCGGCCGAGCCGGGCGCTCTCGACGGCGGCCGAGACGCCGGCGACGCCCGCGCCGACCACGCAGACATCGGCGTCGAGGTCGTGGCGGGCGGCGCCCGCGGGCTTGGTCACGGTACGGACCTTCAGCTCGGTCAGGGCATGGGGCATGGAGGTCTCCCGGTGCGAGGGGGTGCGGGTGCGTGGCGGGGGCTCGTGGTTCCCACCGCTCCTGCGCACCGTAGGGAGCACCCGTCGCCGGGGGGAATGCCCAGGTCAATAGAGCGTTCGACTGGCCGCCATCAACGGCGTTTATGGTGCGATGCCGCCTGTCGCCCGGACCACGAGGTCGCGCAGCCAGCTGTGCGCGGGGTCCTCGTCGTGGCTCGCGTCCCACCACAGGTGTTCGTCCAACGGGTCGAGCGGGACCGGGCAGTTCAGCGTGCGCAGGCCGTGCGCGGAGGTCAGCGGCGCGGCGAGGCGCTCGGGCACGAGGGCCACCCGGCGGGTCCCCGCGACGAAGTCGGGCACGGCGCGGTAGCTCTCCACGCGGACGGCGATCCGCGGCCGGATGCCGAGCGCGGTCAGCTGCCGGGTCGCCGGGGCGGCCGACGGATAGCCGTCGTCGCGGTGGTACGGCACGACCCACGGCTGCCGCGCCAGGTCCTCGATGCCGAACGACGCGGCCTCGCACAGCGGGTTGCCCGCGGACACCAGGCAGACCCAGCGGTCGGTGAAGAGCGGGACGGAGGCCACGCCCGGTGTGCGGAAGTGGCCGAGGGGCGGCGAGACCATGCCGTCGACGAGCCGGATGGTCTCTCCGGCGCCGCTGCCGATGGTCTCCCTGACCAGTTGCAGATGCAGCGCCGCGTGAGGCGCCTCGCGGTCGAAGAGCCGGGACAGCGCGGGGCCCAGGACGCTCGCCGGATAGTCGGCCATGAGGAGCGTGAACTCCCGTTCCGTGGTGGCCGGATCGAAGGCTCGGCCGGTCGCGAAGAGCCGCTCGGCCGCCGCGCACACCGCCTCGGCCTGCCCGGCCAACTGCGTGGCGAGCGGCGACAGCACATAGGCGCCCTGGACCCGCACGAGCAGTTCGTCCCCGAAGTGCCGGCGCAGCCGGGACAGCGTGGCGCTGACGGCGGGCTGGGTGACGCCCAGCTGCCGGGCGGCGCGGGTGACGTTGCGCTCGCGCAGCAGCGCACGGAGGGTCACCAACAGGTTGAGGTCGAGGTTGGCGAGGTGTGCGGGGCCCGGCTGACGGTGGCTCATGGGCGCCGTATTGTGCCGCAGCGATCCCGCCGGGTCACCGGGGCTTCCGCCCGACGGAAGGCTTTTCGGGGTCGGGTGCGCCGGTGTGCGGAGCAGCGGCGGCAGCGCATTACTTTCACGTCACATCTACCGCGCGTGCGGACGCTGTGACGCGCGGTGTGCATAGCCTCCGGTCAACTGTTGCTGATCTTCGGGAGGTTGGACGACCGTGGCTTTCACACGCCGTGCTTTCGTCAAGCGGAGCGGCCTCGTCGCCGCCGGGACCGCGCTGGCCGGGTCGGGCGGTGCGGCCCTGTCCGCGTCGGGTGCGGCGGCCGCCGGGAGACGCGCGGCGGTCACGGTGACCGGGATGACCAACGGCTCGGCCGCGCTGTCGCCCGACGGCGGCACCGTCGTGTTCGACCTGGTCAATACGTTGTGGACGGTGCCGGCCGAGGGCGGCGACGCCGAGCGGCTGACCGGCGGCGCACTGGAGGCGGTCGAGCCGGACTACTCGCCCGACGGCCGGCACATCGTGTTCTCCGCGTACACCGACGGTTCCTTCCATCTGTGGGTCGTCGGCTCCGATGGGCGCGGGCTGCGTCAACTCACCGACGGTGCCGACGATCACCGCGAGCCCCGCTGGTCCCCCGACGGCACGCGCATCGCCTGCGCCGTCGAGACCGGCAGCCGCTACGCCGTCCACGTACTGTCCGCCGAGGGTGGCGAGCGCCGGGTCTGGACCGAGGGCAGCGCGCAGGAGGCGCAGCCCGCCTGGGCGCCCGACGGCAAGGCCATCGTGTTCACCTCCGGCAAGGACAGCGCGCCGCAGGCGATCGAGCGGGTCGAGGCCGACGGCAGCCGCAAGGTCCTCGCGAAGGTGGACTCCGGCTTCGTAGCGGGCCCTTCCCTCTCCCCCGACGGCGAACGGCTCGCCTACGTGCATCTGACCAGCGCCGGAACCTGCGTCGTCGTGGACGGCGACGCGGTCTCCGGCGCGGACGAGGACGTCTTCCCGCTGCCGGTGCGCTGGGTCGGCGCGGACGAGCTGCTGTACACGGCGGACGGCAAGATCCGCCGCCGCTCGCTCGGCAAGCAGTCGGTCAAGGACATCCCGTTCACGGCCGACGTGCAGGTGCCCACTGTCGAGGAGCGCCCCACGGCCAGGGACTTCGACTCCACCGCCGCCAGGCCCGTGCGCGGCATCGTCGGGCCCGAACTCGCCCCGGACGGCGACCGCGTGGCGTTCGCCGCGCTCGGTGACATCTGGGTGATGCGCCGCGGCGGTCGGCCCCGGGCGGTGGTCTCCGACGGACACCACAACACGTCGCCGACCTGGTCCCCCGACGGGGACTCCCTCGTGTACGTCAGCGACCGCTCCGGCACGCAGGAACTGTGGCGGTGCACCCTCGCCGACGGCGCGACCCGGCGCCTGACCGACGTGGGCGGCGCGACGCTGCCCGCGGTCAGCCACGACGGGTCGGCCGTCGCCTTCGTCGCCGACGCCGGCGTGCACATCCTGAATGTGGAGAGCGGCGCCGTCCGCAAGGTCGTCGGACCGCTCAACGCGCCCGGCCGCCCCTCCTTCACCGCCGACGGCAGCCGCGTCTCGCTGGCGGCCTTGGCACCCGTCACCCCGCGCTTCAGGGAGGGTCACAACCGCGTCCTCACCGTCGAACTCGCCACCGGCGAGGCGCGTTACAGCGACCCCGTTCCGGGCTCCTCGCTGGGCAATCGGGAGTACGCGGGCCCGGTGTACTCCCCCGACGGCAAGCACCTCGCCTGCGTCGTGGACGGCACCCTGCGCGTGGTGCCGGTGGACGCGGCCGGGCTGCCCGCGGGCAAGGCCCGCACCGTCAACAGCGAGAGCGCCGACTTCCCCTCCTTCAGCGGCGATTCCCGCTCGCTCCTCTACCTGTCCGCGGGCCGGCTGCGGATCGCGGACGCGCGCGGTGGACGCGCCGCCGCGGTCCCCCTGGACCTGACGTGGCGTCCGGCGAAGCCGACCGGGCGCACGGTGGTGCGCGTCGGTGCGCTGTGGGACGGCACCGGGTCCCGGCTGCGCCGCGATGTCGAGATCGTCCTCGACGGCGACCGTATCGCCGCGGTCCAAAAGGCAGGCACGACGGCCGTCCGTTCCGGGGACAAGGTGGTGAAGGCGGGTGAACTGACCGCGATACCCGGCATGATCGCCGCGCACGAGCACGGGCCGTGGGAGCTGGACGCGACGTCCCGGCTGTGGCTGGCGTTCGGGATCACCTCGGTGCGCTCGCCGGGCAGCGGCCACTACCACCTGGTGGAGGCGAAGGAGGCCGTGGAGTCGGGGCGGCGGGTCGGGCCCCGGGTCTTCACGGCCGGCGAGCTGATCGACGGCTCCCGGGTGTACTACTCCTCCGCGCGGCCCGTGACCGACCGCGAGCAGCTGCGGCGCGAGCTGGACAAGCACGAGGCGCTCGGGCACGACCTGGTGAAGACGTACGTCAGGCTGCCGTACGACATGCAGGCGGAGGCCATCGCCGGCGCCCACCGGCTCGGCCTGCCCGTGACCTCGCACTATCTGTTCGGGCCGTTGGCGCTCGGGGCCGACGGCGCCGAGCACGTGGGCGGCACCAGCCGCTACGGCCGCCGCCAGAAGGAGACCCACCTCGGGCACTCCTACGACGACGTCACGGCCCCGCTGATCGCGTCCGGCATGGCCTTCACCCCGACGCTCGGCCTTTCCGGGCTCGGCCTGTCGTCGGTGCGGGCGGCGCTGTACCGGTATGCCGGGTGGGCCCTGGACGACGCGCGTCTGAAGGCGCTGCTGCCCACGGAGGCGTACGACGAGTTCCGCGACGGTGTGCGGGCCGCGCAGGCCGAGGAGCCCACGGCCGAACTGGGTTTCGTCGCCCGGCACGGGGCGACCGTGCGGCGCCTGATCGAGGGCGGGGCGCACGTCCATGTCGGCACGGACAGTCCCCTCGTACCTCCGGCGGTCTACTACCACCTCAATGTGCAGGCCATGGTCCGCTACGGGGTCTCCCCCGCCGACGCGCTGCGCTCCGCCACCGCGGAGGGCGCCCGCACTCTGGGTGCGACGGAGCATCTGGGCACGATCGAGCCGGGCAAGTTGGCCGACCTGGTGCTGGTGGAGGGCGATCCGCTGAAGGACGTCACCGCCGCCGCGGCGGTCCGCACGGTGGTCACCGGGGGCGTGGTGCACGACGTGTCAGACCTGGTCGCGGACGGGGCGCCAGCCTCGGCGAAGAGTGCGAAGAGCACGAAGGATTCGGACGGGGCGGCGGCCCAGTCGTCGGTCCGCAGCGCCTCCGCCGAGGACGTGCCGCAGGGCCCCGTCCTCGAACGGTACTGGTGGCACCGGCCCGAACACGCGGTGCACAGCTGCTGTTGACGCGGCGTCAGCAGTCGAAGACCGACCAGCAGATGTCGTTGCGCAGACGCTGATCGTCCAGGACGAGTGCCCGGATGGCGTCCGGGAGCCGCTCGCGCTGCCAACGGCACTCGTCCCGGCCCGCCTCCTCGGCCTCGTCCTTGGGCGCCGCCGCGCGAACGGCCTTGATGGCGTAGGCCGCCGCGCCCAGTTCGTGCGCCGCGACGTGCGCGACCACGGCGGCCTGTCCCGCGGCGAACGCCGCGTGCCGGGCCGGACCTTCGAGTACGCGGGCGGCCGCCATCGCGTGGCCGCCCGCCGCGCGGGCATCGGACATTCTGATCTCTCCGCGCGCCCACGCCCGGATCCGTTCGACGGCCTGACGGGGGCGTGGGTCGTCCGGCGCCACCGTCTCGAAGTGCGGCAGCACGTGCGAGGCGCACGTGGCCGCCCACAGGGCGAGGAGGTGGTGGTCGTCGTCCGTGAGCGTCCCTCCGCGGCGCAGGGTGATGAAGCGGGGGTCGCGGATCTTGGGCAGGATCACGGGCTCAGATTACGGCGCGGAGGCGCGGCAGGACCGGCCGGTGCGCAAGTTCGTCGTGGCACCGGCGATGACGGAGTCGAGACGGTCGCGGGTGTCGGCCAGCTCGGCGATCTTCTGGTCGATGTGGTCCCGCTCCGTCGACAGGCGGTCGAGCAGTTCGGGGGTGGCGTCACCGTCGACGACGCACGGCAGGAGCTCGACGATGGTGCGGCTCGACAGGCCGGCGGCGTAGAGCTGCTGGATGAGCAGGACCCGGTCGACCGCGTCCTGCGTGTACAGCCGTTGCCCGCTGGGGCTGCGTTCCGCGGCGAGCAGGTCGTGCTGCTCGTAGTAGCGCAGCGCCCGGACGCTGACGCCGGTCCTGGCGGCGAGCTCTCCGATACGCATCCGTGCGCCTCCCTGGCCGGTCCGGCGTCAGGCCTTGCCTCTGACGTCGACGTCAGGTTTTAGCGTACGCGCATGGACACCTTGGACCTCCCGGATTCCCGGGACAACACACCCGCGCCCGCCCCCGTCGTCTCGGTCAAGCCGGTGGTGCTGCCGGCGCCGCACCACGACGGAGGCCTGCGCGTACGCGTCACCGCGCCGGTGGCCGGGCGGGACCTGCCGGTCGTTCTCTTCGCTCACGGATTCGGCTCGTCGTTGGAGGGATACGGGCCGCTGGCCGACCACTGGGCCGCGCACGGCTTCGTCGTCGTCCAGCCCACGCATCTCGACTCCAGGACACTCGGCCTCGCGGCGGACGATCCGCGCGGGCCCCGGACCTGGCGGTACCGCGTCGAGGACATGAGGATCGTGCTCGATCACTTGGACGTGCTCGAAGCGGCCGTTCCCGGTCTGCGCGGCCGCGTGGATCAGGGGCGAACAGCCGTGGCCGGGCATTCCTTCGGCGGTCAGACGGCGGGCATGCTGCTCGGGCTGCGGGTCGGCGATCCCAAGACGGGGGTGACGGAGGATCTGTCCGACCCACGCGTCCGGGCGGGCGTGCTGCTGGCCACGGCCGGGAGCGGCGGCGACTCCCTGACGCCCTACGCCGCGGAGCATCTTCCCTGGCTGCGGCACCCCGACTTCACGCGGATGAGCGCTCCCGCGTTGGTCGTCGCGGGAGACAAGGACGAGCTGCCGATGACCGTCCGGGGCGCGGAGTGGACGACCGACCCGTACACGCTCGGCCCCGGTGACAAGAGCCTGTTGACCCTGTTCGGGGCCGAGCACTTCCTCGGCGGCATCTCGGGATACGAGGCCGCGGAGACGACCGACGAGAACCCCGCGCACGTCGCCCTGGTCCAGCGCGTCACGACGGCCTACCTGCGCCATGCGCTGGGCCTCGGCGACACCGACTGGGCGGCGGCCCGGGCCGAACTCGCCGCGGGCGCCCACCCGTTGGGCCGCCTGGAATCCAAGGGCGCGCCGGGCCTTGCCGGGGCTTGATGTTCAGCCGACCGGCGCCGTGTCCACCACCCCGGATCCGCGCAGCGCCGCGTGCAGCACCGCCGACGCGCGCAGCACCAGCTCGTCGCCGTGGCGCGCGGCGACCAGCTGCGCGCCCACCGGCAGACCCGCTTCGGTCACGCCGCACGGCACCGTGGAGGCCGGCTGCTGCGTCAGGTTGAAGGGGTACGTGAACGGGGTCCAGCCCGTCCACCGCTTGTGCCCGCTGCCGGCCGGCACCTCGACGCCCGCCTCGAACGCCGGGATCGGCACCGCGGGCGTGAGCAGCAGGTCGTACGTCTCGTGGAAGCGCCCCATGCGCACGCCGAGCGCCATGCGCGTGTCGACGGCGCCCAGGTAGTCGAGCGCGCTCTTCGCGGCGCCCTCGCGGCACGCCTCCTGGAGCCCGGCGTCCAGCTGGGCGAACTGCTCGGCGCCCAGGTGTTCGACGACCTTGGCGGCGCCCGAGAACCACAGCGTGTGGTACGCCTCCGCGGGGTCGGAGAAGCCCGGGTCGGCTTCTTCGACATCCGCCCCGAGGTCGGCCAGGAGCCGGGCCACGGCGGCGACTCGCTCGGCGACCTGCGGGTCCACGGGGGCGCCCGCGAGGGTCGGGGCGTAGGCGATGCGCAGTCCGCGCAGGGAGCCGTCGGCGAGGGCCTCGGTGACGGCGGCGCGGTAGCTGCCGTGCGGGGCGTCGAGGGCCGACCAGTCGCGGCTGTCGAAGCCCGTGATGGCGTCCATGAGGAGGGCGGCGTCCTCGACGGTGCGGCTCATGGGGCCCGCGTGCGCCAGCGTGCCGAACGGGCTGGCCGGGTAGAGCGGGATCCGCCCGTACGTGGGCTTCATGCCGAAGATGCCGCAGAACGCGGCCGGGATCCGCACCGAGCCGCCGCCGTCGGTGCCGATGGACAGCGGGGCCATGCCCGCGGCGACGGCCGACGCGCTGCCGCCCGACGAGCCGCCCGCCGTGGTCGAGGGGTCCCACGGATTGCGGGTGACGCCGGTCAGCGGGTTGTCGGTGACACCCTTCCAGCCGAACTCCGGGGTCGTCGTCTTGCCGACGAACACGGCGCCCTGTTCCCGCATCCGGGCGACGCACGGCGCGTCCTCGTTCCACTCGCGGTCCGCCGCGATGGTCAGCGAGCCGCGCAGCGTCGGGTGGCCCTTGGTGAGCATCAGGTCCTTGATGGACGTCGGCACGCCGTCGAGGAGGCCGAGGGCCTCGCCGCGCCGACGACGCTCCTCGCTCGCCCGGGCCTGTGCGAGCGCCTCGTCGCGGTCGACCAGACAGAACGCGTTGAGCTTGGGGTCGACGGACTCGATGCGGTCGAGCACGGAGACGGTGGCCTCGACCGGGGACAGGTCGCCGCTCTCGTAGGCGGCGAGCAGCTCGGTGGCGGTCAGCGCGTACGGCTCCTGGGGAGCCGGGGTGCCCGCGGCGGTCGCGGGGGTGGCGTCGGTCGTGCTGGTCATCGGGAGCCCTCCTCTGCTGCGGCCTGCGGGGCGTCCGCGACCGGTACGTAGCCCAGTTCCTTGTCCACGACATTGCGCAACGGGCGGCCCGCGCGCCAGCGCGTGAAGTTGTCCGCGAAGACCTCGGCGAGGTCGTCGAGCCAGGTGTCGGTGTCGGCCGACATGTGCGGGGAGACCAGCAGATTGGGTGCGTCCCACAGCGGGTTGTCCGCGGGCAGCGGTTCCTCGCGGAACACGTCGAGCGCCGCGCCACCCAGTTGGCCCTCTTCCAGGGCGGAGAGCAGATCCTTCTCGACGACCATCGGGCCGCGCCCGACGTTGACGAAGCGGGCGCCGCGCTTCATTCGGGCGAAGGTGGCCGCGTCGAACAGATCCTGCGTCTGCTCGGTCAGCGGCGCCGCGCAGACCACCCAGTCGGCGCGCGTGAGCAGCGCGTCGAGCTCGTCGAAGGCGTGCACCGTGCCGACCTCGGGGTCGCCCTCCCTGCGGGTGCGTCCGACCAGGTCGGTCTCGATGCCGAGCGCGCGCAGGGTGCGTACGACGGCGCGGCCGATGGGCCCGCCGCCAAGCACGACCGCGCGTGTCCCCCAGACCCGCTGGGTGACCCGGTGCCGCCAGACGTGGTCGCGCTGCCGGTCGTAGGTGCCGGCGAAGTCCTTCGCGAGGGCAATGATCTGCCCCGCGACGTACTCCGCGATCGGCTGTTCGAAAACGCCCCGCGAGTTGGTGAGGATCGCCTCGGATTCACGCAGGGCCGGGAACATCAGACGGTCGACGCCGGCGCTCGCCGTGTGCACCCAGCGCGGTCCGCCCCGTTCGGGCCAGGCGCCGGGCAGTGCGTCGGTGCCGAACTCCCATACCAACAGCGCGTCGGCGTGCGGGAGTTCCGCGGCGAGACGGTCCTCGGGGATGCAGACGAGCTCGGCGTGGGCGGCCACCTCCTCCAGGCCGCTGGGCCGGTGGTCGGCGAGCACCAGGACGCGGGATTTCTCGGTCTTCGGCACGGCGGTCCTTCTGGTCGCCCGAGGGAAGCGGCGACGATCGGAGCGGACATTATGCGAGGTGCGGTACGAGGGTTGACCATGGAGGAACGAAGCCCCGTGAGGGCTGGGGAAGGGCCATCCCCTGGGCTGAACTCCCCGGCTCTTTACCGAGGCTTTCACCACGACGAACGAGCCGCCCCGCGTAGGGGATTGACACGCTAAGCAGCCGATCTTTACGTTGTCAACAATCTACAGGCGAACCGCGGGCCCACTCCCTTACCCGTGGACCGTCCGGCAAAACACCTCTCCCCCTCGCACCACCTGCCATTACACGTCCACCTCAGGCGTACGGACCGCTTCTCGTACGCGTGCAGCCACGAAGGGGCACTGCATTGGACATCACGACCTTCGGCGGACCCGTCCCGCAGCTCGGCATCGGCGTAGTCGCCCCGTTCGACTTCGCGCTCGATCGCGAGCTGTGGCGCTGGACCCCCGAGGAGATCTCCCTCCACCTGACCCGCACCCCGTACGTTCCCGTGGAGGTCAGCGTGGACATGGCTCGCTTGATCAGCGAGCACGAGACCCTGCACAACGCCGTCATGGCCCTCGACGCGGTCCGGCCCGCGTCCTACGCGTACGCCTGCACATCCGGCAGCTTCGTCGGCGGCACCGCGCACGAACGTGCGATGTGCGTGTCCATGAGCGGTGCGGGCGGCGGCGCCCCCTCCGTCACCACATCCGGTGCGCTCCTTGAAGCCCTCGGCGAGCTGGGGGCACGCCGCGTCAGCGTCATCACGCCGTACACGGCGTCGCTGACGGACTCGCTCGCCGACTTCCTCGGCGAGGCGGACGTGGACGTGGTCGGCCGCCAGTACATGGGCCTGACCGGGGAGATCTGGAAGGTCGGCTATCGCAACGTGGTGGAGCTGGCCCGCTCGGCGGACCTGACGAACGCCGACTGCCTCTTCATCAGCTGCACCAACCTGTCGACGTACGACGTGATCCCGCAGTTGGAGGCGGAGCTCAGGATCCCGGTGATCTCCGCGAACCAGGTCACGATGTGGTCCGCGCTGCGGCACGCGGGCGCCAGCGCGGCGGGTGACTACCAGTCGCTGATCGACCCGGCGGCCCGTGCGGCGCTCTCGCCCTACCTCGGGCGGGGCATCGCTCCCCCGCCGCCCGCCGCCGCGGCGGCCGTCGTGCGGGAGGCCGCCGACTGGGAGCAGATCGCCGCGCCCGAGTCGGCGGCGGCCGCTCCCCCGGACGAGCCGATCGCGGACCTCGACCTCGGCTGACGCCCTGACCTCTGCCCCCTGAGCAGCGCCACACCCGTGGCGCTGCCGCTCTTCGTACTGTCAACAATCTACATTTGACCGGATTCCCGGTACACTGCCTGCACGAAAGGACGTCGAAAGCATGAGCGAGAAGACCACCCGAGTCGGGTTTCTGTACCCCGGATTCTCCGCAGAGGACGACTATCCGCGCCTCGAGCGGATGATCGGCGGCGGAGCCCGGCTCACGCTCGTCCACACGGACATCGGCGTGGACGCGCACCGGGTGGACGACCTCCTGGAGATGGGTTCCACGCACCGTCTCAAGGCGGCGCTCGGTGAGCTGCTCGCCCAGCCGCAGGACGTGGTGATCTGGGCGTGCACCAGCGCCAGCTTCATCTTCGGACCCGAGGGCGCCCGCAAGCAGGTCGCCGAACTCGCCGAGGCGGCGGGCCTTCCGGCCGAGCGGGCCTCCTCCACGTCCTTCGCGTTCGCGCACGCCGTCCAAGCGCTCGGGGTGCGCCGCCTGGCGATCGCCGCGACGTACCCGGACGACGTGACGGGCTACTTCGTCCGGTTCCTGGAGCACCACGGCTCCGAGGTCGTCTCGGTGTCGGGGCAGGGCATCATCACCGCCGCCGAGGTCGGCACGCTGGGCCGCGAGCAGGTCATCGAACTGGCGCGGAACAACGACCACCCGGACGCCGAGGCGATCCTGCTGCCGGACACCGCGCTGCACAGCGCCGCCTGGCTCGACGACCTCGAGGAGGCCGTCGGCAAGCCCGTCCTGACGGCCAACCAGGTCACCGCCTGGGAGGGCCTGCGGCTCGCCGGCGACGAGACGCCGCGCGAGGGCCTCGGCTCGCTGTTCCGGCTCTCCCGCACACCCCATTCCCCGACCCCCGCGACCGCCTGAGGCGGCGGCCGCGCCGATCAGAGGACCGAACTTAATATGGCCACTGCGAAAGCGCTGCGACCGGTCAAGCGTGAACCCGCGGCGACCGTCATCGCCGCCCGGCTCACGGAAGCGATCATGGACGGCACCCTGGCGCCGGGCACCCAGCTCGGCGAGGCCGAGCTGGCGGGTCAGCTGGGCGTGAGCCGGGGTCCCCTGCGCGAGGCGCTGCAACGCCTCGTGCAGCAGGGCATCGCCGTCAGCGCACCGCATCGCGGCGTCTTCGTGACCCGCCTCGACGAGGACGACGTGCGCGACATCTATCTGGCGCGCACCGCCATGGAGTCCGCGGCCTGCCGACTCGTGCTCCAGCAGGACCCGCAGACCACCGCGAACCATCTGGAGAAGGTGCACCGCAGGATGGAGTCGGCGGCGCGGCGCGGCAACGAGGCGGCGCTGAGCGCCGCCGACATGGATTTCCACCAGGTGCTCGTCGAGGAGTCCGGCAGCCCGCGCCTGCAGCGCATCGCGCAGACCCTGTTCGTGGAGACGCGGATGTGCCTGTCGGTCCTCACCGACGACCACCCCGATCCGGACGCGCTGGTCGAGGAGCACGCGGAGCTGATCGAGGCGATGCGCGACGAGGACGAGGAGCGCCTCCTCATGCTCCTCGACGCGCACATGCAGGACGCGGTCACCCGGCTCACGGGCGAGGCCGCGCCCCAGGTGGCGGCCGAACCGGACGCGGTGGCGGGCTGACCCGCGGCACGTCGTACGAGGAGGGCCCCGGCGGATGCATCGCCGGGGCCCTCCTCGTACGTACGCGCGCATGTCCGGTGTGCGCACGCATGTCCCGCGGCTTGTCGGAAATCCGTGAATCCGGGCATCCCGGCATCGGTTTTCCGGGGTTCGGCGACCCTGGCTGGCCCCGATGCCGCCCGAGGACGGAGGGTGCTCACGATCGGAATGTCGAACGCGGCGCACCGCGCCGCAGGAGAGGGTCTTCGTGAACGTGGCGACAACGGCGAACGGAACACAGGAGCGGCGGGCCGTCACCCTCGTCATGGCCTGTGTCGGGGTGTTCGTCGCCTATCTGCCGGTGACCTCCGTGTCGGTGAGTCTCCCGGCGATCCAGCGCGCGCTGGGCGCGTCCACCTCCGAGCTGTCGTGGGTGTCGGACGCGTTCGTGCTGCCGATGGCGGCGCTCATCCTCACGGCGGGCGTATTCGGCGATGTGCACGGGCGCAAGAAGGT
This sequence comes from Streptomyces sp. UC4497, assembly GCF_054871485.1. NCBI lineage: Bacteria > Bacillati > Actinomycetota > Actinomycetes > Kitasatosporales > Streptomycetaceae > Streptomyces > Streptomyces sp. UC4497. The sequence continues at coordinate 213,326 of NZ_JBTYHB010000008.1, read as the reverse complement.
GTTCCAGGCGGGCCTCGCGTTCACCGCCGTCGGCGCCGCGACGGCGCTGTGCGCACAGTCGGTCGAGGTGGTGTGGACCGGCCAGGCGCTGGCCGGGATCGGTGCGGCGGCGCTGCTGCCGACGACTCTGGCGATGATCAGCCAAGCGGTGCCCGACCCGCGTGAGCGCGGCAAGTTCGTCGGCCTGTGGGCGTCGTCCCTGATGGCGGCGCTGGCCGTCGGCCCGCTGATCTCGGGCGTGATCCTGGCGCACCAGGAGTGGCGCTGGATCTATCTGCCGTCGATACCCGTGGCGCTGCTCGCCATGGCGGTCGCCGCCAAGCTGGTGAAGGACTCCCGCGCCCCGCATGCCCGGGCGCTCGACTGGCCGGGACAGATCACCGCCACCGTCGCCATCACGGCGCTCGTGTACGGGGTGATCGAGGGCGGCGCCGGCTCCTTCACGGACACCCGGGTGCTGGTGGCGCTGGGGCTCGCCGTGGTCGGCCTGATCGCCTTCGTCGTCTTCGAGCGGCGCAGCGCCAGTCCGATGCTCGACCTGGGGCTCTTCCGCAGCGCGGGATTCAGCGCGACGAGCCTGATCGCGATGATCACCTTCATGGGGCTCATCGGGTTCTTCTTCGTGCTCAGCCTCTACTTCGGGATGGTGCAGCAGCTCGACACCCTCGACGCCGGGTACCGGCTGCTGATGGTGACCGGGGTCTGCTTCTTCGTCGGCCCTGTGGCCGGTCGTGTGATGCACCGGATCTCGCCGCGCGTGCTGATCACCGTCGGTCTGCTGTGTGCGGCGGGCGCGCTGTTCTCGCTGACGTCGCTGACCGCCGACACCTCGTTCGGCCCGATGGCCTGGCGGCTCGCCCTGCTCGGGCTCGGCATGGGTCTCGTCGTCACGCCCATGACGGCGACCGCCGTGTCCTCCGTGCCGCACCACCTGGCGGGCATGGCCGCTGCGGGCAACAACGCGCTGCGGCAGGTGGGCGGCGCGCTCGGTCCGGCGATCCTCGGCGCGCTGCTCACGTCGAAGTCCACGGGGTCGCTGGGCGAGCACCTGGCCGATGCCGGGGTCACCGGGTCCGCGGCGGAGCGGGTCGTCGGTGCGGCGGAGGCGCAGGGGCTCGGGGCGGTCGCCCAGCTGGACCTCGGGGCGGACCGGGGGCGGGCGCTCGGCGCGCTGTCCGAGTCGTTCCTCGACGGGATGCAGCTGTGCCTGATCGTGGCCGGTTCGCTGGCCGTGCTCGCGGCGCTGGTCGGTGCGGTGCTGCTGCGACGGCCGAAGCCGGCGCCCCGGTCTGCTCCCGCACCCGAGCCGGTCGAAGCGGTGGACGCCACCGAGCCCGCCCTGTCCGGCACCGTGCGCGACGCGGCCGGCGCGGGCCTGGCGGGTGCCGTGCTCACCCTCATCTCGCCGACGGGCCGGCAGCTCGCGCGCGCCGTCGCCGGGACCGACGGGCGCTACCGCGTGCCGGTTCCCGGGCCCGGCGCCCATGTGCTGATCACGACGGCGGACGGCCACCACCCGCACGCGACGAACCTCGTCCTCGCGGACCGTCCGACCGAGCACGACATCCTGCTGTCCGGCGCGGGCAGCATGACCGGAAAGGTCGTCGGCGCGGACGACGGGCTCCCCCTCGCCCACGCCGTCGTCACCGTGACGGACGCCCGCGGCGACGTCCTCGCGACCGGCATCACCGACGCCTCCGGGAGCTATGTCTTCGGGGACATCGCCGAGGGTGAGATCACGATCTCCGTGACCGCCGAAGGGTTCCGGCCCACCGCCGTCGCGGCGCGGGCCGCCAAGTCCGCCACCGTCCAGCCGGACATCGCACTCCGGCCGGGCGTCCGCCTGGAGGGTCGGATCCGTACGAAGGCGGAGCTCCGGCCGCTGTCCGACGCGCGCGTGACGCTGCTGGACGCGGCCGGGAACGTGGTGGGCACCTCGACCACCGGCTCGGACGGCGCGTACGCCTTCGGCGATCTGGACTCGGGCGAGTACTCGCTGGTCGCCAGCGGCTACCCGGCCTCGACCCGGACGGTGTCCGTGAACGGCCGCGCGGTGGAGGCCCTCGATTTGGACCTGGCGCACCCGCACGGCTGAGGGAAGAACGGACGAGCCCGGGGCCGCAGACGCGGCCCCGGGCTCGTCCGTTTCAGGAGGGTGCCGCCGCCCGCCGCACTTCCGGCTCCTTTACGATCACGCGTACGCCCATCAGTCATGACCACGCCCCGGAGCCGCACGTGCTCGACGCACTCGACCTGCAGTTGTTGCAGGCCCTGCAGCTCGACGGGCGGGCCCCGTTCAGCCGGATCGCGGCCGTCCTCGGCGTCTCCGACCAGACCGTCGCCCGCCGGTTCCGGCGGCTGCGCGGGAGCGTGGGGCTGCGGGTCATCGGCGTCACCGACGAGGCGCTCCTCGGGCGCAGCAGCTGGCTGGTCCGGCTGCGCTGCGCGCCGGACGGGGCGGAGCAGTTGGCGGGCGCCCTCGCGCGGCGGCCCGACACGTCGTACGTGGGTCTGCTCTCCGGTGGCACGGAAGTACTGTGCTCGATCAGGCCGCGCGGCGGACAGGAGGACGAACCGCTCCTGGCCCGTCTCCAGCGCACGCCCCTCGTCACGTCGGCGACCGCGCAGTGCGTTCTGCACCCCTTCTACGGTGGCCCGGTCGGCTGGCTCAACAAGATCAACGCGCTCGACGCGGAGCAGGAGGCGGCGCTGCGGGCGCCGTCCGTCGCACCGTCCGCTCCGCCCCCGGCGCTCGACGAGGTCGACGAAACCCTTCTGGCCCTGCTCCGCCGGGACGGCCGGGTGGCACTCACCGAACTTCAGGCAGCCACCGGCCAGTCGGAGTCGGTCGTCAAGCGCCGCCTGGACCGGCTGCGTTCGAGCGGCGTCCTCTACTTCGACGTGCAGCACACCCACGAACTGCTCGGCCGCTCCGTGATGGCGGCGCTGTGGCTGACCGTCGCCCCGTCCGCGCTCTCCTCCGTGGGCGAGTCCCTCGCGGCGCACCCGGAGGTCCGGTTCGCGGCGGCGGTGACCGGGGTGGCCGGGGTGTTCGCGGCGACCGTGCACCGCGACACCCGCGAGCTGTACACGTACGTGAGCGAGGGCATCGGGGCGCTCTCCGGCGTGCGGTCCGTCGAGAGCGCCCTCTTCGTACGACAGGTCAAGCAGCTCACGTACGAGCCGGGCCGCTGACCTCCTGCGTGGCGCGCCCGCCGACGGTGACCAGCACGAGGCAGGCGAGAGCGACGACGGCGATCGCGCCGAGCATCACCGAGTAGGGCAGCCACGCCGACAGCGTCGCAAGCACGGTGGGCAGCAGGAACCCGGAGTAGGCGAGCGTGTAGTAGATGCCGGTCAGGCCCGCGAGGTCGTCGGGCCCCGCCATCCGCTGGATCTCCAGGAGCCCGGAGACGACGGCGATGCCGTATCCGGCGCCGAGCGCGACGGCGGCGGCCCCGGCCAGCCACGGTGACAGTACGGCGGCGTTGACGGCGCACAGCACGGTGCCGAGCAGCATGACCGACATGGCCGCGACCGGCGCCCGCCCGCCGCGCGGGCCCTTGCGGCTGTCGAGCCTCTTGGCCAGGGGCTGCACGGCGGCGCCGGTGCCCAGGGTCAGCACCGTGAGCGCGGTCGCGTAGGCGAGGCCCCAGTGCCCGACCCGGTTGTCGACGAGTTGGGGCATGACGGCGTACGCGAGTCCCGCCGCGCCGAACACCCACGGGGCCATCGGGAGCACCACCCAGCGGAAGCGGCGGCGGGCGGGGGCGGGGATGCGCAGGTCGGTGGCGAGGTCACCGAGCAGCGCGCGGAGCGAGCCCGCGGCGCCGCGCACCGCGGTCCGCGTCTCCGGGATGCGCAGCAGGAGCACCGGGACCGCGGCGGTGAGCACGATGTGGACGACGTACGGCGTCACCATCGGCCAGGGGCCCCACTGGGCCAGGGCTCCGGCGACTCCGGCGCCGAGGGCGAAGCCGGCGGTCTGGCACAGGGAGGCGCGGCGCGCGGCGGCCCCGGCATCCGCCCCGGTCGACAGTTCCTTGACCCAGCTGCTGCCGACGGCCATGGCGATGCCGACGGCGACGCCGGTCATCAGACGGCCCACGTAGATGGGCCAGGCGCTGTGTTCGCCGAAACACAGGACGAGGCTCGCGAGGATGGAGGCGAGGGTGCCGGCGATCATCACCGGGCGGCGTCCGCGCCGGTCGGATATCGGCCCGGCGAGCAGCAGGCCGGGGACCAGGCCGACGACGTAGGCGCCGAGGAAGGCGTCGACGCTGAGTGTCGAATAGCCGCCCAGTTCGCGGTACATGAGCAGGAGCGGCGTGAACTGGTTGCCGCCCCAGCCGCAGACGAACATCGCCGCGGCGACGGTCCGCCACTGGCCGGACCGGACGGGAGCAGCCGCGGGTTCGGCCGGCTGCTGGGTGGTGCGCGTGTCGAGCATCGTGAGGGCAGGGCTCTTTCAGGGGTGGGGGGGGGCGGGGTTGGTTCAGTGCTGGTGGCCGTGTGTGGCGGCCAGGTGGGCGCGCAGGGCCTCGGCGAACGCGGCACCGTCCCGGGCGCCGAGGTGGTCGAGCAGCGCCTCGTGCTCGTCGGCGAGGCCGGGCAGCCGCTCGGGCCGGTGGCCGAGCGCGGAGACGCTCATGCGGCGTTGCCGGTCGCCGAGGGTCTCGTAGAAGCGGGCGGCGATCCCGTTCCCGGAGGCCTCTACGACACCGCGGTGGAAAGCCTCGTCCTCGACGGCGAAGGCACGTACGTCGCCCTCGGTCGCCAACTCCCGCTGGCGGGCGATGAGTTCACGCAGTCGCTGCTCGTGCTCGGGGGCGAGGCCGACGCGGGCGATGCGTTCGGCGGCGGACTGCTCGACGGCCTGCCGCATCTCCAGGACGTCCGCCGCTTCCCCCGGCGGGACGGGCACGACGACGGCGCCGCGCCTGGGATGCAGCCTCAGCAGTTCCTCGGACTCGAGGCGCAGGAACGCCTCCCGTACGGGGGTCCGGCTCACCTGCACGCGCTCGGCGATCTCTCCCTCGCTGATGAGGCTGCCACCGGGGAGCTCGCCGGTGAGGATCAGCTCCTTGGTGACCGCGTAGACCGTGGTGGCCGCCGACGCGGGTTTCGCGTGCGGGGGCGGGGACTGCTGGGGCTGGGTCCGAGGCATGCCTGGACCCTAACAGGCATAGATACAAGCTTGTATCTATGACCCCACTCCCCCGGACCTTCCGTCTTCAGGCGGCCCGCTCCAGGCAGTCGTCCACCACGTGCTTGTCGAGCGCGGCCCGCACCAGGGCCGCCGACAGTTCGGCCCGCGGGGTGTCGCCGGCGAGGCGGGTCAGGGTGGCGGGGTTCTTCGGGAGGCCCAGGCGTTCCGCGCCCTGGAGGGTCTTGGCGTCCAGGAACGGCGCGTACTCCGGCCAGATGTCCTGGACCTCGCGCAGGAAGATGCTCGCTCCGGTGGGGCCGAGACCGGGGGTCCGGCGGAGCAGGGCGCGCATCTCGGTCTCGTCGCCGTCCGCCTGCTCGCGCATCCTGCGCAGGTCGCCGCCCCAGTCGTCGAGCAGCATGCGGGCGCCGTCGCCGAGTTGGGTGGCGGTGCGTTCGTCGTAGCGGCGGTAGCCGCCCTCCCCCAGTGCGTCGACGCGTTGCTGCCAGGTGGCGTCGGCCATGGTGCGCGGGTCGCGCAGGCCCGCGTCGTACAGGGCGCGGGTCGTGGCGACCGCGACCGAGGCCCGGATGCGGGCGCTGAGCAGGCTCGCGAGGACGAGCGTGCGGTACAGGGGTTGCGGGGTGTTCTTGAGGCGGATGCCCGCCTCGGCGGCGTAGGTCCTGCCCTCGCTGTCGAGGAGTTCGCGCAGCACCTTCTTGTCGCTGGCCATGGTTACGCGTGCTCCCTGACGACGTCGGTCGGGTTCTTGTCGTCCCGCAGTCCCTGGTAGCGGGGGTGGCGCAGCATGCCGTCGCGGGTCCATTCGGAGAACTCGATCTGCGCGACGAGCCGTGGCCGCGCCCAGTGCGCGGTGCGCTCGGCGACGCGGTCGGTGAACGGCGAGCGGGACTGCTGGAGTTCGTCGAGTTGTGTGCGCAGGGTGAGGAGGGTGCGCCGGTCGAAGCCGGTGCCGACCTTGCCCGCGTAGCGCAGCCGGTCGCCCTCGTAGTAGCCGATCAGCAGCGCGCCGATGCCCTCCCTGCTGCCGGTGGGCTCGGTGAAGCCGCCGACCACGAACTCCTGCCCGTGGGCGCACTTCAGCTTCAGCCAGTCGCCGGAGCGGCGCGGCTGGTACGTGCTGTCGGCCCGCTTGGCGATGAGGCCCTCCCAGCCGCGCTCGCAGGCGTCGGCGAGGAGTTCGGCGCCGCCCTCGTTGCGGTGGCTGCTGAAGCGGAGGGGATCGGTGAAGGTGAGGGCCTGCCGCAGCAGGGACTTGCGGGTGCGCAGCGGAAGGCGGCGTACGTCCGTGCCGTCGAGGCGCAGCAGGTCGAAGACGTAGTACTTCACGGCCACGGTGCTCGCCGCGACGTCGCGTGGTTTCGTCAGTCCCATGCGCTGCTGGAGGCGGGAGAAGTCCGTGCGGCCGTGCGCGTACGCGACGATCTCGCCGTCGACGGTGAAATCCGCCGCTTCCTGCGCGTCGAGGGCCTCGATGATCTCGGGGTACGTGGCGTCGAGGCGGCGGCCCGAGCGGGAGCGGATCGTGGTGCGGCCGTTCTCGCGGACGGCGAGGACGCGGATGCCGTCCAGTTTCCGCTCGAAGATCCAGTCCTTGGCGAACTCGCGGCGGTCGCTGAGCGTCGCCAGCATCGGCGAGGCCGCGAGTTCCACACCGGGAGCGGCGTCGCGGACGCGCTTCTCCAGTTCGGGCGGGAGCGTGTCGAGGAGGCCGGTCATGCGCCGTCACCGCCGTCGGCCTCCTCGGCGACCTGGCGCAGGGTGCGGCCGCTGCGGGCCGAGCGGGCGCGCCGGGGGTCGGGGGTGCCGCCGCTGCCGCCGGATCCCTCGCGTACGAGGAGCCAGGTGGGTTTGTCCTCGCGGCCCTTGAAGCGGGTGAGCGCGTACCGGCCGCGCAGTTTCTCGCCGTGCAGGTCGAACGTGGCGTGGCCGTTCTCCAGCGCCTCGTCGAACGGCACGGGCCGGTCCCGCTTGTCGTGGCTCGCGGGCCGGTAGGTGCCCTGGTCCCAGACGATGACGGTGCCGCCGCCGTACTCGTCCTCGGGGATCACGCCTTCGAAGTCGCGGTAGTCGAGGGGGTAGTCCTCGGTGGGGAGGGCGAGCCGCTTGTCGTGGGGGTCGGTGGAGGGGCCCTTCGGGATCGACCAGGACTTGAGCACGCCGTCGACCTCAAGGCGGAAGTCGAAGTGCATCGTGCTCGCGTCGTGGATCTGCACCACGAACACGGGCTCTTCGTCGTCCCGCGCCGTGCCGTGATCGCCCGACGGTTCGCCGGTGGTGTCGAAGTTCCGCTTGCCGCGATAGGTCCGCAGCCGGTCCTTCTCGCTCACGACCGCTCCCTTCGGTCGGGTTCGCCGTTCCTGCTCCGCCGAGGCCGGGTACCCGTGATCGTCACGGGCACACGGCCACCGGTGATCGTCACGGGCAGCCGGGCGCCCGTGATCCGCTCAGGCCGCGGACGCCTCGTCGGCGATGGTGCGCTCCTCGCCCGAGGGGTGGGTGAGCTGGTGGACGAGGGCCGCGATCACGCCGCCGACCAGGGGCGCCACGATGAACAGCCAGAGCTGCGAGAGCGCGTCGCCGCCGGCGAAGATCGCCGGGCCGAGGCTGCGCGCCGGGTTGACGGAGGTGCCCGTGAGCGGGATGCCGACCAGGTGGATCACGGCGAGGGCGATGCCGATGGGCAGTCCGTCGAAGCCGACCACGGCCACGCGGTGGGTCACGGCGAGCACCACGAACACGAGGAGGAACGTCAGGACGACCTCCGCGAGGAACGCGCCGCCCATGTTGATGTGCACGTCGGAGCGGTCGCCGTAGCCGTTGGAGCCGAAGGCCCCGTCGGTCTTGAGGCCGGGCACCTGCTTGGCGAGCAGGAACAGCAGGGCCGCGCCGACGATGCCGCCGACGAACTGGGCGATCCAGTAGCGCACGGCGGTCGCGATGTCGATGCGGCGGGCGCAGAGCATGCCCAGCGTCACGGCCGGGTTGACGTGGCAGCCGGAGATCGGGCCGAGGGCGTAGGCCAGGGCGAGCAGGGTGAAGCCGAAGGCGAGGGCGATGCCGAGGGTGCCGATGAACTGGGCTCCCAGGACCGCTGATCCGACGGCGAAGAACACCAGCAGCAACGTGCCGAGAAATTCCGAAACGAGAGCTCTCGTCTGCATCTCCTGCATCTCCACCACCTCGAAAGTACGGTCAGTTACTTGCGAGGCTCACGCGCCTGCGCGCTCGGCGCAGAGCGAGGCGGTTTGAATACCGCCACTCGGGTGAAAGGTGCGGGTCAGTCGCCGCCCCAGGCCTCCAGGAGGACGTCGACGATCGCGTCGAGGTCGGCGTCCGCCAGGTCGTCGAAGGCACCGGAGTGGCGGGCGAGGAGCACTCCGGCGACCGAGGCGACCAGGACGTCGGCGCGCAGTCCCGGCCGGTCGCGGCCCTCGCGGGTGAAGCGGGCGCGCAGCGGCTCGACGAGCCGGTCCTGGAGGGCGGCGCGGGCGGCGTCCTGCGCCGCCTGGTCGCTGGAGGACTGGACGGCGACGCGCAGCAGCGGCACCGGGCCGCGACGCTCCGCGCGTTCGGCGACCTCCCGCAGGCGGGGCCCGGTGAGGAGGTCGTCCGGGGCGGTGTCGCCGTGTTCGGCGCGCAGCACCTCCACGTACAGCAGCGCCTTGCTGCCGAAGTAGCGGGAGATGAGGGCGGCGTCGACACCGGCCCGTTCGCCGATCTCGCGGATGGTGGTGCGGTCGTAACCGCGCTCGGAGAACAGTTCGGTCGCGGCCCGCAGCAGCGCCTCGCGGCTGCGGGCGCTGTTGCGGGCGCTCCTGGCCCGTCGGTCGGGGGCCTCGCCGGTCATGTGCGGCTCGGTTCGGTGCGGGCCTCCGCGGCCGCGCCCGCCGCGACGAGGGAGGGGCGGGCGCGAGCGCCCGCGCGAGTGAGCGCGACGGCGATGACACCCGTGGCGAGGAAGGCGGCGCAGCCGACGAGGCCGGCGTTGCGGTAACCGTCGTCGGTGGGGAGCGCGGAGCCGAGCGGGGTGGAGGCCTGAAGGACGACGGCGCTGAGCGCGCTGCCGGTCGAGTAACCGATGTACTTCACGACCTGATTGAAACTCATGGCGCTTCCGGTCTCCGCCGCGGGGACGCCGCCGACGATGAGGCCGGGCGTGACGGCGAACGTGACGCCCACACCGAGTCCGGCGAGCGCCATCATCGCGCCGATGCCCCACAGGCTGGAGCGGGCGAGCAGGAAGCAGACGAGCGAGCCGAGCGAGAGCAGGCAGCCGAGCGGCAGCATGCGGCCGGGCGTCGCGGCCCGGCCCATCGCCCGCACCAGGCGCCCGGTGACGAGGCTGGCGGCGGAGAACGGCACGAGCAGCAGGCCGGTGACGACGATCGACGCACCGAAGCCGTAGCCGCCGGACTCGGGCGTCTGCACGTACCGGGTGACCAGGGAGATCAGCAGGTACGTGCCGACGCCGCCGACCATGGTGGTCAGGTTGGCGACGAGGACGCCGCGGTCCTTGACGAGGCGGACGCGTACGAGGGGGTGCGTGGAGCGCAGCGAGTGCGCGATCCACCCGCCGAGGAGGACCACCGCCGCGACCGCGAGGGCCAGCAGCCGCGCGGAGAACCAGCCCCACCGCTCCCCCTCGGCGAGCGCGAGGAGCAGCGCCGCCATGCCTCCGGCGAGCAGCAGCGCTCCGGGCACGTCCATGGGGGTGCTGGGCCGGTGCGGCGGCTTGGGCACGACGAGGAGGGTGGCGAGGAACGCGGCGGCGGCCGTGGCGAGCGCGAACCAGAATCCGGCGTACATGCCGAGGTACTCCGCGAAGAGCCCGGTGATCGGGTAGCCGAGGCCGATGCCCGCCGCGGTGGTCAACGACAGCGTCGTCACCGCGCCCCGCGCCTTCTCCGGCGGCAGCGCGTCGCGCGCGGTGGCGATGGCCAGCGGCACCAGGCCCATGCCGACGCCCTGCAGCGCCCGGCCCGCCAGGAGGCAGGCGAACCCGACCGGCAGCGCCGCGAGCAGGCTGCCGACGAAGACGGCGGCGAGCCCGCCGAGGATGACGCGCTTGCGGTGCGGCCCGTCGCCGAGCCGTCCCATGACGGGCGTCGCGATGGCGCCGACCAGCATGGTGACCGTGAGCGCCCACTGCGCGGTGGAGACGGCGACGTGGTCCTCTGCGGCGATGGTGGGGATCAGCGGCGCGCCGAGGCTGCTGACGACGGCGACCAGCATCCCGAGGCTGACCAGGACCGGTACGAGGGCGCGGGGGTGGCCGAGCGGGGCAGGGGCCGGGGCCCGGTCGGGCGTCGGTATGGAGGGCTGCACGTTCTTCCCGTTCATGTCATCAAGCGATGTCATCGCATGATGACACGGTGACCTGGGGTTCTTGACCCGCAGGGCACGTTCGGTGGCCGACCTCACATGTCGGCCGCCGGGAGTTCCACGGTGACGCACAGGCCGCCGGAGGGGCGGGGCGTGAGGGTGAGCGTGCCGTCGTGGGCGCGGGTGATGGACTGGACGATGGCGAGGCCGAGGCCGACACCGGCGTGGTCGCCGCGGATGCGTTCGGTGCCGCGCTGGAAGGGTTCGGTGAGGGTGGCGACGAGTTCCGGGGCCAGCGCCTCACCGGTGTTCTCGACGGTGAGCACGGCTGAACCGGGGCGGCTGCCGGTGCCGATCCACACGGTGCCCCGTCCGGGCAGGTTGTGGACGATCGCGTTGTGCACGAGGTTCGTGGCCAGTTGCAGCAGCAGCGGCTGTGATCCGGAGGCGTGGGTGATGTCGCCGCGGGTTTCGAGGGTGACGCCGCTCTTCTCCGCGAGCGGGAGGAGCGTTTCGGCGGCTTCCTCCGCCACGAGGGAGAGGTCGACGTCCTCGCGGGTGAAGGTGCGCTGTTCGGCGCGGCTGAGCAGGAGCAGCGCCTCGGTGAGGTCGATCGCGCGGGTGTTGACGGCGCTGAGCCGGTCGAGGAGTTCGCCGGTGTCGCGGTGCGGATCGGCGCGGGCCACGTCGAGGAGCGACTTGGAGACGGCGAGCGGGGTGCGCAGTTCGTGGGAGGCGTTGGCCGCGAAGCGGCGCTGTTCGGCGACGTGCGCCTCGAGCTGCGCGAGCATCGAGTCGAAGGCGTCGGCGAGGTCGCGGAACTCGTCCTGGGGACCCGGCAGCAGGATGCGGTGGGAGAGGGATCCGGTCGCGGCCGTGCGGGTGGCGTCGGTGATGCGGTTCAAGGGGGCGAGCATGCGGCCGGCGAGGAGCCATCCTCCAACGAGGCCGAACACCAGGAGGAACACCATGACCCCGGCCGCCAGCGGGGCGAACCCGCGCACGAAGGTGGTGCCCGGAGTCGCTCGCCAGGACCCCTGCTCGTTGGTCTGCAGCCACCCCTCTCGGACGAAGAAGAACCCCACGGCGCCGAGCAGCAGCCCACCGGCGAGCATGAGGAATCCGGCGTAGCTCAGGGTGAGCTTGAGGCGGACGCTCAATCCGCGCTTCCTATGCACGGCCCCGGCCCTCGTCCTGCGGTCGCACCGCGATGCGGTAACCGACGCCCGGCACCGTGGCGATGATCCACGGCTCGCCGAGCCGCTTGCGCAGCGCGGAGACGGTGATGCGGACGGCGTTGGTGAACGGGTCGGCGTGCGCGTCCCACGCCCGTTCCAGGAGTTCCTCCGCGCTGACGACCCCGCCCTCCGCCGCCACGAGGACTTCCAGCACGGCGAACTGCTTCCTGGTCAGCGCGACGAAGCGGCCGTCCCGGTAGACCTCCCTGCGGAACGGGTCGAGGCGCACGCCCGCGATCTCCCGCACGGGCGGCCTGTTGTGGGCGCGCCTGCGGTCGAGCGCCCGGAGCCTGAGCACGAGTTCCTGGAGCTCGAACGGTTTCGTCAGGTAGTCGTCGGCGCCGAGTTCGAACCCGGAGGCCTTGTCGTCGATGCGGTCGGCCGCGGTCAGCATGAGGATCGGCATGCCGCTGCCGGAGGCGACAATCCGTCCCGCGATCTCGTCGCCGGAGGGCCCGGGGATGTCGCGGTCGAGGACGACGATGTCGTACGTGTTGACGCTCAGCAAATCCCAGGCCGTGTCCCCGTCCCCCGCGATGTCGGCGGCGATCGCCTCCAGGCGCAGCCCGTCGCGCACGGCCTCCGCCAGATACCGCTCGTCCTCGACAATCAGCACACGCATGCCCTTCACGTTACGAGTCGGCGCGTATCGTCGGCGTATCGAAAAGCGCAGACGCCCGGGCAACATCGCGCTGCCTTGACTGGCGGCATGACTCGAAACCCATCGGCCCGCCGGCCGCGTCCGCTGCTCCTGCCGATCGGCCTCGTCATCGGCATCGTCGTCATCGCGGCCGTGGTCGCCACGATCCTCGGCCTCCGGTCACCAAGGCCCTCGTCGGCCTCACCGCCGACGAAGGCTCGTCCGACGCCCTCGTCCACCTCGGTGCCCTCCCCCATGGCATCGCGGGAGCGCGGCGGGCAGAACGCGGTGGGCGAGGCCGACGGCGTGGTCCCCGACGGCGTGACGGTCTTCGACGACAGCAGCCCGGCCGTCGGCAGGCTCGATCCGGACCTGCTCAAGGCCCTCCGCCAGGCGGCGACGGACGCCTCCGACGACGGCGTCACGTTCTCCGTGAACAGTGGCTGGCGCTCCCCCGAGTACCAGAACCGGCTGCTCGGCGAGGCGGTCGACAAGTACGGCTCCGAGGCCGCGGCCGCCCAATGGGTGGCCACCGCCGACACCTCGCCGCACGTGTCCGGCGACGCGGTCGATCTCGGGGGCTCCGGGGCGACGGCGTGGCTGTCCGAGCACGGCGCCGCGTACGGGCTCTGCCAGATCTACGGCAACGAGCCCTGGCACTACGAACTGCGTACCGAGGCCGTGGACCACGGTTGTCCGGCCCCGTACGCGAACCCCACCGAGGACCCGAGGATGCAGCAGTGACCGACAGCAAGCGCGCACGGATGACCCGATCGGTCCCCGCCCTCTCCCGTGCTCTCCTCCATGCTCTCTCCCGGCCGGGTCCCTGGAAGCGTGGCCGGGTCCTCGCGGCCCTCGCGTTGCTGCTCGGGCTGGTTCTGCTGCTGCATGCGCAGGTCACGGACCGCGGGGGCCTCGGCAGTCTGGTGGACACGTTCCTGCCGTGGTTCGGTCTCCTCGTGCCGGTGTTGCTGGCCGGGGCGCTGTGGCGGCGCTCCGCCACCGCCGTGGTGGCGGTACTGGTGCCGGCCGTGGTGTGGGCGGGCCTCTTCGGCGGCATGCTCGGCGACAAGGCGCGCGCGGAGGACAGTGATCTCACCGTCGTCAGCCACAACGTCGGCGCCGACAACCGCGATCCGGCGAGGACGGCCCATGACCTGGCAGCCTCCGGGGCCGATGTGCTCGCGCTCGAGGAGATCACGGCGCAGGGCCGCGGCACGTACGAGAAGGAGCTGGCCGAGGCGTATCCGCATCACACGGTGCAGGGGACGGTCGGGCTGTGGAGCAAGCTGCCGTTGTCGGACGTCGAGCCGGTCGACACAGCGATGGACGTCGGACCGCTGGGCGCCACCAAGTCGGCCGCCGAGAAGCTGCCCTCGAACCGGGCGCTGCGCGCCACGGTCACCACGGACAACGGTCCGGTGGCGGTGTACGTGGCCCACCTCGGGTCGGTGCGTGTGATGCCCCGCGGCGGCTTCTGGACGGAGAGCCGGGACCGCAATGCGCAGGCCCTCACCGAGGCGATCGCGGCCGAGGACAACAAGCGGGTGGTGCTGCTCGGTGACCTCAACGGCAGCACGGACGACCGTGCCCTCCACGGCCTCACCTCGCAGTTGCGGTCGGTTCAGGAAGAGGCGGGCGACGGGTTCGGGTTCAGCTATCCGGCGGACTTCCCGGTGGTCCGCATCGACCAGATCCTGGTCAGGGGCGTCACGGCGGACAGGTCCTGGGTACTGCCCGCGACCGGCAGCGACCACCGACCGGTGGCGGCCGGGGTCAGCTGGTAGCCGACGGCGAGTGCCGGGCCCCGCTGCGAGCGGGGCCCGGCACTTGAGTGGCCGCTTCGGAGCGGCCGTCCCAGCCTGTCGGCGCGACCCGAGGACCGGCCGGGACGGATGGTGTGGCCGCGCGAGGACCGGCGGGGACGGATCGTGTCGCCCGGCGGGGTCAGTTGCCCAGCGCGTCGATCAGCGCCTTGGTGACGTCCTCGGTGGAGGCCGTGCCGCCGACGTCGCGGGTGAGGACTCCGGCCCCGGTCACGGTCTCGATCGCCTTGTTCAGGCGCGCCGCCTGGTCGGGCAGCCCGAAGTGCTCCAGCATCAGCGCCGCACTGCCCACCGCGCCGATCGGGTTGGCCAGGCCCTGCCCCGCGATGTCGGGGGCCGAGCCGTGCACCGGCTCGAACATGCTCGGGAAGCGCCGCTCGGGGTTGAGGTTGGCGCTGGCCGCGAGGCCGAGACTGCCGGCGAGCGCGCTGCCGAGGTCGGAGAGGATGTCGGCGTTGAGGTTCGAGGCCACCACGACGGACAGGTCCTCGGGCCTGAGCACGAACTTCGCCGACATGGCATCGACCAGCACGCTCTCCGTCTCCACGTCCGGGTACTCGGCGGCCACCCGCTTGAACACGTCGTCCCACAGCACCATCCCGTACTGCTGGGCATTGGACTTGGTCACCGAGGACACCTTGCGGCGGCTGCGCGTGCGGGCCAGGTCGAAGGCGAAGCGGATGATGCGCTCACAGCCCACCTCCGTGAACAGCGATGACTGGACGGCCACTTCGCCGCCGGGACCGCGCCCGGAGAGGTTGCGGCCGCCGAGACCCGCGTACTCGCCCTCGCTGTTCTCGCGGACGACGACCCAGTCGAGTTCGGTGTCGTCGGCCTTGCGCAGCGGGCTGACCACGCCGGGCAGGAAGTGCACCGGGCGGACGTTGGCCCACTGGTCGAAGTTCTGGCAGATCTTCAGGCGCAGGCCCCACAGGCTGACGTCGTCGGGGACGGTGGGCCAGCCGACCGCGCCGAAGTAGATGGCGTCGAAGTCCTTGAGCTGGTCGAGGCCGTCGTCGGCCATCATCTTGCCCGTACGGGCGTAGTACTCGCAGCCCCAGTCGAACTCCTGCCAGTCGAAGGCGAAGGCCCCTTCGGAGCCGGCGGCGAGGGCGTCGAGGACGGCGCGCCCCGCCGCCACGACCTCGGTGCCGACGCCGTCGGCGGGGATGGCGGCGATGCGGAAGGTGCGGAGCTCGGACACGAGGGCCTCCAGAAGTACGGGAAACGCCCGTGCTCAAGGGAGTGCTCAAGAGCGCCTGGCCGGGCGGCGGTTGGTGTGTTCCCGAGTCAACAGGCCGGTTCGCGGGGCGTCCAAGACATGCTTCCGATGCGACACATAGGCGCGACTGATGGGTCGGACGGCCGGTGCGTGAGCGCTACGTCGACGGGGTCCGCGCACGGCGTTCCGCCAGCGAGCGGGTCAGCTCCAGGAAGGCCCGTGCTCCGGGCGTCAGGTGCGCGGGCAGGCTGATCATGGCGACGTGCAGGTGTGCGGTCGGTACGAGTGAGGCGACCGCGAGGCCGCAGCGGCGGGCGAGCCGGGTCCAGGCCGCGGGCAGCACGGCGACGCCGACGCCGGTGAGCACCAGCGGGAGTATGGACGTGCGGTGGTCGACGACGGCGACGATCTCGGCGTCCCCGCCGCGGGCGGTGATGTCGTCGACGATGCTGCGCATCAGGCTCCCGGTCCGTGAGGCGATCAGCTTGTGACCGGCCAGATCCTGGGGGTGCAGTACGGCGCCGTCGGCGAAGGGGCCTTCGGCCGCGCCCACAACGACGAACGGCTGCTCCTCCACCGGCAGCATGTCGATGCCGGGCGCGGTCACCGGCTTGTCGGCGCCGAGCAGCCCCAGTTCGCAGGCGCCGCTGCGGACCAGTTCGACGGTCTCCTCGGGGGTGAAGGCGGCGCGGGTGCTGATCGTGACGTCCGGGTGGAGTTGGGCGAACCGGTGGATGAGCGTGGCCATGGGCTCGATGCCGGGTGAGGGCATGGTGGCCACTTCCACGGTGCCGCTGCCGAGTCCGGTCAGGGCGGCGGCCCGCTCGCGTACGGCGGCCAGGTCGCGCAACACTCGGCGGCTCGGCTCCAGGAGTTCGGCGCCCGCCTCGCTCAGGACGACGCCGCGGCCCATCCGGTGGAAGAGCGAGACGCCGAGGTCCGCCTCCAGGTTGGCCATCGCCTGCGACAACGACGGCTGCGCCACGTGGAGCGCGGCGGCTGCTTTGCTGAAGCCGCCGTGCTCCACGATGGCGAGAAAGTACTGCAGTTGCCGCGCGTCCATCCTGCCTCCTCCACCTGCTGCCATAAGGGCAACCTATAGACAGGTCGACATGGCGTTGTCCGCGGGGAGGGGCGGGCGGGCGGCCGCGGCTCAGGCTGGTGGGGCAGGCGCCGGGACGGCCTTCTGCGGGGGCACCTTCGCGGTCGCGGCCGGCGCCGCGGGCAGCACCTCGACCTCCTCCCCCGCCAGGACCCGCCGCGCCCGTTCCAGGTCGAGCGCGTTCTCCCAGCGGGCGACGACGAGGGTGGCCACGGCGTTTCCGCAGAAGTTGACCAGGGCCCGGCACTCGGACATGAACTTGTCGATGCCGAAGATCAGCATGATGCCCGCGACGGGCACATGTCCGACGGTCGACAGGGTCGCGGTCAGCGCGATGAACCCGCCGCCCGCGACCCCGGCCGCACCCTTGGAGGTCAGCAACATGACGGCCAGCAGGCCGAGTTGCTGGCCGAGGGAGAGCGTGGTGTCGGTGGCCTGGGCGATGTACAGCGTAGCGAGGGACAGATAGATCGCGGCGCCGTCGAGGTTGAAGCTGTAGCCGGTCGGCACCACCAGGCCGACCGTCGACCGGTCGACCCCCATGAACTGCAGCTTGCGCATGAGCCCCGGCAGCGCGGGCTCGGCCGTCGAGGTGCCGAGGACGAGCAGCAGCTCTTCCTTGAAGTGGCGCAGGAGTTGGAAGAGGTTCAGCTTCACGTACAGGGAGAGCACGGCGCCGAGGACCACAACCACGAACACGATGGACGTGACGTAGAACAGCAGGATCAGCGAGCCGAGGCTGGTCAGTGTGGACAGGCCGAACTTGCCGATCGCGAAGGCCATCGCGCCGAAGGCGCCCACCGGGGCCGCCTTCATCACGAACGACAGGACCTTGAAGACCACCTCGGTGAGGCGGTTGACGGACGCGATGATCGGTTCGCCGACCGGGCCGACCATCTTCAGGGCGATCCCGAAGATCACGGCGAGGAAGATGACCTGGAGGATGTCACCTTCGACGAACGCGCCGAAGAAACTGTCCGGGACGAGATGGGTGAGGAACTCCCACCAGTGCTGGGCCTCGCCCTGCTCCACGTACTGGCTCGCTTCGCCCGAGGTGTGCAGGCCGCCGACGTCCGCGTGCACCCCCTCGCCGAGGGGGAACAGGTTGATGGCGAGGAGCCCGAAGCCGAGCGCCACGATGGTGCCGACCTGGAAGTAGACGAGCGCCTTCACGCCCGTGCGACCCACCTTCTTGAGGTCGGCCACGCCCGCGATGCCGCCGATGATGGTCAGGAAGACGATCGGGCCGATCAGCATCTTCATCGCCGTGACGAAGGTCGTGCCGACCGGTTCCATCGCCGTGCCCAGGTCGGGCCACCGCCAGCCGAGCACGATGCCGACGACGATCGCCGCCAGCACCTGCACATACAGCTGCCGGTACCACGGTTTGGCCTTCACCACAGTGGTGGCGCCTGCGGCGGCGTCCGGGGCGTGCGTCATTGCAACCTCCATCCGGGCACGGCTGGGGACTGCGGCACCGGGCCCGTCCGGCGCCGCCCCAACTACCGCGTCAGTGAAGCGGTTTGCGTGCGCGGAGGTCCACGACCAAAAATCGATGCCCCGGATAGGTGGCGCCTATGACCCCGGCGGCAGGTGCACCGTCATGATCAGGTGACAGGTCCCGTCACCCGCACCCCGGTAGGTGTGCGCGGCGTCCCCGTCGAAGGTGGCGGTCTGGCCGGCCGCCACGGGGTGTTCGGCGCCGTCGACGACGAGGGTCATCCGCCCTTCGGTCACGCTCACGGTCTCCACCACACCGGCCTGGTGGGGGTGGCTGGGGTACTCCTCACCGGGTTCGAGCCGCCAGCGCCACACCTCGACGGGTGCCGGGCCGGCGGTGGTCAGCATGAGACGGGCCTCACCACCCCGCTCCCCCGCCCACAGCGGCATCACGGCGTCCGCGGACACGACCCGTACGCGCCCTTCGGCAGGCCCCTCCAGCAGGGCCGACACCGAGACACCAAGGGTGTCGGCAAGCCGGACCAGGGTGGCGAAATTCGGATTGCCCTGCGCCTTCTCCAGGCCGACGAGCGCACCCTTGCTGACCTTGGCGCGGCGGCCGAGCTCGTCCAGGGAGAGGCCCGCGCGGGTCCGGGCCGTCCTGACGTTGTGCGCGAGCGTGCGCAGGGCTGCCTCTGTCTCGGTCACCAGACCACCTTCCGCTTCACCACCGACTGGCCAGTGGAATGTACCGCGCGGTCGTTCGGTTGACACATCACGGTCGGTTCATTGTACGGTTTGGTCGTTCCACTGAAGCACAAAGATGGCAAGGACTAGTTTCGTGATCGCTCTGCTGCTGGCCCTGGGCAGCTCTCTCGCCTACGGATGCGCCGACTTCCTCGGCGGCCTCGGCGCCCGCAAGTCCCATGTGCTGCGCACCGTGATGGTCGCCGCGCCCGCCAGCCTCGCGGTCGAGCTGCTGCTGTGGCCGTTCCTCGGCGCCTCGTTCAGCTCCGCCGCCGTGGGCTGGGGCGTGGCCTCCGGTGTCGCGTCGGCCGCCGCGTTCGCGCTGCTCTACAAGACCCTCGCCATCGGGCCGATGAACGTGCTGTCCCCCGTGACGGCCCTGGTGTCGGCCGCGCTGCCGGTCTCCGTGGGTCTGCTCCAGGGCGAGCACCTCGCCACGGCGGGGCTCATCGGGCTGCCGCTTGCGCTCGTCGCCGTGGTCCTGGTCAGCGCCGGGAGCGGCGCGGGCTCGTCCCGTCCCTCGCGCACGGCGCTGCTGCTCGCCTTCGGGGCGGGCGCGGCCATCGCGTTGCAGCTGGTCTGTCTGCACCAGGCACCGTCGGACAGTGGCGTGGCGCCGCTGATCGTCGGCAGGGCGGTGTCGTCGGCCGTCACGCTGGGCGCGGCCGCGATGCTGCGCCGGCGGCTCGGGGAGGAGAAGCCCGCGTACGGGATCTCGGCGGCCGCGGGTGTGCTCGACTCGATCGCCAACCTGCTGTTCCTGCTGGCGGCGCGCAGCGGTGACCTCACCGTCGTCGCCGTGATCACCGCCCTCTACCCGGCCGGTACGGTGCTGCTCGCGCGCGGCGTGCTGGCGGAGCGGATCCACCGTGGGCAGCTGGTCGGCCTGGGCACGGCCGCCGTCGCCGTCAGCCTCCTCGCCCTCACCTGAACCCCTCCGAGCCCCCTGCCCCCTCTTGAACCCCTCGCACCCGCCAGATACGGAGCCTCCGATGCCCGCCTTCCACCTCACCTCCGCCGTCGCCGAAGCCTTCCCCGACACCTTGATCGCCGTCGTCACGGCCACGGGTCTGCGCGGGCGCGAGCCCTGGCCGGAGACCGTCACCGCCCTCGACGACCTGGAGCGCGAGCTCGCCGACGGCTCCTGGCAGCCCGCCGACGAGTCCGATCCCCGCATTGAGGCGTGGCACACCGCGTACCGCTCCTTCGGCACCAACCCGCGCCGCATCCGGCCCAGCGTCGACGCGCTCGGCCGCCGCATGGCGAAGAAGGGCGCGCTGCCGCGCATCAACCCGGCGGTCGACTCCTACAACGCCGTCTCCGTACGGCACGGCCTGCCCGCCGGAGCCTTCGACCTGGACCACGTCACCGGCGATGTGGTGGAGATCCGCTACGCGGACGGAACCGAGGAGTTCACCCCGCTCGGCGAGCCCGACAATGTCGAGCACCCCAAGCCCGGCGAGATCATCTACGCCGACTCCACCGGCGTACTGACCCGGCACTGGAACCACCGCGACGCGCACCGCACGTGTGTCACCGAGGACTCGACCCGCGTCGCGTTCCTCATGGAGACGGTCCGGGCGGACCGGGACGGGCATCTGCTGAAGGCGGCGGCCGAGGAACTGCGCGGCCTGCTCGCCGCGCACGCCGAGCAGGTCACGGTGGAGTACGTCGCCGGGGCTCAGGCCGAGTAGGCCACCCGGAACCCGGTGTTGCCCGACGTGCTGTCCGCCGTGTTGGAGGTGCGGGCGGCCACGCGGTAGCGGTTGCAGTACGAGTGGTGGCAGAGGTACGAACCGCCGCGCATGACGCGGGTGTTCGGGTCTCCGCCCTGCTCCCACAGGTCGGCGTTCCACTCCCACACGTTGCCGGCGACGTTGTGGAGGCCGTAGCCGTTGGGCTGGAACGCGTGGACGGGGGCCGTGCCCGCGTAACCGTCCTCGGCGGTGTTCTTGGTGGGGAAGGTGCCCTGCCAGATGTTGCACATGTGCGCGCCATCGGGGGTCAGTTCGTCGCCCCAGGCGTAGCGGGCCTGGTCGAGCCCGCCGCGCGCCGCGTACTCCCACTCGGCCTCGGTGGGCAGCCGGCCGCCCGCCCACTTCGCGTAGGCGGCAGCGTCGGACCAGCCGACGTGGGTGACGGGGTGGTCCCAGCGGCCTTCGAGGTCGCTGCCGGGACCTTCCGGGGTGCGCCAGGTCGCGCCCTCCACACCGCACCACCACGGGGTGGCGTCGGGCCGCGGCGAGATCTTGCGCAGGGGGCCGGGCAGGAACTTCGCGAACACGTAGCTCCAGCCGAAGCGTTCGGCCTCGGTGCGGTGCCCGGTCGCCTCGACGAACGCGGCGAACCGGGCGGTGGTGACCGCGTACGCGTCGATGGCGAAGGCCTTCACGCGTACCTCGCGCACCGGTCCTTCCGCGTCCCCGGGGTTCGCGTCGGAGTCCTCGCTGCCCATGCGGAAGGTGCCGCCGGGCAGGTCGACGCGGGTGTCGTAGGACGGTTCGTCGCGGGGGGTGAGCGTGAGGGTGACCGGTCCCGTACCGGTGGCCTCGGGGCCCGCGTCGCGCGTGGGCGAGCAGCAGCTCTTCACGCCACGCCCTCCGACTCGAACGCGGACAGCGTCGTGTCGTAGTCGGTCGGCACGTCGTACATCGGTGTCATCCAGTGGTAGAAGTTGTCGCCGCGGTCGCGCAGCAGGTGGTACAGGCGGTGCATCAACTGCGTGCGCACCTCGCGCAGTTCGGGGTGCCCGTAGCGGTTCTGCAGCTCGTCCGGGTCGGCCTCGAGGTCGTACAGCTCGTTGTGTGACTCGGGGTTCACGACGAGCTTGTAGCGGCGGGTGCGCAGCATGCGCTGAGGGTACGGGAAGTGGTGGCCGTGGTACTCGGCGAGGTGGTGCTCGTCCCACTCCGGGTGCTCGCCGTGGGCCAGAGGCAGCAGGCTGCGGCTGTCGACCGCCGGAGCGGCGTCGGCGCCCGCGAGCTCCAGGATGGTCGCCGTGTAGTCGGTGAGGGAGACGAACTCGTCGCGGACCTGGCCCGCCGCGCCGCCGGGGACGCGGAGCAGTCCGGGGATGCGGTAGATGTCCTCGTACATGGCGGGGCCCTTGTCGTGCAGCCGGTGGCCTCCGGTGAACTCGCCGTGGTCGGCGGTGAAGCAAACAGCCGTGCGCTCGTCGAGGCCGAGGTCGCGCACGGCCTGCATGATGCGGCCGATCTGCTCGTCGATGAGTGTCACGTAGCCCCAGTAGGCGGCTATGAGCTTGCGGCTGTCCTCCAGCGGCATGGTGTCGAACGCCCACAGCTGGCTGTAATTGCTCTGCACCGGCGGCTTGTTCGCGAACGTCTCGGCCATGGAGGCGGGCAGTTCGACGAGTTCGGGGTCGTACATGTCGAAGTACTCGTTCGGCAGGATGTACGGCAGGTGGGGGCCGAAGAAGTGGGTGGCGAGGAAGAACGGGTCGCCCTCGCCGCCGTTCTCGTCCTTCGCGAACCGTTCGAGCATCTCGATGGTGCGGGTCGCCAGGTAGTACTCGAAGGTGGCCTCGACGGGCTGGTGGAGGCGGGCCGCGAGGAGGTTGCCCGGGCTGCCGTTGGGGGTGGTGCCGCGCATCCGGTCGCTGATCGCGTACTCGGGCAGGCCCCGCTCCTTGAGGTGGTCGAGATAGTCGGGGTGGTCGACGGGGTTGTGCCAGCCCTCCAGGTTCGGGCCCTCGAAGCCGTAGTCGGCGGCGGTGCGCTGGACACCGCCGTGCCACTTCCCCATCAGGCCCAGGTTGTAGCCGTCACCCTTGAGCTGCTCGGCGAAGGTGAACTGGCCGTCGGCGAGGTCCTCCAAGTACCCCACGTTCCGCTCGTAGTTGGCGAGCAGCTTGTGCCGGAAGGGGGCGGCGCCAGTGAGCAGGCTGGCGCGGGCCGGGGTGCAGATCGCGGTGGGTGTGTAGCAGCTGTCGAAGCGGGTGCCCTCGGCGGCGATCCGGTCGAGGTTCGGGGTGCGCACGTGCGGGTTGCCGTAGGCACCGAGGGTGTCGACCCGGTGCTGGTCAGTCATCAGGAACAGCATGTTGTGGCGCACGGCGGTGCCTTTCGGATCGTACGAGGGGGTGGTTCGGTTCAGGACAGGTGCTACGAGGCGTGGGTGGCGGTGTCCTCCTGGGGTGCCACCGCCTCCGCCGTCGCGTACCCCGCGAGCAGGGGTGACTCGTGGAAGACGAGGGCGAGCGCGCCGAGCGCACCGGATCGCTCGCCGAGCGCGGCCGGGACGAGTTCCACGCCGCGGTGGACGCGGGAGGCGGTGTACCGGCGGAAGGCTTCTTCGACGCGGCCGAGGAAGACCGGGCCGAGCTCGGCGACCTCGCCGCCGAGCACGATGCGGCGGGGGTTGGCGGTGCTGGACGCGGCGGCGAGCGCACGTCCGACGGCGAGCGCCGCGCGATCGACGACCGCGCGCTCGGTGTCGGCTCCGGCTGCGAACGCCTCCGTGAACCGTTCCCAGCTGCGCCGCCCGGCCGCCCGCAGCAGCGCGGGCACGGCGGCGACCTGCTCCAGGCAGCCGTGCCCGCCGCACCAGCAGCGCGGCCCTTCGGCGTCGACGCTGATGTGTCCGAGCTCGCCCGCCGCGCCCTGCGCGCCACGGAACAGCAGGCCCCCGGCGACGAGCCCGCCACCGATGCCGTACGAGAGCGTGAGGTGCAGGGCGTCGCCGGCGCCGCGGGCCGCGCCCCAGATGGCCTCGCCGAGCGCCGCGAGCCGCGTGTTGTTGTCGGCGAGCACCGGCACATCGAGCGCTTCGGAGACGGCGTCGGCGATGGCCTGGCGGTGCCGGGGCACTCCGGCCGCAGGTGACGTGCCGCCGGTGGTGCCACCCGGTCCGCCCGTGGTGTCTCCGGGGCCCGGTGTGCCGACGCCGACACCGCCGAGTCCGGCGAGGTCGATGCCTTCGCGGGCGGCGAGTTCGCGCAGCAACTCCAGGGCGGCGGCGGCCTGTTCACGGGCTCCCGAGCGCTGTGCGTGGTGGGTGCCGGCGAAGGCGGTGACCTCGTGCGCCGCGTTGGCGATCGCGACGGTGATGCGCTCGCGGCCCACCTCGATGCCCACCGCCTGGGCGGAGCGCGGGTTGAGCGTGAGCCGGTGCACCGGGCGGCCGCGGCCGGAGGGCGGGCCCGCGGGCTCCTCGGTCACGACACCGTCGGCGAGCAGCTGCCCGACGATGCCGGAAAGCGTGGTGCGCGAAAGGCCCGTGGAGGTGGCCACATCGGCCCTGCTGCTGGGACCCTGCCTGCGCAGTACCTGGAGGACCCGCTCCACGTTCCCGTACCGCAACTGGCGCAGCACGGTGGGGTTCCCGGTGGGGTGTTTGACCACTGCCATGGGTCGGATACTCCCCCGCCCCTCGCATTTACGTCAAGACTCACGACAGAAATCAAAACCGCTGGTCCGAACCCCCTTGATTTTCGTCGGAGTGTTGACGCCAATGATGCGGAGCCGACCAGCAAGGGAGCTCGTCATGCCTGCCGTCACCGGGGCCTCGGTGTCGCTCAGCGCGTTCCGGGTCGTCACGGGGGTGGCCGTCGGACTGTCCTCGTCCGTGATCCCCAGCTGGCCCCGACCGCCATCCGCGGCCGGGTGTCGACGCTCAACCAGATGATGATCGTTCCCGCTGCGGGTGCGCGGCGTCGATGTGAGTGTCGGCTCGGGCACGAACTGGGCAGCCAACTTCGCCGTCTCGCTGGTCTTCCCGGTGCTGCTCACGGCCGGGGCGGGCGTCACCTTCGCGCTCTTCGCGGGGATCCGCGTCCTCGCGTTCGCGTTCACGGCGGCGTTCGTCCGGGAGACGGCGGGCCGGTCCCTGGAGACGCTGGAGCGCGCGGCGGCCTGACCCGTCACGTCACATGCGCGCCTGTACGAGCGCGTGGGCGCCGCTGACCCGCCACTTCTGGTGCGGCTCG
Source organism: Streptomyces sp. UC4497 (assembly GCF_054871485.1). NCBI lineage: Bacteria > Bacillati > Actinomycetota > Actinomycetes > Kitasatosporales > Streptomycetaceae > Streptomyces > Streptomyces sp. UC4497. The sequence continues at coordinate 188,669 of NZ_JBTYHB010000008.1, read as the reverse complement.
GCGGCGTCCAGCGCGTCCCGGACGGATGCCTCCAGGCCGACGATCACGTCGCACTTCAGCGTGCGGAGCGCGACGACGGGGGTGGGCCAGTACGCGACGCGTTCGGCGAACGACGCCGTGGGCTCCCACAGGCGGTCCCCCACCAGGCGCCGGTAGTTGAGGTCTCCCTTGAGCACGGTGAGCGTCGTCGCGGCGAACTCGGCGCGCAGGTCGTCGGGCATGTCGGCGTACGGCAGCGGCGCGCAGGAGAAGGGGTGGGCGCGGACCGCGAGCCGCCCGTCCCCCATCGCCTCCCAGATCCGCCCACCGGCCTCGGCCGCCGCGCCGCCCGCCCGGGTCAGCCGCCGTACGCAGTCGACGACGTCGGCGGTCATGGCGTCGGACACGTAGTACGGGTACGGCTTGACCTGCACGATCACGCGTGTGGCGCGCCCACTCTCCAGCAGGTGGTCGATGAGCAGCAGGTCGGCGAGGAGTTCGCGCCCGGCGTTGTCCGCGACGAGGCTCACCGTGGCGCCGCCGCCCTGCGGCAGTGCGGCCCAGAACGCGTCGGCGTCGTCGGCGACGAGCTGCGTGTCCGCGCCCGGTTCGTCGCCGTCGGCGGTGACACGGAAGCCGAGGTCGGCGCGGTTGCCCCAGAGCGACCCGAGCAGCAGCCCGCGCTCCCGCTCCGCCACGGACACCTCGGCCAGGCGGTCGACCGCGCCCAGCTCGGCGTCGGTCTCGGGGGTGTCGAGCTCGGCCTGCTTGAACGGCCGGAAGGGATCGACGCCCTGCCAGGGGCCTTCCGCGAAGTATCCGACGGCGTCGAGGAGTTGACGATAGAAGTAGCTCTCCGCCCACAGGAACGGCGCGTCGAACCACGACTCCCCGAACCATTCGCTCCCCCACGCGTCCCAGCGCTCCCGGTCGTGCGCCCCGTCACCCAGCGGCTCGATCACGCCGTCCGCCGTGTTCCGCAGGAGGGCGTCCAGGGCGCGGTGCTGCTCGGGCCCGTACGGGAACGCGGCACGCACCTTCTCGATGAGCCCGGGGTGCCGTTCGGCGAGGACACTGCGGGCGAAGGAGCCGGGGACGTTGCCGTGGATGACGGGGGCGGTGGGGGTGTCGGGCATCGGTGGCGGGCTCCTCCGAGGTGGGACGGGCTTCTCGGCCCCCGACCCTAGCCGTAGTGGACGAGAGTCGTGGGCACCACGGCGCGCCGCGCGGCGACCGGGGTGCCGCCCTGTCCGCCGCCCGCAGCAGCGCACGTCCGCCGAGCATGCCGAAGCCGCGGCACACACCAGGGTTGGTGCGATGCCGCGGGTCGAGGACGTGGGCTACGAGGCGGTCGCGGTCAGGGCCGTCGGGAGTTGGTCGGCCAGGTACGCGTAGTCCTTGCGGTCGTTGTAGAGGTGTGCGGACAGGCGGAGGAAGCCGCGGCCGTTCCAGGTCGTGATGGCCGTCTCGCAGCCGATGGTGTCAGCGAGGTGGCGTCCCAGCGCGTGCGCGGCGTCCTGGTCCGACGCCGCACCGTCGGGCAGCGGCACGAGGCGCATGGCCGGGGCCGGGCTGCCGCCGACCGGGGCGGTGTCCACGCCCAGGGCGTCCGCGAGCAACCGCTGCGCCTCCCCCGCCAGTTCGGACATTTGCCGTCGTGCGGCGTCCCAGCCGAACCGTTCCTCGATGAAGTCCAGGGAGCGCGGCGCCGCGAGCCAGGGGGCGAGGTCCACCGTGCCCTGCTGGTCGAAGCGCTCGGGGAACGGGTACGGCGCACCCCAGGAGTCGGTCAGCGGGTGCAGGCGCTGGGCCCGGTCGCCGCGTGCCACGAGGGCGGCCGTGCCGCGGGGTGCGCAGGGCCACTTGTGCAGGTTGCCCACCCAGAAGTCGGCCTCGCCCGCGTCCGCGAGGGGGTCGGCGAGCATGCCCGGCGCGTGTGCACCGTCGACGAGCACGAGGGCTCCTGCCGCGTGGGCGTGCGCGGCGATGTCGGCGACGGGGAAGAGGCGGGCGGTGGCCGAGGTGATCTGGTCGACGACCACGAGGGCGGTAGGCGCGCCGGGGTCGCCGAGGGCGTCGGCGAAGAGCGCGGCGATCCGTGCGGGGGTCGCGTCGAGCGGGATGTGCAGGGTCCGTACGTGCGCGCCCGCCCGCTCGGCGGCCCGTGTCACCCCCAGGGCGACGGCGCCGTAGGAGTGGTCCGTCAGCAACACCTCGCTGCCGGGCGGGAGTTCGAGCGAGCCCAGCACCGTACTGATCCCGGCGCTGGCGTTGGGTACCAGCGCGAGGGTGTCCGGGGCGACGCGCAGGTAGCGGGCGATGTCGGTGCGGGCCCGCGCCACGCGCTCCGGGAGCCCGCGGAACCACCGGCACGGGTTGGTCTCCATCTCCGTGCGCAGCACTCGCAGCTCGTCGAGGGTGACACGGGGCACGGCACCGAAGGAGCCGTGGTTGAGGTGGCGTACGTCGGGGTCGAGCGCCCAGGCGTCGAGGGGGTGGGAAGACATGTCACTCCGCGAGTCATCCGATGACTGTGTCCGGTCGAGTCGTACTCGCAGGACCGTAGGCGGTAAATTGCGCGCTGAACAGTGGTGGTTGGGAATCCTGGGAATCTTCCTCACGACGCGCTGGCAGATTCATCGGATGACTCCGCGGATGACCCACGGGGGGCGCGAGGGCACACGTGACGACAAAGAGGGCAGGACCATGACGGCCACCGATACGGCGGCAGCCGGGCTGCGGGCGATGATCGCGAGCGGTGAACTGGCTCCGGGCGCACAGCTGCCGCCGGAGCCCGACCTGTGCGCCCGGCTCGGGGTGTCACGCGGCTCGCTGCGCGAGGCGGTGCGCTCGCTCGCGGCGCTCGGGATGCTCGAACCCCGGCACGGCGCGGGCACGTTCGTCTCCGCGCTGCGTCCGGCGCACATGCTGGCGGGCTTCGCCGCGATGGTCGACGTACTCCCCCTCGACGGCATCCTCGAACTCTTCGACACCCGCCGCGCCGTGGAGTGCCAGGCGGCCGCGCTGGCCGCGGCCCGCGCCGACGAGCGGGTGATCGCGCGGCTGCGGGAACTACAGGCGCGCCTGAGCGCCACCGAGGACGAGCAGGAACTCCACGACCTGGACCACGAGTTCCACACCACGATCTGCGCGGCCTCCGGCAACGAGACCCTGGCCGCGCTCGCCGGTGTGCTGCGCTCCCGGGGCCGCCACTACAACGTGTACGGCTCCGCGCAGGGCACGGCGGTCCGCGCCGCGAGCGACCAGGGCCACGAGGCGCTCATCGACGCGCTCGCCGCCCACGACCCCACCGCCGCGGCTGCGGCGGCGGGCGCACACCTCACCCGGACGGAGAGGTGGCTGCGGCAGCTGCGCCCTGCGCCGGAACCGGGCTGACGGGGCGGTCGAGCGGAACCAGGCAGCCGCCGAGCGCGCGGAGTCCGACCGTGTCCCCGGGGCGGGCCGTCAGCGGAGCGCGGTGGGCGACCAGGCAGCGGGTGCCGTCGGCGAGGCGGACCGAGCTGGTGCGGCCCCTGCCGTGGTACGTGGTGCGCTCCAGGGCGCCCTCCCAGTGGCACTCGGCGTGCCCGGGCTCGACCACGGTCATGTCCGCCGGGCGCAGGGCCAGTTGGCAAGGCGCGTGGTTGAGATGGCTTGCGCGCTCCGCGATCTCGGCCCTATCGGCTACATCGGCGAGCGGCCTTGCGGAGGGCAGGTCGGCCACGAAGCTCGTCGATGTCGCCGACGACGGAGCTGCAAGCGGTGACGGCGAGGAGACAGACACGTGCGGATCTCATGCGGAGTGCCTTTCTGCTTCCCGCGGGGACGTGGCGGCGACCCACACGGAGTTGGAGACGGCGAGCGAGGAGGCGTGCGAGCGATTGCACGAGGCCCAGAAGTAGGGGTCGTCGCTGGAGGCGTGCAGCTCGGCGCGGTAGTGGCCGGGGAGCGGCCGCGGGTCGGTCACGCGGATGCGCGCGGGACCACCGGCCTCCACCGGTTCCATGTGCCAGAGCAGCCCGCCCCGCAGGATGAACAGCACGGCGGGCCGCGGCGTGTCGACGTCCACGTCGAGGTGAACGGGCCCGCCCGGCGACACGGCCACGGTCCCACCCATCGCGCACTCGCCGGAGTCACTACGCGCGGACAGCCGCAGCCCGGCCCCGCGCGACACATACGCCTCGCCCGCCCGCAGCGCGCCGAGGATGCCCTCGCGGCTGCGCTCCGCCCGTACGACGGTGGTGACTTGGCCGAGCCGGTGTTCGGGCTTCTGCGGGTGGTGGCAGTCGGTGCCGGCGACGCCGGTGATGCGGTGCCCGGCGGCGAGCAGCCGGTCCCACAGTCCGACGGCCGCGTCGTTGTTGGCGCCCTGACCGAAGTTGTCGATCTCCAGGAGGTCGACGTCGTCCCAGGTGTGGTCGTCCCTGCGCCACGCCTGGCGGCCGCTGAAGGGATGGTTGACACCCACGAGCCCGTCCTGGGCATGCACCTCACGGGCGGCATCGGCGAAGTCCCAGCCCTCGGCGTCGACGTAGGTGCCGGGCCACCGGGACAGGCCGTGCAGATTGGCGTGGCCGAAGTGGGAGGTCAACTCGATGGACCGCAGGAGTACGAGCCCGTCGGCGGCCCCCTCCTCCTCCAGACGCGTGAGTTCCGCCCAGTGACTCGACGTGAAGTGGTCACTGACGGCGAGGAAGTCGAGCCCGCCGGCGCGGGCGGCGTCCAGCAGGGCGGGGAGGTCGGCGGAGCCGTCGCTGTGGAGCGAGTGGGAGTGGAGCTCGCCGCGGAGCCAGGTGGGAGGTGACTGCGGTGCCGATGCCGCCCGCTCACTTCGCGTACGCACTACGGGTGCGACGGCAACGTCCGCGACATCCGCATCCGCATCGCCCACGTACACCCGCAGCTCATAGCTCCCGCCCTGCGTGAACCGGTCGAGGTCGATGCGGATGGTCCACTCCCCGGCGGGCAGCGGCCCCGCATGACACCCGAGGTCGGCGCGGTCCTCCCCCACCTCGAAGGACAGCCGGCGGGGCCCGGGGTCACCGGGGCACTGCACATGGCCGCGCAGGAACCCTTCGGGGTCGAGGGCGGCCGCGTAGAGCTGGAAGCAGTCGGTGACCTTCTCGAAGTCCAACTCGACGCGGAGCGTGCCGACGCCCTCCGGGAGGGCGAGGGCACGGTCCAGATACTGCTCCGCGATCGACGTGGGGTCGATGGTGCGGGTCTCCCGCAGAACACGGCGGCTGCTCACCCGGCCTCCTTGAAGTGCACCATGAGCGCCACCGGCCCCCGGCGATCACCCGGGCCGCGCAGACTCGCTCACCAACTTGCAAGAACGTGCGCATAGTTGAGCACGCTTCTTCGCGGCGCGCCAGCGAGTGCGCAGAATTGTTCGGTGGGCCGGGTGGTGCCGTCCGGCCGTCACGCCGTAGCCGCCGCCTCCCGGATTCGCGGCTCGAACTCCCGGCGGACATACGCATCGAACGGTGCCGTCAGTGCGCCATCAATGACCCGCCGGATTCCGTGCTGCGCCGCGAACTCCTTGAGCGTCACGCGGGATTGGGGCCCCACTCCCCCGCCGATGATCAGCACCCCGAACTCCCCGGTCTCAAGGAGTCCTTGCGCCTCGTCGTCCGTGCTCACCCCTTCCGCCTCGTACCCGTCGGCACGCAGCGTGGCCAGTACCTCTGTCACCCTCGCGGGCGTCCTTCCCAGCACAAGTGTCTTCATGGGGCGAACCTAGAAGCTCAATAGGACTTGAGGTCAAGTCCTGCCGCCGCCTGTGCACGGCGGCGTCTACGGAGGGCGGCGTAGGAGGTCAGGACGACCACGACCGTGAGCAGGCTCGCGGCGAAGTCCGCGCGGGTTGCCGGGAGGATCGCCATCGCGGCGATGACCACGACCATGGCGGCGATCGTGAAGTAGCTCAGGTATGGGTAGCCCCACATCTTGAGGGTCAGGGAATCGGGGTCCTCGCGTTCCAGGCGCTTACGCAGGCGGAGTTGGGAGAGGGCGACCAGGAGGTACACGAAGAGGGCGACGGCTCCGTAGGAGTGCACGATGAAGGAGAAGACGGTGTCCGGGGAGACGTACGCGAAGACCACGGCCACGTAGCCGAGGACCGTGGCGAGGAGGATGGCTCGGCGTGGGACTCCGCTGGGGCTGAGTTTCGTGAGGCCGCGTGGTGCCTCGCCCTCGCGCGTCAGGGCGAAGACGATCCGGGACGCCGAGTACAGGCCGGCGTTGAGCGAGGAGAGGACTGCGATCAGGATCAGGATGCGCATCATGGTGTCGGCGCCGGGGATGCCGATCTCCTGGAGTGCCGCGATGTACGGGCCGCCGTTCAGCTTGTCCGAGCTCCACGGGACGATCGCGACGACCAGGAAGATCGAGCCCACGTAGAAGAGCAGGACGCGCAGGACGACGGAGCGGGTCGCCCGCGCGACGTTGCGGCCCGGTTCCGAGGATTCGGCGGCCGCGAGCGCGGCGATCTCGGCGCCGGTGAAGAAGCCGACCGCCGGGATGATCGATGTGAGGACCGGGCCCACGCCCATCGGCAGGAAGCCGCCGTGTGCGGTGAGGTTGTCGACGCCGCCCGCGTCGTGGGCTCCCGGCCACAGGCCGACCACGAAGACGAGGCCGATGACGAGGAACACCGTGATCGCGGCCACCTTGATCGACGAGAACCAGTACTCGAACTCGCCGAAGGTCTTCACCGACAGCATGTTGACCGCCGTCAGGATCAGCATCAGGGCGAGGCTGATCGTCCAGAGTGGGAGGCCGGGGAGCCAGGCGCGGACGAGTTCGGCGCCGGCGACCGCTTCGAGGGCCACGACGTTGACCCAGAAGTACCAGTACAGCCAGCCGATCGTGAAGCTGCCCAGCGGGCCGAGGGCCAGGCGGGCGTAGGCGTGGAAGGAGCCGACGGCCGGGCGTGCCACCGCCATTTCGCCGAGCATCCGCATGACGAGGATGACCAGGCCGCCGGCGAGCGCGAAGGAGATCACGGCGGCGGGTCCGGTGTCCTGGATGACGACGCGGCTGCCGACGAAGAGTCCGGCGCCGATGACACCGCCGATCGCGATCAGGGTCATGTGGCGCTGTTTGAGGGCGCTGCGCAGACCGGGGCCGCCGGAGGGCTCGGTCGTGCCGTCGTCCCGCAGGGATCTGTCGCTGGTGTCCGTCACGTCCGCCTCTTCTCCGTCGCTCTGGCGTGGGCCCGTCCGGCGGCGCCGGCACATGATGATCATGTGGCGGCGCCGTCGGACAGTTTTGGCACGCCATCGGGGCGACAGGACGCGTTCAACGAACCGTTCACACGGTCGAAACGAACGGCGTCTCAGGCCACGGCGCGGGCGACCGCGGCCCTCAGGCCCCCGCCAGTTCGGCCACCTCCGCGGCCGTCAGCGTCTTCCCGTACACCCGGAAGTCGTCGAGCGCGCCCTTCAGATACGGGTCGGCGTACTGGGACTTGCCGAGGTATCCGGCGCGGATGTGGTTGCCGAACATGTCCGGCTGCGCGGTGACGTGCTCGTTGCGCCCCTTCTCCGCGCCGTCGACGTACAGCACGGCCGTGCCGTTCCCGTACGTCAGCGCCACGTGCACCCATGTGTCGGTGGGGAGTTGGGCGATGTCGATGCGCTCCTCCGCCCCAGCGCCGCCTGCGGTGATCGCGAACCGAAGGGTGTCGGTGTCGGAGCGTGGGGTCAGGAACAGGTTGGCGGAGGCCCCGCTGCCGATGTCGAAGATGCGGGTCCACGTCGCGGGCGCCCCGTCGAGCTTCACCCAGGTCGCCAGCGAGTACGTGGTCGCGCCGGCCAGTACGTCGTCGGCCAGCTTCACGTAACCGTCCGAGCCGTCGAGGGCGACCGCGCCGGCCACCTTCCCGCCGGCCGTCCACGAGGCGCCGCCCAGCAGTTGGGCGGTCTTGCCGTTGCCCGTGGCGTCGGCGGCGGTCGTTCCGGAGGTCTCGTCGAAGCGGTGCCAGGCGGCGAACTCCGGTGGCGGGGGCGGCGGTTCACCCGTCAGCCAGTAGGCCGTGTAGTACACGTGGTGGGTGCGGGCGATGGGCAGCAGGGTGACGTTCTCGTCGTCGGCCCGCGCCGTGAACCGCATCGGCGCGGCGGCCGTCTGCTTCACCGACTTCGGGTCGAGCCGGGGCATCCGCATCGCGCCCCGGTCGCCGTACTGTCCGGCGAGCACCACCGGCCCGTACAACACGGCCTGTACGTCCGGGTCGTCGGGCGTCGGCTCGATGGCGAGCCGCATGGGGAGGGTGACCTCGATCCGGTCACCGGTCTTCCAGCGGCGGCGCAGCGCGAACCAGCTGCCCGCCTTGGGCCGGTCGCCGAGGGCCCGGCCGTTGAGCGTGACACGCGCCCCGTTCGTCCAGGACGGGATCCGCACCCGCAGTTCGTGCTCGGCGGCGCCCGCCGTGACGGTGAGCGTGGTGGACGCCTTGTCGGGGAAGCCGGTCGTCTGCCGCCAACTCACTCCCTTGGCCTTCCACTTCACCTCCGCCGGCACGAACAGGTTCACGAGGAGCCGCTCGTCGTCGTGCGAGAAGACGCTCTCCGCGAACTTCGCGTGCGTCTCCATTCCACTGCCGTGGTCGCAGGAGAAGTTGTCGTAGTCGGTGGAGTACGCCTTGGGGTCCTTGCCCATGAAGGAGGGCTGCTGTTTGTACGAGCCGGGCGCGAGGCCGGTGTAGTAGATGTTGAAGCCGTGCGCGGAGTCGGGGTCCTGCTCGCCGAGCATCTGGTTGAACAGCGTGCGCTCGTAGTAGTCGAGCAGGTCGACGCGGTGCGGCGCGTGGAAGTGCATCAGGCGGGTCAGCTTGAGCATGTTGTAGCTGTTGCAGTTCTCGCAGCAGCCGTTGGAGAGCTGGGCGGCGATGGCGTCCGGCTCGTGGAAGGCCTCACCGTTGCTGTTGCCGCCGATGACGTACGTGTGGTGGTCGGTGACGATCTGCCAGAAGTTCTCGGCGATGGTGCGATAGCGGTCGTCGAGGCCCTCCTCCCAGAGGCGCAGGGCACCCACCATCTTGGGTATCTGCGTGTTGGCGTGCAGTCCGGCGAGCTTGTCCTCGTTCTTGGCGAGCGGGTCGAAGACGACGTCATGGGTGAACCGTTCGGCGACCTTCAGCCAGTTGGTGTCACCGGTGATCTCGTGCAGATCGGCGAACACGTCGTTCATGCCGCCGAACTCGGTCTGGAGCACCCGCTGCATCTGGTCGTGGCTCAGCGCCCCGGTCCTCTTGTCCACCCAGGCGGCCTGCCGCAGCACCACGTCGAGGGCCTGCTCGCTCCCGGCGAGACGGTGCTGGTCGACGAGCCCCGCCATGATCTTGTGGATGGTGTAGTACGGCGCCCAGACCCCGGACCCGGCTTCGAGGCGGTCGAAGAAGCTCTCGGGGAACGCGGACAGATATCCCTTACCGAAGCCGGCCTTGGGCGAGGCATCCTGACACTCCGCGAGAGCGGCGACCAGCTTGCGCCCCTTGTCGCGGGCGCCGGTGTCGCCGGTGTTGGCGTACGTCAGCGCGAGCCCGGACAGCAGATGTCCGGTGCTGTGCCCGCGCAGCTCCACGTCGGGTGCCTCCCAGCCGCCACAGGGCTCGGCGTCGGACGGCAGGCCGACGTTCTTCCTGAAGGTGTGCAGCAGCCGGTCGATGTCGACGAAGTGCAGATAGGCGGTATTGCGTGCCTGGTTGTCGCGGAAGACACCGGGCAGCAGGGCGACGGCGTCGAGAGGGAAGGGCTCGACGGCGCCCGTCGCGGCTCGGGGTGCGGCATCGGTACCGGACGCCGGGCTCGCGTACGCCGCCGTTCCCAGGGTGGTGGGCAGCGCGGCGGCTGCGACCCCGGTGGCGGCGACAGCGATGAACTGCCGTCTGCCAGGGGTGACTTGCGGAGAAGACGATCCGTTGGATCTCTCGGTGCGGCTCACGTCGTGCTCCTCGCGCGGCTATTTGTTCGCGATTTCGGACAGTGAACGGAACTCCGGACGCGAAGATTAGGCTCGCCGCACACCATGGTCAACACCCCGCACACCGCTCCCACGCACACCGGCCCGCCACCGGGACAGGGATCACGGTTAGCCTGCCACCGCGGCGATCCACCGCCGCCACCGTTCCGCCCCGACGAAAGAGCCGTGAACATGAGCACCACCGCCCGCGCCACCGTGCAGCACGAGGACGAGCGCACGCGGGTCACCCGCTGGGACTTCGAGCCGGGGCAGAGCACCGGCCGCCACGTGCACGAGTACGACTACGTCGTGGTCCCGGTGACGGACGGCCACACCGATGTCATCACCCCGGACGGCACGGTCACGCGCAACGAGCTGTTCTCGGGCCGCTCCTACGCGCGTTCGGCGGGCAGCGAGCACGAGGTCGTCAACGCGGGCCAGGAGCCGCTGGCCTTCGTGGAGGTGGAGCGCAAGTAACACCCCACCGCAAACGGCGCTCTCTCACACCTTGCGCCCGACCCCGCACACCGCCGCCTCGACCGCCGACGCCTCGGGCCGCGGCGCGTCGGGGTCCGGGCGCCAGGCCGATGTATTGACGATTCCCGGTTCGACGAGGTCGAGGCCGTCGAAGAACGCGGCGATCCGCTCCGGTGACCGCAGGTGATAGGTGTGCACCGACTGCTGGTTGTAGCCGGCGACCGCCGTGTTCAGCGCGTCGTTGTTGTTCGTGCCGTCGGTCAGGGCCAGGTAGCTGCCGGGCGGCAGCGCGTCGAGCAGCGTGGACACCACTTCCGCGGGGCGGTCCTCGTCGGACAGCTGCCCCATGATGCTGAGCAGGGTCAGCCCGATCGGCCGGTCGAAGTCCAGGGTCTCGGCCGCCTGGGCCAGGATCCGCTCCGGGTCCCGCACATCGGCGTCCAGATAGGCGCAGGCACCCTCGGGGGTGCTGGTGAGCAGGGCCCGCGCGTGGGTCAGGACCAGCGGGTCGTTGTCGACGTACACGATCCGGCTGTCCGGGGCGATGCGCTGGGCCACCTCGTGCGTGTTGTCGGCGGTCGGGAGGCCGGTGCCGATGTCGAGGAACTGCCGGATGCCCGCCTCTCCCGCCAGGTACCGCACCGCGCGCACGAGGAACTGCCGTTGCAGCCGCGCGACGGTGGCGAACTCGGGGAACGTGGCGAGGATGGCCTCGCCCACCTCGCTGTCGACGGGGTAGTTGTCCTTGCCGCCCAGCAGGTAGTTCCACACCCGGGCGGAGTGCGGACGGTCGGTCTGCAGCCTGTCGCGGAGTTCGCCATGCGTGTGATCCATGGCTTCAGCTTCACACACAACACGGCCGGTGCACCGATGAGTTCGGGGCCCGGGAGCGGTCTGCACCGGTATCACCACGGCATGCCACCCGAGGAGGACTTTCCGTGATCGACCTGAAGCCGGCGTGTAGCCGGATGACCGATGTACTGACCGGTGTGAGCGACGAGCAGCTGTCCGGGCCCACCCCCTGTTCCGAGTACTCCGTGCGCGAGCTCATCACCCACGTCGACGAGGCGGCGCGGGCGTTCACCGGCTTCGCCCGCAAGGAAGCGCCCCTGTCCGCGGAGCCGGGCGACTGGCGGGAGAGGACGGCGAAGAGCGTGCGGGCGCTCGGCGATGCCTGGGACGACCCGGAGGCCTGGCGGGGCGAGACGGACGGGCCGGGGTTCACGCTGGCGAACGAAACGTGGGGGAAGGTCGCGCTCACCGAGATGGTGGTGCACGGCTGGGACCTCGCCAAGGCCACAGGACAGCCCTTCGACCTGCCCGAGGAGACCCTGCGCGCCTGCCACGACCACGTCAGCGGCTTCGTGACGGCGGCGCCCCTGCCGCAGCTGTGGGGGCCGCCGGTCGAGACACCCGATGACGCGCCGCTGATGGACCGCATCGTGGGCTGCACGGGGCGCCGCCCCTGACCCTGCTCCCCGTGCACTCTGCACAGTCACCTCCGTCCCACCGGGCACTGCGCCCATCCCACCCCTTCGACGGCCGCCGTAGCGTGCGGGCAACCGCAGTCGCTTGGAGGTTCGATGGCCGCCGCACGCGCCGTCGGGGTGGACGACCACGCCCTGACCAGAGTGCCCACCACCGCCCGTTACAGCTGGTGGTCCGTAGCCCTGCAGCGATTCGGGCAGATCTCCGGGCTCAGCCAGTTCGTGCTCGGCGCGACGCTGGGCTTCGGGATGGACTTCTGGACTGCGTTCTGGGCGCTCACCCTCGGCTCGGTGATCGTCGAGGTGCTCTCGATCTTCGTCGGGATCATCGGCGTACGAGAGGGCCTTCCGACGTCCGTGCTCGCGCGCTGGACCGGCTTCGGACGCGTCGGGTCCTCGCTGATCGGGCTCGCGATCGCGCTGAGCCTCATCGGCTGGTTCGGCATCCAGTCGGCGATATCGGCCGACGCGCTCGCCGGGCTCGTCGGGGTGTTCCCCGCGCCCGTGTGGTCGGTGCTGTTCGGGCTCGGCGTGACGGCCGTCGTGCTGTGGGGCTTCGGCTCCATGAACTGGGCCGCGTACGTGACCGTGCCCGCGTTCCTGCTGCTCGTCGGCTGGTCCACGGTGCACGAGCTGGCCCGCTTCGACATCGGGCACCTCGTCGCCTCCGCGCCGCCCGGGCCGCAGCTGTCCCTCGTCCAGGGCACGACGCTCGTGGCGGGCGGCGCGATCGCGGGCGCCATCATCACGCCCGACATGACGCGCTTCAACCGGTCCACCGCCGACGTCGTCAAGCAGACCGTGGTGGGCATCTCGCTCGGTGAGTACGTGGTCGGGCTCGCCGGAGTGCTCCTCGCGCACGCCACCCGGTCCGCCGACGTGACCGCGATCGCCGTGTCCTCGGTGGGCTGGGTCGGGACGCTCGTCGTCATCATGGGCGCGCTGAAGATCAACGACTGGAACCTGTACAGCTCCGGTCTCGGGGTCGTGAACTTCATCGAGTCGGTCTTCGGCCGCAAGGTCAACCGCGCCACCGTCACCGTCCTCCTCGGTGTCATCGGCAGCCTGCTCGCGGCGGCCGGCATCCTCGACCGGTTCGCCGACTTCCTGACGCTGCTCGGCGTCGCCTTCCCGCCCATCGCGGGCGTGATGATCGCCGAGTACTTCGTGGTCAAGCGGTGGCGCGGCGACCTTGAGGCCTCACGGGCCTCGGGCACGCTGCCCGCGACCGCGCCGACCTGGGTCCCGGCGACGCTCGCCGTGTGGGTGCTCGCCTTCTGCGTCGGCGAATACGTCGACTGGGGCCTGCCCAGCATCAACTCGGTCGTCTTCGCGTTCGTCGCCTACATCGTGCTGGGCCGGCTCGGCCTCGTACGCGGCGTCGGTGTGTCCCGCGACATGGGAGCCGGTGCGCCGGTGTCCGATGAGACCCCGGGCGTCGCGAGCGGCGACACCCCCGACTCCCCCACCCCTCACGTCTCCGCCGCCTCCAGCGGCGCCTCCCGCTAAGGAGAGAGTTCCGTGCGTATCGGAATCGATGTCGGCGGCACCAACACCGACGCCGTCCTGCTCGAAGGATCGCGGGTGCTCGCCACCACCAAGTCCGCGACCAGCCAGGACGTCACGTCCGGCATCGTGTCCGCGCTCGAGGCGCTGCGCGCGCAGCACGCCTTCGACCCGGCGGCGGTCGGCGCCGTGATGATCGGCACCACCCACTTCCTCAACGCGCTCGTCGAGGCCCGCGGCCTCGCCCCGACGGCGGCGCTCCGCCTCGGCCTGCCCGCGACGTCCGCGCTGCCCCCGTTCGTGGACTGGCCGGAGCGCCTGACGCGGGCCGTCGCCGGGCGGCCGTACCTGGCGCACGGCGGGCACGAGTTCGACGGGCGGAAGATCGCCGACCTGGACGAGGACGAGCTGCGCCGGCACGCCGCCGACATGGCCTCCCACGGCATCAGGTCGGTGGCGATCTCCTCGGTGTTCTCGCCGGTCAGCGACGAGTTCGAGGTGCGCGCGGCGGAGATCCTGCGCGCCGAGCTGGGCCCGGACGTGGCCCTCTCGCTGTCCCACGAGATCGGCCGCATCGGCCTCCTGGAGCGGGAGAACGCGACCGCGGTGAACGCGGCGCTGCGCGAGCTGGCCGCCGGGATCGTCGACGGTCTCGCCGGTGCGGTCGCCGGGTTCGGCATCACCGCGCCGCTGTATCTGAGCCAGAACGACGGCACGCTGATGGACCTGGAGTACGCGCGCCGCTACCCGGTCGCCACCTTCGCCTCGGGCCCGACCAACTCGATGCGCGGCGCCGCGGTGCTGTCCGGTCTCGACACCTGCGCGGTCGTCGACGTCGGCGGCACCACCAGCGACGTCGGCGTTCTGGCGCAGGGCTTCCCGCGCGAGGCGGGGACGGCCGTGGACGTGGCGGGGGTGCGCACCAACTTCCGTATGCCGGATGTGCACAGCATCGGCATCGGCGGCGGTTCACTGGTCGTCGAGGACGGCGGCCGGGTCGCGGTCGGCCCGCGTTCGGTCGGCTACCGGCTCACGGACGAGGCCCTGGTGTTCGGCGGCTCCACACTGACCGCCACGGATGTCGCGGTGGCCGCAGGGCTCACGGACATCGGCGACCGCTCGGCCGTCGCGCACCTCGACGCGCGCCTGGTGAAGGAGGCGCTCGACACGATCGCCGCCGACATCGCCCGCGCGGTGGAGTCGATGCGGACGTCGCCCGAGCCGCTGCCGGTGGTCGCGGTGGGCGGCGGTTCGGTCCTCCTCCCGGACACCTTGCCGGGCTCCGGAACGGTCCACCGGCCCGACCACTTCGCGGTCGCGAACGCGATCGGCGCGGCCATCGCGCAGGTCGGCGGCGAGGTCGACCGGGTCTACGCGATCGACGCGGGGCGCCGCGAGACCGTGCTCGACGAGGCCCGGCAGGAGGCGGTCGACCGGGCCGTCGCCGCGGGCGCGAACCCGTCCGGGGTCCGCATCGTCGAGTTCGACGAGGTCCCCGTCCCGTACCTGCCGGGCAACGCCACCCGGATCCGCTGCAAGGCCGTGGGCGACCTGCAACAGGTCGACTGAGCCCCGCGGCCCCACCCACGTAAGGAGAGCACGAGCACATGAGCTGGACCCTGGGCCTCGAGCAGCTGGACGACCTGGCGCGCGGCGCCGCGATCCTCGGCACCGGAGGCGGCGGCGACCCGACCATCGGCCGCCTCCTCGTCCGCGAGGCGATGCGCGAGCACGGTCCGGTGACCGTCCTCGACCCCGACGAGGTCGCCGACGACGCGTTCGTCATCCCTGTCGCGAACATGGGCGCGCCGACCGTGATGGTCGAGAAGCTGCCCGGCGCCGACGAGCCGGTGGCCGCGCTGCGCGCCCTGGAAACGTTCACGGGCCGCAAGGCCGACGCGACGATGCCCATAGAGTGCGGCGGCAGCAACTCACTCATTCCCTTGATCGTCGCGGCCCGCACGGGCCTGCCGGTCGTCGACGCGGACGGCATGGGGCGCGCCTTCCCCGAACTCCAGATGGAGACCTTCCACGTCTACGGGATCCCGGCCTCGCCGCTCGCGATGGCCGGCGAACACGGCGAGACCTGCGTGTTCGACACCGGCAAGGACACCAAGCGCCTGGAGGACCTGGCCCGCCGGGTCACGGTGGGGCTCGGCGGCGGGGCGGCGATCGCCGAATACTCGATGACGGGCGAGCAGCTCAAGCGCACGGCGGTGCCGCGCACGCTGTCCCTCGCGCTGTCCCTCGGCCGGGCGGTCCGTGAGGCGCGCGAGGCACACCGGGACCCGGTGGAGGCGCTCGGCGAGGCGGTGGGCGGCACGATCTACGGCCACCTGCGGGTGCTGTTCCGCGGCAAGGTGACCGATGTGGAGCGCCGCACGGAGGGCGGCTTCGCGCGGGGCCGCGCCACGTTCGCGGCGTTCGAGGGCGACTCGGCGCTCGAACTTCGTTTCCAGAACGAGCACTTGGCGGCGCTCCGTGACGGCGAGCCGATCTGCGTGGTCCCGGACCTGGTGTGCGTCCTGGAGGCGGACACGGGCGAGCCCATCACCACGGAGGCGCTCCGCTACGGCCAGCGCGTCACGGTGATCGGCATCGCGGCACCGGCCATCATGCGCACCCCGGAGGCACTGAACGTCTTCGGCCCGTCCTGCTTCGGCCTTCCGTACGAGTTCCGTCCGGTGGAGGACATCCTCCCGCGATCGGGCTCCTGCTGATCGCCGGGCTGGCCGCAGCGGCGGGTGCCCATTTCAAGCCCCTGCAGGGGGCACCTCCCAGCGGTAGCTGGGGGAGATTGAGCAGCGGGGCCCGGGGCGGAGCCCCGCGACCGTAACCACGGCGCTGCCCGCGCACGCCCAGTGGCCCGCTGCGAGAATCAGGGGCGTGCCCCACACCATCGCCGCCGAAGACGTCCCCGCCCTGGTCACCGGCGTCAACGTCCTCGGCTGCGGCGGAGGCGGCGACGCCGCGGCCTTCGCCTCGATGCTGCGCCACTCACTGGGCGGGACCGGCACGATCACCTGGCAGGAGGCCGGTTCCCAGGACCCCGTCATCGTCCCGGTGGGCGTCGTGGGCGCGGTGAACGTACTGAGCGAGAAGCTCCCGAACGGCCAGGAGTTCCGGGAGGCCGTCGGCGCGGTCGCCCGCTGGGCTGGCGGCCCCGCCCCCGACGCCCTGATGGCCGTGGAGGCGGGCGGCCCCAACGCCCTCACCGTGCTGCTCGCCGCACTCGACCTCCGCCTCCCCGTCGTCGACGTCGACCTGATGGGCCGCGCCCTCCCCCGCCTCGACCAGCTCAGCTGGGCCGTCCGCGGCCTCCCGGTCACCCCGTGCGCACTGGCCGAACCGGGCGGCCAGATCCTGGTCGTGGACCGCACGGACGCGCGCGGCCTGGAACGCACGGTGCGCGGATTCCTCACGGCGGCGGGCGGCTGGGCCGCACTCGCGCTGGCCCCGGTACGGCTGAGCGCGGTGCGCGACGCCTGCGTCCACGGCTCCCTCTCCCGGGCCCTGGCCCTGGGCCGCGCGCACGCGGAGCTTCCGCACCGCCCGGACAGGGACGCCGTGGAGACGGCGCTCGGCTGCAGGGTGCTCGCGGCGGGCCGGATCCGGGAGGTCGCCCGCAGCGAGGGCCCGGGCTTCGGGCGCGGCAGTGTCACGGTCACGGACGCCGCGTCCGGCGCCGTCGTCCGCCTGGAGACGGAGAACGAGATCCTGCTCGCCCTGCGCGACGGCGAGCTCGCGGCGACCGTCCCCGACGTCATCTGTCTCCTGGACCGCCGCACGGCAATCCCCGTGGCCATCGACCGGGTGCGCCCCGGCCAGGAGGTCATCGCGGCGACCCTGCCCGGACCCGGGTTCTGGCACCGCCCAGACACCGAGCCGTACGTCTCGCCCCGGGCGTTCGGCCTGGACGCGGGGGTCGTCGGATTCGAGGCGGCCACGACATGACCAGTACGGCCCGAAGCGGCGCCAGAAGTGGTTCCTCCGGCGGTGTCTCCCTTTCCGCGATGCTCGCCCACCCCACGTGGCACGACGTCACCCTCCTCGCGGGCCCCGAGGACTCCCGCACTGTCCAACACCCCGTAGCCGCACAGGACTTGGCACACCCGCTGCCCGAGGAGCCCGTCGATCGGCTCCTCGTGCTGCTCGGCGGCGCCGACCGCGGCGACTGGCGGCTCGACGCGCTGCTGCGCCGTGCACACAGCGCAGGTGTCGCGGCGCTGCTGGTCCCAGGAGTGACGGCGCTCCGCATGTCGTCGACGCTGCTCGCCGAGCGGCTGCGACTCCCCGTCCTCGGCTCCCCCGACCCACTGGCCGCGTACCTCGCCCTGGAGCGGATGACCGCCGAACCGGGGCTGCTGCGCGCCGAGTCGACCCTGCGCACCGCGCAGGTGTGTGCCCGAGCGGACGAGACCGTGGACGCGCTCCTCACCGATCTGGGCGCGCTGCTGCACCGCCCGGTCGCCCTGCTCACCGCGGACGCCCGGCACCTGGCGGGCGACCCGGCGACCGTGGCACCCGCCGAACAGGAAACGGTGGCGCGGCAGTTGACGGGTCCGCCGCTCCCCCGCCCCCTCGACCTCCCCAGCGGCGCCCGTCTCCTCACCCACCCCGTCGGCACCGAACGCGTCCCGCCCCGCCTCGCCGTGCGCCTGCCCGCCCGGCTCGCCCCCGAGGCCGACGCGGTGGCGGCCGCCCTGGAGGTGGCGTCCGGCGCCGTACGGGAACGGCTCGCGCTGCGCCGCCTCGACCTGGAACGCAGCGCCCGCCACCGCACCTCCCTGCTCGGCGAGCTGCTCCGCCCGGCGGGCGGCGAGATCCCGGACGCGGTGCGCCGGCACGCGGTCGAGTTCGGCTGGCGCCTCGACGGCTGGCACACCGGCATCCGCATCGGCACCGGACCCGACGTGGACGTGGCGGGCCTGCGCGCCGAGGTCACCGACGCGTTCGCGGCGGAGCGGCTCGGCGCCCAGGTCGTCGAGCAGGGCGACGGCTGGTCCGCCTGGACCAGCACCGACCAGGAACCGTCGACCAGCGACATCGAGCGGCACGCCGCCGCCGTGCGCCGCGTGCAGCGCCGCCTGCCTGAGGTGCTGCACGCGTACGTGGGGGTGGGACGTGCCCATCCGGGTCCCACCGGCATCGCCCGCAGCCTGGGCGAGGCAGCCGACGCGGCGCGTCTGGCGCAGGGCCGGGAGGCGAGCGGCCGCTTCTTCCACGTCGACCGCCTCGGCCTCGCCCAGCTCCTCCTCGCCTGGACCCGCACGGACACCTTCCAGCCCGCGGCCCGCTCCCTGCTGGAACCGCTGTCCGGCGAGCCCGGCGACCTGGTGCGCACCCTCACCGCGTATCTCGACGCGGAGTCCTCCACCGCCGAGACCGCGGCGATCCTCGGCGTGCACCGCAACACGGTCGCAGCGCGCATCGCCCGCGTACAGCAGCTCCTGAGCGTGGACCTGGCGGATCCGGACGAGCGCCTGGCCCTGCACCTGGCGTGCCGGACGGCCATGGACGGATGAATCAAGCGGAACAGGAAACGACCCCAACAAACGAACTAGGACACGATCCGACCTACTTGCTGGCTACCGTGACGGAACCGAACACCAAGCGGGCATTCCACGCGAGAGGCGAACACCATGACCACCAGCGAGCCGACCCCCCAGGCCCCCACCGTCACCGTCACTGGCGAACGGGCCGACATCTTTGAGTCGTTGGCCAAGCAGCGGCACTTCCTGGCCTTCACCACGCGGGATCTGACGGACGACCAGGCCCGGCAGCGGACCACGGCGAGCGAGTTGTGTCTCGGCGGTCTGATCAAGCACGTCACCGGGGTGGAGCGCGGCTGGGTGAGCTTCATCCTCGAAGGCCCGGCCGCCATGCCGGACTTCACGGCGATGACCGAGGAGGACTTCGCGGCCCGGGCGGACAGCTTCCGGCTGCTGCCCGACGAGACGCTGGCCGGCGTGCTGGCCGACTACGAGAAGGCCGCGGCCGCGACCGACGAGCTGGTGGCGACCGTGCCCGACCTGGACCACAAGTGGCCGCTGCCGAAGGCCCCTTGGAACGAGCCGGGCGCGGAGTGGTCCGTGCGCAGGGTCCTGATGCACATCGTCGCCGAGACCGCGCAGCACGCGGGACACGCGGACATCATCCGCGAGTCCCTGGACGGCTCGAAGAGCATGGGCTAGCACTCTCCCTGTCCCCACCGTCACGGCGCGCTCGCGTGGGCGCGCCGTGCGGGCTCATGCTTCTCCCGCGGTGAGTCGGTCCTTCGGGGCGTTGGCGGGGACCGGGTCGGAGGGGCCGCGGCCGTGGTTGCGGATGAGGGCCACGCCTATGAGGGCGAGGAGGGAGGCCGCGGAGAGGGTGTAGAGACCGCCGTTGGTGCTGCCCGTGGTGTCCTTGAGGTAGCCGAAGAGGGTCGGTGAGACGAAGCCGCCCAGATTGCCCAGCGAGTTGACGAGGGCCAGGCCCGGAGCGGCGATCTTCACGTCCAGGCCGTGCTGGGCCATCGGCCAGAACACACCCGCGGCCACCTTGCCACCGACCGCGGCCAGCGTGATCGCGACCAGCCCGAACCAGGGCGATCCGAGGGTCGCCAGGAAGGTGCCGAGCGCCGACAGGACCAGCGCCGCGGCCAAGTAGGGGCGCCGGTCGGGGAGTCGGTCGGTGAAGTGGTTGGTGGTGTACATCGCGACGACGGCGCAGATCCACGGGATCGCGGAGAGCAGTCCGACCTGGAAGGGCGACAGTCCGCCGATCTCTTCCACGAGGCTCGGCAGCCAGAAGGTGATGGCGTAGCCGGTGAGCGCCATGGCGAAGAACACGCAGGTCAGCGCGGCGACCTGCCCCTGGAAGAGGAGCTTGATGCCGCTGGTGCCGGGGGCCCGGGTGCGCTCCTGCCGGTCGCTCTCGACCGCCGAACTCAGCGCCTCCTTCTCCTCGTCGGTCAGCCAGCGGGCGTCACGGATGCGAGAGACGAGGAAGAATCCGGCGAAGATGCCGAAGACGATCGAGAAGCCGCCTTCGAGCGCGAACATCCAGCGCCATCCGGCGATGCCGCCGACGCCGTGCATCTCCAGGAGGGCTCCGGTGATCGGCCCGGTCACGATGTACGCGGTGGCCGAACCGCCCAGGAAGATCGCGCTGGCCTTGCCCCGGTGGGAGTTCGGCAGCCACTGGGTGAAGTACAGCATGACGCCGGGGAAGAACCCCGCCTCGGCGACGCCGAGCAGGAAGCGCAGCCCGTAGAAGGCCCACACGTCGTGGATGAAGCACATGCCGAGGATCACGGCGCCCCACGTGATCATGATCCGGGTGAGCCAGACACGTGCGCCGAGCCGCTCGAGGAGCATGTTGCTGGGCACCTCGAACAGGGCGTAGCCGATGAAGAAGAGGCCGGCGCCCAGTCCGTACGCGGTGGCGCTGACGCCGACGTCCGCACGGAGGTCGTCCTGGACGAAGCCCACGTTCGTCCGGTCCATCTGGTTGATCACCAGCATCAGGACGAGCACGGGCAGCATTCTGGTCAGGAACTTCCGGATCGCACGCTCCTCAGCGGTGCGTTCGGCCGCCGCCGCGGCCCTTTCGGCCCGGGTCTTCCACTTGAACGGTTGCGCGGCCATGCGGGCTCCCAAGTCTGGTGCCTCGTGGGGACGTTGGTTCGCGTTTCTGAATACTGATCAAGATCGTGGGCAATCTACGGACCGACCGGCACAGCGTCAATGGATCACACAGCATCAGTGATTCACGCATGTGAAAGGCCTTGTCAGGCCGCCCGTCGGGCCGCCCGTCAGGCCCGTGGGGATCGGTCAGACTGTTCACGGATACGAATCATGTGCTCTGATCTGAATGCCCGTCGCTCCCGCGAACAGACCACCGGACAGCCACTGACAGCCACCGGACAGCCGCCAGACAGAAGGGCCCGAGACATGAAGTCGCCCACCGCTCCCCCGGACGCCAGCACCCGCATCCGTGAACTCATCGTGACGCCCATCGCCTTCGCGGACCCTCCCCTGCTCAACGCCGACGGGGTGCACGAGCCCCTCGCGCTGCGCTGCGTCCTCCAACTCGTCCTGGAGGACGGCACCGTCGGGTTGGGCGAATCACCCGGCGGCAGCGCGCGGCTCGCCCGCCTGGAGCGGGCCGCGAAGATGCTGCCGGGCCGGGACGTCTTCGACACCACGGCCCTGTGCTCTGCCGTCGACGACGCGCTGAGCGCCGACGTACCGAGCGCGCACGAGCGCGGCTGGACCACCTCGGCGATCGAGGTGGCCTGCCTCGACGCACAGGGCAAGCTCACCGGCCGCCCGGTCAGCGACCTCCTGGGCGGCGCGGTGCGCGACAGCGTGCCGTTCGCCGGATATCTCTTCTACAAATGGGCCCAGCACCCCGCCCTCGACGGACGAGCGGCGATCGCGGACGAGTGGGGGGAGGCGCTCACTCCGGACGGCATCGTCGCTCAGGCGCGGCGCATGCGGGAGCTGTACGGGTTCGAGTCCTTCAAGCTCAAGGGCGGCGTCTTCGCGCCCGACGAGGAGATCGCCGCCGTCGAGGCGCTGCGCGACGCCTTCCCGGACGCGCCGCTGCGCCTGGACCCGAACACGGCCTGGACAGTGGAGACTTCGGCATACGTGGCCCGGCGCCTGGCCGGCACCCTGGAGTACCTGGAGGATCCGACCGGGACCATCGCGGGCATGGCCGAGGTGGCCCGCAGGTCCCCCATGCCGCTGGCGACCAACATGTGTGTGATCGCCTGGGAGCATCTGCGCCCGGCCGTGCGGGAGGACGCCGTCCAGGTCCTGCTCACCGACCACCACTACTGGGGCGGACTGCGCCGCACCCGTGAACTCGCCGCCGTTTGCGAGGCGTTCGGGCTCGGCCTTTCCATGCACTCCAATTCCCACCTGGGTATCAGCCTCGCCGCGATGACGCACGTCGCCGCTTCACTGCCTCGCCTGGACCACTCCTGCGACACCCATTACCCCTGGAACGCCGACAGCGACATCGTGGAGCCGGGCGTTCTGAAGCTGGAGAACGGGGCGGTTCGCGTGCCCACAGGGCCCGGGCTCGGTGTCACCCTCGACCGTGACGCGCTGGAACGGATGCACCGCGTCTATCTGGAGTCCGGCATCCGGGACCGCGACGACTCCGGCTACATGCGCCGTGTCCAGCCGGACTTCCGGCCGGGGCTGCCCCGTTGGTGACCGCGCCCGGCCATTGGCTCGGGCGGCACAAGCGTCGATGATGATGACCATGACTTCAGCACCGAACACACCCGGCGCGGGGAACGCGTCGACGCTCGATCTGGCGGCCGCGCTCGCCACCGGCTCCGTCCGTGTCGTCGACCTCACGGCGCCCCTCTCCTCCGGGACGCCGATCCTGCCGCTGCCCGAACCGATGCACCCGATACCCCACTTCGAGCTGGAGCGGCTCAACGACTGGGACGATCCCGGTGAGATCTCCTTCCAGAACCACATCCACACCGGCGAGCACGTGGGCACCCACTTCGACGCTCCGGTGCACTGGTCGTCCGGGCGTGACCTGGAGGACGTGGGCAGTGTGCCGGCGACGCGACTCGTGGGCCCCGCCGCGGTCGTGGACAAGTCGGCCGAGTGTGCCAAGGACCCCGACTACCTGCTCGGCCTCGACGAGTTGAAGGCGTGGGAGCGTGAGCACGGCGCGCTGCCCGAGGGCGGCTGGCTGGTGTACCGCACCGGTTGGGACGCCCGCTCCGACGACCAGGCGGCCTTTCTCAACGCCGACGACAACGGCCCGCACACGCCGGGCCTCACCCCGGAGTGCGCCCGCTACCTGGCCGAGGAGACCGGCATCGTGGGGATCGGCGTGGAGACCGTCGGCACGGACGCGGGTCAGGCGTTCCGCTTCGAACCGCCCTTCCCCGTCCACCACTTCATGCTCGGCAACGGAAAGTACGGCGTGACGCAGCTGCGGGGCGTCGGGGAGCTTCCGCCGGTCGGTGCGGTACTCGTGGTCGCGCCGCTGCGCATCGTCGGCGGTTCCGGCAGCCCCGCGCGCGTCCTGGCGCTGACTCCCGCCGCGGAAGGCAAGTGAGCATGCTCGTACGGGAAGCCATCGGCCGCGAGCTCCACCGGCTGGGTGTGCGCACCGCGTTCGGCGTGGTGGGCAGCGGCAACTTTCATGTGACGGGCGCGCTCGTGGCCGCGGGCGCGCGCTTCGTCGCGGCGCGGCACGAGGGTGGCGCAGCCGTCATGGCGGACGCGCACGCCCGCACCAGTGGCGAGGTCACCGTCCTCTCCGTGCACCAGGGCTGCGGCTACACCAACTCCCTCACCGGGGTGGCCGAGGCCGCGAAGAGCCGTACTCCGCTGCTGGTCGTGACGGCGGAGGCGACCGAGCGGACCTCGAACTTCCACGTCGATCAGCCGGCGATCGCCGAGGGCGTCGGGGCGGTGTCGGCGCGGGTCCGCTCCGCGCGCACGGCGCTGGACGACGTCACCCGCGCGTTCCGACTGTGCGCCGAGGAGCGCCGCACGGTGGTCCTCAACGTCCCCATCGACGTACAGGACGAGGCGCTGCCCGAGGACGCGGTGGCCCCTCGGCGCCGCCCGGCCCCCGGCCTGCCGCGCCCGGCCGCGGCCGACGCCGAGGGCTTCGCCGAGCTGCTGCGCCGCGCCGAACGGCCGGTGTTCGTGGCGGGCCGCGGTGCCCGTTCCGGCGAGGCGGGGGAGGCGATCGCTGCGCTCGCCTCGCGGACGGGCGCGCTGCTCGCCACGTCCGCGGTGGCGCGCGGGCTGTTCAACGGGCGGCCGGGCGAGGAGTGGTGCCTGGACGTGGCGGGCGGTTTCTCCACGCCGCTGGCCGCGGAACTCATCTCGGGCGCCGATCTGATCGTGGGCTGGGGCTGCGCCCTGAACATGTGGACCATGCGGCACGGGCGCCTCATCTCGGAATCCGCGAAGGTGGTCCAGGTGGACGTCGACCGCGACGCCCTCGGCCGCACCCGCGACATCGACCTGGGACTGTGGGGCGGCGTCACGGAGACCGCGCACGAGGTCGCCGCGCTCCTCGCGGACGGTCCCGCGGCGGGCGGCTACCGCACGCCGGACGTCGCCAAGCGGATTGCCACCGAGGGCCGTTGGCCCCACGTCCCGTTCGAGGACGGCACGGGCGACGGCCGCATCGACCCTCGGGCGCTCACCCTCGCGCTCAACGGCATGCTCCCGGCCGAGCGCACGGTCGCCGTCGACTCGGGAAACTTCATGGGCTACCCGAGCATGTACCTCGACGTGCCCGACCAGTACGGGCTGTGCTTCACGCAGGCATTCCAGTCGATCGGCCTCGGCCTGTCGACGGCGATCGGCGCGGCGCTGGCCCGGCCGGATCGGCTCCCGGTGGCGGCCTGCGGCGACGGCGGATTCCTCATGGGCGTCTCGGAGTTGGAGACGGCCGTGCGCCTCGGCCTGCCGCTCCTGGTGGTGGTCTACAACGACGCCATGTACGGGGCCGAGGTCCACCACTTCGGCCACCCCGGCGAGGCGGCGGACCTGTCCACGGTCACCTTCCCCGACACCGACATCGCGGCGCTCGCCCGCGGCCACGGCTGCGCGGCCCTCACGGTGACGGGGCCGAAGGACCTGGATCCGCTCGCCGAGTGGCTCACCGCCCCGGACCGGCCGATGGTGATCGACGCCAAGACGACGCGGGACGAGGGCTCTTGGTGGCTGCAGGAGGCGTTCGGCCACTGACCATTCACCCGGCCTCACAGGTCGGCCACCGACTTCCGCCCGGCCTCACGGTCGGCCACTGACACCCGCCCGACCGCTCGGGAAGGGCAGCAGCGACCCCCGCCGGAAATCGCTTCCGAACATCGGCGGGGGCCACACACGAGAAAGCACGGCTCCCCTTCGCGCGCTTCCTCGTCTGTTCCGTCCGGTGGCGCCGCGGGACCGCGGGAGGAAGCCCCAGCAGGCACACCTCGGACGGAGAACCACAGTCGCGTTGTCGGCGATGCGACTGTGGCGTCTTCTACCAAGTTGCCCGGGGACCAGGGGCGTTGAAGAGGGTAACCCTCTTCGGCGCATCCAAACGTATGGCACATGCCAGAGGCGTCTCAAGTATTCGTTTGCGCCGTCATGCGGTGGTGTCGGCCGAATCCCGCAGCAGTTGCGTGAGCGCGCGGGCCGCCGCGCTCGGCGGGCGGTCCGCCGGGGTCGCGAGGTAGAGCGACCAGCCCAGGTCCGCGTCCGTCACCGGCAGGACGGCCAGGCCGTGCGCGGTGTCGGCGAGGAAGCGCGGCACCAGGGCGACGCCCAGGCCCGCCCTGACGTAGTCGGCGCTGGTGGCGAGGTCCGTGATCTCGATGGTGACGTGGCGCGGGACGCCCGCCGTGGCGAAGGCGCGGTCGGCGACGGAGCGGTTGCCGTAGCCGACGGGACAGTCGATGAACCGCAGCCCGGCCAGTTCGCGGATCGCCACGCCGTCCCGCCCGGCGAGCGGATGGTCGGCCGGCACCACGAGGTCGAGGGTCGAGCCGGCCAGCGGCGTCAGCTCGACCTCGGCGGGACTTGCCCCCGGCAGGGACACGAGGGCAAGGTCGAGACGGCGTTCCGCGAGCGCCGTGAGATGTCCCTGGGACCCGGTCGGCGCGACGGTGATCTGCACCTGGATGCCCGGATGACGTCGGTGGAACTCGCCCAGCAGACCCGGCAGATCGATCAGCCGGATCGATGTGAGGGTGCCCAGGCGCAGGGTGCCGTGCAGCGCGCCCCGCACCTCGGCCACGGCGTCCGCCGCGTCGCGCGCGGCCTCCAGGACGGTCCGGGCGCGCGGCAGCAGCGCCCGCCCCTCGTCGGTCAGCAGCACCCGCTTGGAATTGCGGTCCAGCAGCCGCGCGTCCAGCTCCCGCTCCAGCGTTTTGACGGCGGCGGAGACCGCGGACTGGACGATGTGCAGACGGGCCGCCGCGCGCGTGAAGTTCTGCTCCTCCGCGACGGCCACGAAGTACTCGAGATGACGTAGTTCCACTCGTCGACTATCGCAGCAACCATCTGCCTTCGCGATCGTCACCAGCGCGAAGATTCGTTGGACGTGATGGCTGCGCGCGCGGAGAGTGGAACGCACCCACCCGCACCAGCCCACCCGCACCTCCCCGAGCCGAACGGACTCCTGCCCCATGGCCACGCCGACGCGCGCCCGCACCCCGTCCCACTCCCCCACCGCACGCCCCGCCGCCGGTTCACGCCGACACGGCATCGGCTTCTGGATCGTCGCGCTCGCCTTCCTCACGTCGATGGCGTTCTCGACGGTGCCCACCCCGCTGTACCCGCTCTACGAGGAGCGGGACGGCTTCTCGACCTTCATGGTCACCATCGTCTTCGCGGTGTACGCGGTGGGTGTCGTGGTCAGCCTGATGCTGGCCGGGCACGTGTCGGACTGGGTGGGGCGCAAGAAGATCCTGCTGCCGGCGCTCGGCCTGGAGTTCGTCGCCGCCCTGCTGTTCCTGTCGAGTCCGGAGCTTCCGGTGCTGCTCGTCGGCCGGTTCGTGTGCGGTCTCGGTATCGGCATGCTCAGCGCGACGGCCACCGCCCACCTGGCCGAACTGCACGGCGCGCACCGTCCTGACGCATCCCCGGGGCGCTTCGAGACGGTGTCGACGGCCGCCAACATCGGCGGACTGGGCCTCGGCCCGCTGGTCTCCGGTTTCCTCGCGCAGTACGTGACGGCTCCGCTGCGGCTGCCGTATCTGGTGTTCGCCGTCCTTCTCGCGGTTGTGACAGCGGCCCTGTCCTGCGTCCCGGAGACCGTGCGCGAGCTGCCGGTCAGGCCGCGCTACCGGCCGCAGCGGGTGAGCGCCGACCATGGCGACCGGGCCGGGTATGTGGCCGCGGCGGCCGGCGCGTTCGCGTCCTTCGCGGTGTTCGGCCTGTTCTCGTCGATCGCCGCCGGGTTCGTCGCGAACACTCTGCACCACCCGTCGCACCTGCTGGCCGGGGCGATCTCGTTCCTGGTGTTCGGGGGCGCGGCCCTCGCCCAGATCCTCACCAACCGCCTCGCGCCGCGGACGAAGTCGACGCTGGGGCTGCTCGCGGAGGGCGCGGGCTTCCTCACGCTCGTCGTCGGGATGCACACCGCCGACCTCGCCACGTTCCTGGTGGGTGGTGCGGTCGCGGGCGTCGGGGCGGGGCTGCTGTTCAAGGCGGCGGTCGGGGCCGTGGTCGCGATGGCGGCTTCCGCCCGGCGCGGCGAGGCGCTCGCGGGCCTGTTCCTGGTCGCCTATCTGGGGCTGAGCGGTCCGGCCGTCGCCCTCGGCGTCGCCACGCTCTCGCTCACGGCGACCTCGGCGATGACCTGGTTCGCCGTGGCCCTCTTCGCGCTCCTGGCGACGGTCGCCGTGCTCAACCGCCGCTCGCACGGCGGTCGTTGAACGACACCAAGACACCACCATCGCCACCACACTCGCCACCACACCTCTGAGCGACGCAGATCACATCGGCCAACCTCTTGACGCCTCCACGTTCAAACCGGTTTAGTCAACGCCGTTCGGCCGTTCAAACCGGTTTGAACGCCCATCCAGAGGCCGCCCTCGAGGAGTTGCGTACGCATGGCCCGCAAGCCCACCATCGCGGACGTCGCACGCCACGCCGGGGTCTCCCGCGCCACGGTCTCCTTCGCCCTCAACGACCGCCCCGGCATCGCGGAGGACACCAAGGCCCGCGTGCTCGCGGCGGCCGCCGACCTCGGGTGGACGCCGAGCCGCCAGGCCCGCGCGCTCTCGCTCGGCAAGGCCGGGGCGTTCGGTCTCGTCCTGACCCGCGAACCGGAGCAGATCGGGGCGGACCTCTTCTTTCCGGCGTTCATCGCGGGCGTCGAGGCCGTCATCGGGCAGCGCGGCGACGGCCTGATGGTGCACGTGACCACGCCGGAGAAGGAGCAGGGGGTGTACGAGCGGCTCGCGGCCGAGCGCCAGGTCGACGGCGTACTCCTCACGGACCTCCGGCACGACGACCCGCGCCCCCCGCTGATGCGCCGGCTCGGCCTGCCCGCCGTGGTGGTGGGCCAGCCCGAGTGGGGCGGCGGCCTGCCCACAGTCAGCCTGGACGACGAGCCCGCCTACTCCGCCGCGGTCCGGCGCCTCGCCGATCTCGGTCACCGGCGGATCGCGCACGTCGAGGGGCCCCGCGAGTTCCGGCACGCACACCGGCGCCGCCTCGCCTGGGAGCAGGCGCTGCGCGACCTGGGCCTGCCCGAGGGCCCGGTGCTGCCCGGCGGGTTCAGCGCCGAGGGCGGTGCGCGGGCCACCCGTGAGCTGCTCGCGCTCGACACCCCGCCGACCGCGATCGTCTACGGCAACGACCTGGCCGCGATGGCCGGGCTCTCGGTCGCCCAGGAGCTGGGTGTCCCGGTGCCCGAGCGGCTCTCGGTCGTCGGCTACGACGACGCGCCCCTGACCCGCTACAGCTATCCGCCGCTCTCCTCCGCCCGCGCGGACGCCCGCGGTTGGGGCGAGGCCGCGGCCCGCGCCCTGGACGCGGTGCTCGCCGGGGACGAGCGCGCGGCGCATGTGGCGCTGCCGCCCGCCGAGTTCATTCCCCGTGCGTCGATCGGTCCCGCCCCGCGCGACTGAGTCCGCACGACGCAGCGACAAAGCGATAGAGCAACAGACTTCGGCCGCGCCGTGCGCGGACCGGGAATTGCGCACGGCGACGAGGCCGCGCGTGAACAGTTCGGAGATCATCATGCTGAGGAGAACGGCGTCCTCGCTGCTCGTGCTCGCTCTCGCGGGGACGGCGACAGCCTGCGGCCGGGCCGCCCCCGACGCGAACGTCGCCGCCGACGCGCGTGGACCGATCACGGTCTGGCTGTCCAACAACGCCCAAGAGGTGCAGTGGGGCGAGCAGATGGTGGCCGCGTGGAACAAACGCCATCCCGATCAGCACGTCACCGCCCAGCAGATCCCTGCGGGCAAGACGTCCGAGGAGGCGATCAGCGCCTCGATCATCGCGGGCACGACGGCGTGTCTGGCCTTCAACACCTCGCCGGCGGCGGTGCCGACCTTCCAGAAGCAGAACGGGCTCGTGCCACTGGACGACTTCCCGGGCGGCACGTCGTACGTCACCGGGCGCAGCGGCGGCCTCGCCGACCAGTACAGGTCGCCGGACGGGAAGTTCTACCAGCTGCCCTGGAAGAGCAACCCGGTGATGATTCTCTACAACAAGAAGCTGTTCAAGAAGGCCGGCCTCGATCCGGAGCACCCGAAGCTCGCCACGTACAAGGAGTTCCTGAAGACCTCCCGCACGCTGGTGCACAGCGGCGCCGCGAAGGCGGCGATCTGGCCCTCGCCGTCGAGTGACTTCTTCCAGCCCTGGTACGACTTCTATCCCGCGTTCGCCGCGCAGAGCGGCGGCAAGCAGCTGATCGAGGACGGCAAGCCGCAGTTCGACTCCGCGGCCGGGCGCCAAGTGGCGGCCTTCTGGCGGGAGTTGTACGCCGAGAAGCTGGCGCCGCAGGAGGCGTATCCGGGCGACGCCCTCAACGACGGGAAGGCCGCGATGGCCACCGTCGGGCCGTGGGCCGTCTCCGCGTACAAGAACGCCGTGGACATCGGCGTCGCGCCGGTCCCCACCTCCGAGGGAGGCAGCGGCAAGCACTCGTTCAGCGACGAGAAGTCGGTGGCGATGTTCAGCGCGTGCAAGAACCGGGCGACGGCCTGGGACCTGCTGAAGTTCGCGACGTCCAGCGCGCAGGACGGCCGGTTCCTGGAGACGACCGGGCAGATGCCGATGCGCGAGGACCTGACGAAGCGCTACGCCGGCTACTTCGCCGAGCACCCCACGTACAGGGCCTTCGCCGACCAGGCGGAGCGCGTCGTCGAGGTGCCGAACGTGCCGGGTTCGGTCGACATCTGGCAGGCCTTCCGTGACGAGTGGACGAAGTCGGTCGTCTTCGGCCGCGAGTCCACGCGTACGGGCCTGCGCAACGCCTCGTCCGAGATCACCGACCTGCTGAACGAGTACGGAGACCAGTCATGAGCCTGACTCTCCAGTCGCGCCCCGCCGCGGCCTCCTCCACGGAGCGGCCGCCCGCGCGCAGGAACCGCTTCCGTTCCCGCGTCGGCGCCCTGTTCGTGTCCCCGTACGTGCTGTTCCTGCTCGTCGTCTTCGCGATCCCGCTGGTCTACACGGTGTGGATGTCGTTCCACCGCTTCTACTTCACGGCTCCCGGCACGGACGTGGACGCGCCGTGGGTGGGACTGTCCAACTACAAGGACGTGTTCACCGACCCGGTGGTCGGCCGGGCGTTCCTCAACATCCTGATCTTCCTGGTCATCAACGTGCCGCTGACCGTGGGCCTCTCGCTGGTCCTGGCCGCCGCGCTGAACGCGAAGATGCGGGGGCGGGCGTTCTTCCGCGCCGCGTTCTACCTCCCGTACGTGACCGCGAGCGTCGCGCTCGTCGCGGTGTGGCAGTTCCTCTTCGGCCAGGACGGCTTCGTCAACCATCTGCTCGGCTCGCACGCGCCGGACCCGTCGTGGCTGGTCAACTCGCATCTCGCGATGCCGATGATCGCCGTCTTCGTGACCTGGAAGCAGCTCGGCTTCTTCGTGATGCTGTACCTCGCCGCACTCCAGAACGTCGGCAAGGAGCTGTACGAGGCGTCCGCGATGGACGGCGCCGGCAAGGTGCGGCAGTTCTTCTCGGTGACCGTGCCGGGTGTGCGTCCCGCGACGACGCTGGTCGTCATCTACGCGATCATCACCGGCGCCAACATGTTCAGCGAGCCCTACCTGCTGACCGGTGGCGGCGGCCCGGACCACGCGTCCACGTCGCCGGTGCTGCTCATGTACCAGAAGGGCATCGAGCAGGGGCACCCCGATGTCGCGGCCGCGCTCGGCGTCGTCCTCATCGCCTTCGTCATGGTCGTCTCGCTCGCCGCCCGCAAGCTCACCGAGAGGGGCAACTGACATGAGTGCCACCACCCCGTCGGCGCCCCGCCGCTTCGGCTTCGGCGGCAAGGCCCTGCGCTACGTACTGCTGTCGCTCGGCGCGGTCGTCTTCCTGTTCCCCTTCTACTACATGGTCGTCGGCTCGCTGCGGAAGGTCACGGCCGGCGATCTGTCGGCGGCCGTCCCCTCCGGCCTGACCGGCGCCAACTACGCGGCGATCAACAGCACGATCTCGCTGGGCCGTTCGCTGCTGAACTCCGGGATCATGACGATCGGCGTCCTCATCTGCACGCTCGTCTTCGGTGTGCTCGCCGGGTACGCGCTCGCGGTGCTGAAGTTCCGCGGCAAGGGCGCCGTGTTCGGGGCGCTGCTGCTCGTGCAGATGATCCCGTTCCAGCTCCTGACTCTGCCGCTGTACGTTCTCGTGGTCCGTGACTACGGGCTCGGCGACAACTACTTCGGCATGATCCTGCCGTTCGCGATCAACTCCACGGCCGTCTTCCTCTTCCGCCAATTCTTCTCGCAGATGCCGCAGTCCCTCTTCGAGGCGGCGCGCATCGACGGCGCGAGCGAGCTGCGGATCCTGTGGAGGATCGCGCTGCCGATGGCCAAGCCGGCCATCCTGACCGCGCTGCTCCTGACGTTCATCGGGCCGTGGAACGAGTTCCTGTGGCCGTTCCTCGTCACCAAGAACGCCGACATGCAGCCCCTCGCGGTCTCCCTCGCGAGCTTCCTCTCCAATCTTCAGGGCACGGTCGCCAACCCGGCGGGCGCCCTGCTGGCCGGCGCGTGTGTGCTGGCCGTCCCCGCGGTGGTCCTGTTCCTCGTGTTCCAGCGCCACTTCACCTCCACCGACATCGACTCCGCTACCAAGGGCTGAATCCGCACATGAGCAACACCACCGACGACACTGCCACCACGATCCCCTACCGCATGGTCCGCAAGGGTGTGGTCATGTCGCCCCTCGCCGGTGAGGCGAACGAGGTCGAGGGCGTCCTCAACCCGGCCGCGGGACGCACCCCCGACGGCACGCTGCACCTCCTCCCCCGCCTCGTCTCCGAGGGCAATGTCTCCCGCGTCGGCCTCGCCGAGGTCACTTTCGACGCGCAGGGCGTGCCGAACGGTGTCGAGCGCCGCGGCGTCGTCCTCGCCCCCGACGAGGGCTGGGAGCGCGGCAAGAACAACGCGGGCGTCGAGGACCCCCGCATCACGTGGGTCCCCTCGCTCGGCAAGCACGTCATGTCGTACGTCGCCTACGGCCCGCTCGGCCCGAAGCCCGCGCTCGCCGTCTCCGAGAACCTCACCGACTGGACGCGTCTCGGCCCGATCCAGTTCGCGTACCAGGCCGACCTCGACACCGACCTCAACCTCTTCCCGAACAAGGACGTCGTCCACTTCCCCGAGCCGGTCCCGGCCCCCGACGGCGAGCTGTCGTACGCGATGCTGCACCGCCCGATGTGGGACCTCGGATGGTTCCGCGAGGGGGAGGGCGTGCACCTGCCCGCCGGTGTCACCGACGAGCGGCCCGGCATCTGGATCTCGTACGTGCCGGTCAAGGAGGTCGAGGCCGACATCCGCGCCCTCGTCCGCCCGCGTCAGCACACCCTCGTCGCGCTGTCCGAGTACGAGTGGGAGTCGCTGAAGATCGGCGGCGGCCCGGCCCCGATCCGCGTGCCCGAGGGGTGGCTGCTCATCCACCACGGTGTCTCCGGCACCATCGAGGACCCGTGGGCGCAGAACCAGAAGGTGTCGTACGCGGCCGGAGCGATGATCCTCGACCCGGTCGACCCGTCGAAGATCCTTGCCCGCTCCGACCAGCCGCTGATGGCGCCCGAGACCGAGGAGGAGCTGTCCGGCACCGTCCCGAACGTCGTGTTCCCGACGGCGATCGAGGAGATCGACGGCGAGCTGTACGTCTTCTACGGCATGGCCGACGCGCACATCGGCGTGGCCCTCCTGGAGCGCACCGCATGACACCCCCTGCCCTGGGCATCGGCCTGGTCGGCTGCGGCGGTTTCGCCGAGTTCGTCCTGGACGCCGTCGCCGGGCTGCCGGGCCTGCGCCTGGTGGCGGTCGCCGACCCGTCGCGCGAGCGGGCTTCGCGGCTCGCCGCGCGGCACGGCGTGGCGGCGCTCGGCTCCCTCGACGAGCTGCTCGAACGGGACGACGTGGCGGCGGTGTTGATCGCCACGCCGCCCGCCACCCATGCCGCGATGGCCACCCAGGCGCTGCGTGCGGGGCGCCATGTCTTCTGCGAGAAGCCCCTCGCCACCACGACGGAGGACGCGGCATCGGTCGCCGACGAGGCGCGCCGCGCAGGCCGCGTCCTGGTCGTGGATCATGTGCTGCGCTACAACCCGCTGCTGCGGGCGGTCCAGCGGCTCACCGAGCGGGAGCTGCTCGCGCCCGTCCGCCGGTTCCTGTTCGAGAACGACGCCGCCGACGAGGACCTCGACCCCGACCACTGGTTCTGGGACCCGGCGCACTCCGGTGGCATCTTTGTCGAGCACGGTGTGCACTTCTTCGACGCGGCGCGGGCGCTGCTCGGCACGGACCCGGTGAGCGTGCGGGCCACGGCGGTGGCGCGGCCGGGCGGACCGGTCGACATGGTGAGCGCGGATGTCGTGCACCCCGGCGGCGTCCTCGCCTCCCATCTGCACTCCTTCACCCACGCCCACCGCGCCGAGCGGCAACTCATGCGCCTGGACCACGGGTTCGAGGAGACGCGGATCACCGGCTGGATCCCGGCCTACGCGGAGATCTCGGCGTGGACCGACGAGGCGGGCGCCCGCCGCTGGGAGCAACTGTCGCTCCAGCTCGGCCCGTTGCTGGCGGTCGAAGGGTTCCGGCCGCACGGCGACGAACAGCTCACGGTCCACGTCGAACGCGACGCGGGACCGGCCGCGCCCGCCCGTGGACGCGGCGAGCGGCGCACCGCGCCGCACCACGTCCACGCCGTCATCGACCTCGGCGGCGAGGCCCGCAAGCCGTACGTGTACGCGCAGAGCGTGCGCGCCGCGATGGCCGACCTCGTCCGGGCGGTGCGCGAAGGCACCCCGCCGGCGGCGGACGCCCGCAGTGGCTTCGGCGCGGTGGCGGTCGCCGAGGCGGCCACGGTCGCCGCCGCGACGGGCCGCGAACAGCCGGTCCTCCCCGCGTTCCCGTGGGCTTCGGAAGGAGTCGTCGCATGAGCTGGTGGCAGGACATGGTCTGCTACGAGGTGTACCCGCGGGCGTTCGCCGACTCCGACGGCGACGGCGTCGGGGACCTGCGCGGGCTGACCGAACGCCTCGAACACATCAAGGATTTGGGCGCGGACGCGGTGTGGTGCACGCCGTTCTATCCGTCTCCGCTGGCCGACGGCGGCTATGACATCGCCGACTACACGGGCGTCGCCCCTGACCTCGGGACGACCGCCGACGTCGACGAACTCACCGCCCGGGCACACGCGTTGGGCCTGAAGTTCATCGTCGACCTCGTCCCGAACCACACCTCCGACCGGCACCCCTGGTTCCTGGAGGCGCTGACCGCCGGGCCAGGTTCGGCGGAGCGGGAGAGGTATCTTTTCCGGCCCGGCCGGGGTGCGGGCGGTGAACTGCCGCCCAACGACTGGCAGTCGGCGTTCGGCGGGCCCGCCTGGACGCGGGTCGCGGACGGCGAGTGGTACTGCCACCTGCACGCGGCCGAACAACCGGACCTCAACTGGCGCAACCCCAAGGTGCGCGACGACTTCGCCGACGTGCTGCGGCACTGGCTCGACCGGGGCGTGGACGGGTTCCGGGTGGACGTGGCGCACGCCCTGTTCAAGGCGGAGGGCCTGCCCGACGCGGGCCCGGGGCAGCACACCGACCCGCTGCGCAACCACCTCATGCCCTATTACGACCAGGAGGAGTTGCACCCGCTCTACCGCGAGTGGCGGACTCTGCTCGACACGCATCCCGCGCCACCGGGTGCGGTGGCGCCCGAGGACCGGGTGATGGTCGCGGAGTCGGCGGTCTTCGACCCGGCCCGGCTCGGCCGCTACATCCGCCCCGACGAGATGCACCAGGCCTTCAACTTCGCCTTCCTGGAGGCCTCTTGGGACGCGGCGGAGCTGCGCGAGGTGATCGACGGCTCGTTCGCGGTGCCCGGTTCCGCCGTGACCTGGCTGCTCTCGAGCCATGACGCGCCGCGGCCCGTCACCCGGCACGGGTCCCTGGCGCGCGCCCGTGCGGCCGCGCTCCTCATGCTGGCGCTGCCCGGATCCGCGTACCTCTACCAGGGCGAGGAGCTGGGTCTTCCGCAGGCGTTCGTGCCCGACGACCGCATCCTCGACCCGCTGTGGGAACGCTCCGGGCACACCGAGCGGGGCCGCGACGGCGCACGCGTCCCGCTGCCCTGGTCCGGCACAGCGGCGCCGTACGGCTTCAGCAGCGCGGCACCCGAGGCGACCTGGCTGCCGCAGCCCGACGACTGGGCGCAGCTCACGGTGGCCGCGCAACAGGCGGACCCGGGTTCGACGCTCGCCCTGTACCGGCGGGCGCTCAGGCTGCGCCGCATCCACCCGGCGCCGGATCCGGCGGCGCCGCCGCAGTGGCTCTCCGTGCCCGATGCGCCCCATCTCGCTTTCCACCGCGGGAACTTGGTGTGCGTGGTGAACCTGTCCGAGCAGCCGCTCCCCCTCTCCACCCTCGGCCTCACCGGCCCTCCGGTCCTCACCAGCGGCCCCCTCACGGCGGGCGCGCTGCCGAAGGACACGGCCGCGTGGGTGGTGTCCACGGCCTGAGCGCGAACGGCGACGGGGCGGCCGACTCAGCCGGCCATGGCGGGCTCGGCCGCACCCCGTCGCGCCCGCCACACCACCGGCCAGCCGACCGCGACCACCGCGAGCACGACCGCCTGACCGGTGCCGAGCCCCTCGGACACCGACGGGCCCTGGCCCACGGTCAGCAGACCGGCCACCACGAGGGCCGGCAGCACGGCCCCCGCCGTCCACCGCCACCCCCGGCCGGAGACCGTCGCGCACACCGCCCCGGTGAGCAGGATCAGCGCGACGACGGCGCCGAGCAGCATCCGCGCAGGACCCGGCAACGCGCCGTCCGCGTCGGCCACCGCCCTGCCGAGCACGGCCGCGAGCGCCGCCACGGCCCCCGCGAACAGGCAGTGCAGCGGCAGCACCAAGTGCACGGGAAGTGCCTCCGGGGCCAGCAGCGGCAGCCCGTGCGCGCCACCGAGCAGCGCCAGCGCCCATACGAGGACCAGGATGGCGAAGGCGCCGACGGCGACGATCCGCACCGAGCCGTTCCACTCCGCCTCCCCTGCGGCGTCGACGGACTGCACGAGCCCTTCGCCGAGGACGATCAGCACGAACAGGCCGAGGCGCTCGGAGAGATGCGTGACGTCCGCGGTCACCAGTTCGGGCTTCGCCAGGGCGCGGCGGCCGCGCTCGCCGATGTCACGGGTGGGGTGCCCGGCACCGCCCCTGCGCTCCTCCTGATCAAGGCGCCGCCGCACCCGTTGCCTGGCCTGGTCCCAGTGTTCGTCGACCGCGTCCCGCATCGCGTCGCGCGAGACCCGCACCATGACGACCACGTCGATGGCGAGCCCCAGCGCCCAGAGCCAGAGCCGGGCGTCGCCGCCCACCCACAGCGACACGATCCACGGCACGAGGCCGCCGCTGAGCTGGAGGATCGGCAGATCGACGACCACCCGTCCCGGCCGGTTCGCCGCGCGGGACGCGATGATGCGCACCACCACGTAGGCGAGGGCGAACGCGAACGCCTTCTCGTCCGACTCCCGCACCCCCGGCACGGCCGCGGCCATCACGGCCATCCCGAACATGGCGACGATGACGACGAGCGTGCGCGCCCGGTCCTGGGCCACGTTCCCGTACATCGTGAACATCACCCAGGTGAGCCAGAACGCCAGGAACAGCAGGCCGTACTCGCCCAGCGCCGCCCACGTCGGCCCGGTGTGCAGCAGGTGGGCCAGCTGCCCCACGCCGGCGACGACGATCAGGTCGAAGAACAGCTCCAGCCAAGAGGCGTGGCGTTCGGGGACGGGTTCGTCCACTGCGTCGAGAGAATC
Source organism: Streptomyces sp. UC4497 (assembly GCF_054871485.1). Taxonomy (NCBI): domain Bacteria; kingdom Bacillati; phylum Actinomycetota; class Actinomycetes; order Kitasatosporales; family Streptomycetaceae; genus Streptomyces; species Streptomyces sp. UC4497. The sequence continues at coordinate 151,256 of NZ_JBTYHB010000008.1, read as the reverse complement.
CGGCATAGCGGAATTATCCATGCAATGGGCACGCTTGACGTGGAGCCCCGCGTGCCGCCACCCCGCACACGTTCCGGCATGTGCCAACAGCGAAGTCCGCCGCCACCGCGGCAGCCATGGCCAAACCTTCACCGAGCGAGTCCACAAGATTGATGAATCCGCTGACCAGACAGGGCAGTTGACGTATGGTCACCCAATGGACGGAGCGCAGTGGTTGGCCTCCTGTCACCGAAAGCCGAGCGAGGCATATGCCGCATGGGGGCAGTCGCCGTTTCTGGCGAAGCTCCCGGCGGGCCGCGACTGGGACGCGTTACGCGTGCAGCAGCCGCTCGGTCTGACGGTGCTGTGGGAGCTTGGCGAAGAGGCGGACGCCGTGCCGGTACTCGAGGAGCACGCCAAGCCACGCCCGGTGTTCTACATCCTCACGCGCCCCGACCCGGCGGGCGCCTCGGTGACCTGGCCGGAGACGGAGGACGTGCGGCTGCTCACCGCGGGTGAGCACCTGTGCATGCCGTCCCCGGACGCCGACGGCATCACGGGCGTGCGCCACCACTCGTTCCTGTGGCGCACCCCTCCGGACGGCAGCGGCAAGCTGGTCGACCCCGAGCTGCTGCGCACCGCCCTCAAGTCCGCCCTCGATCCCGGCCGGCAGGCCGAGCGCATAAGGGCGGCCCGCGCCGTCTTCTGGGCGAGCAAGCGGCACAGCCACTGAGCACCACCCCCTGGCACACCCCGCGCGAAGAGCCGTCGCGGCGGACAAATGTACTGTGCACGGGTATCGGTTGTTCCAGGAAGGATGATCCGCCATCGCCATCAGCAAGACAGTGCAGATACCCACCCCGGACGGCCGGGCCGACGCCTTCGTCGCCTTCCCCGACGACGGCGCGCGGCACCCGGGCGTACTGCTCTACATGGACGCCTTCGGCGTGCGGCCCGTGATCGAGGAACTGGCCCGCGAGCTGGCCGGGCACGGCTATTACGTGCTCGTGCCCAACGTCTACTACCGGCGCGGGGCCTCGCCCGTCGTCGAGCTTCCCGAGTACATCAGCGAGGAGAACCGGCCGGAGATCTTCGGCAAGCTGATGCCGCTGCTCCAGGAGCACACCGCCGAGCGCGCCCTGAGCGACGCCGACGCCTTCGTCGACTTCCTCACCGCCCAGCCCGAGGTCGCGGACGGCCCGATCGGCACGACCGGCTACTGCATGGGCGCCGCCCTCGCACTGCGCACCGCCGCGGCCCGCCCCGGCCGGGTCGGCGCCGTCGCCGGTTTCCACCCCGGCATGCTCGTCACCGACGCCCCCGACAGCCCGCACCTCGCCGCCGACAAGGTCACCGCCCGTGTGCACCTGGGGCTCGCCGAGGGTGATCTGAAGCCCGAGGCCGTCGCCGAGCTCAACAAGTCCTTCGAGACCGCCGGTGTCGACCACTCCATCGAGCTCTACCCCGGCAGCGTCCACGGCTTCACGATGGCCGACACCTCCGCCTTCTCCGCGGAGGCGCTGAAGCGCCACTGGGACCGGCTGCTGCCGCTCCTCGACAGCGCCCTGCGGGCCGGCTGAGAGCTACACGCAACAGGGGCGCGGCGCCCGCTTCGTGCAGACGTCGGCGGCGGCGCCGCGCCCTCGCTCAGTACCTCTCCGCCGACCCCAGATACTGCTCCGCGAACGCCGTCGCCGCCGCCCGCGACGTGAACAGGCGGCGCAGCCGGGCCAGCGTCGTGCCCGTGCGGAACGGGTCGCCGAACGACGCGCCGTGGTAGACCTCCGACAGCCACTGCGAGAACTCCTGGTAGTCCCACACGCGCCGCAGACAGGCCTCGCCGTACCCCTCGATGCCGCTGCTGTCGCCCGCCGCGTGCGCCACGATCGCGTCCGCGAGGAGGAACGCGTCGTGCAGCGCGAGGTTGAGGCCCTTGGCCGCGATGGGGGCGACCAGATGGGCGGCGTCCCCGGCCAGGAAGAGGCGCCCGTACGACATGGGTTCAGTGACGTAGTCGTGCATGTCGAGGACGCGCTTCTCGATCAACTCGCCCTCGGTGAGCGGCGGGGCGCCCTCTGCGGCGAGCCGCCTGCGCAACTGCGTCCACACCCGCTCGTGCGACCAGCCTGAAGGATCGTCGCCGGGCGGGCACTGCAGGTAGTAGCGGGTGACTTCGGGGCTGCGCGGCATCTGCCCGGCGAAGCCCTCCTCGTGCATGCCGAACAGCACGCGGTCCGTCGACGGCGGCGCCTGGGCGAGCAGCGCCAGCCAGCCGATCCCGTAGTCGTGCCGCGCGACACGGACCCGACCGACGGGCAGCGCCTCGCGCGTCGCCCCGCGGGCCCCGTCGCACCCGGCGACGAACTCGCAGTGCAGCAACCGCCGTTGACCGGTGTCGCCGCAGGTGTACGAGACCGAGGGGCGCTCGCCCTCCAGGTCGTGGAGGCGTACGTCGCGGACACCGAAGCGGATGTCACCGCCGCGCACGTCGGCGTACTCCCGCACCAGGTCGGTCACGAGCAGCGGCTGCGGGTAGACGAAGTGGTGCTGCCCGGTCAGTTCGGTGTAGCCGAAGCGGTGCCGCTCACCCGCGAAGCGGAACTCGCACTCCGTGTGCCGCTCCGCGCGCTTGAGCAGCTGCGCGGCGAGACCGCGCCGGTCGAGGGCGCGCACCGCCCATTCCTCGATGACACCGGCCCGCGGCCGCCGCTCGATGAACGTACGGCTTTCGCACTCCAGGACCACGCAGTCGACGCCCGCGGCCCGCAGGAGGTTCCCGACGGTGAGTCCGGCGGGGCCCGCACCGACGATCACCACCGAACTCCGCTCCGGCGCAGGCGTGTTGGGACGCATCATGTCCGTCATGTCGCTCATTATTGCCCGGCGGGTGACCTGGACCGACGGTCACGATCCCAGGTCGATCAGGACGCCCGTCCCCCGCTCCCCCGCCAGGTCGATCAGCATCCGTGCGACGGCCAGGTCCTGGAGGCCCACGCCCACCGAGTTGAACAGCGTCAGCTCCGTGTCGGCGGTGCGGCCCGGGGCCCGGCCGGTGAGGACGTCGCCGAGTTCGACGCGGAAGTCGTCCTCGCGCAGGGCTCCTTCGGCGAGCGGGACGAGGACCTCACCGGACTTGGCCCGTGCCGTGTCGTAGGCGTCGACGACGACGCGGCAGCGGACGACGGCCTCGGTGTCGAGTTCGCGGTGGTCGGGGCGGGGCGGGGCGCCGACCGCGTTGATGTGCTGCCCCGGGCGGAGCCAGGCGCCGCGTACCACCGGCTCGCGGGACGGGGTGAGGGTGCACAGCACGTCGGCCGCCTCGGTCACGGCGCGCGGTTCGTCCAACGCCTTGGCGGGGAGCCCGAGTTCGGCGGTGATCCAGGCCGCGAGGGCGTGGGCGCGCTCCGGGGTGCGGCCCCACAGGACGACCTGCTCGTAGGGGCGGCCGGGGAGCAGGGCGCGGGCGTGCGCGCGGGCGAGGGGTCCGGTGCCGATGAGGCCGAGGGTCGTCGCGTCGGTGCGGGCGAGGGCGCGGGTGGCGACGGCGGTGGCGGCCGCGGTGCGTACGCGGGTGAGTTCGGCGCCGTCCAGAAGCGCCGCGCAGGCGCCGGTGTCGGCGTCCATCGCGAGCACGGTGGACCGCTGCACGGGCAGTCCCGCCGCACGGTTGCCGGGGAGGTCGGCGAGGAGCTTCACGGTGGCGAGCCGGTCGGTGGCCGAGGCGGCCGCCATCGCGACGAACGCGCCGTCGCCGTCCGGGAGACGCATGGCGGGCGGCGCGGGCAGCACGGCCCGGCCCCGCGCGAGGTCGCGGTGGGCGCGCGCCACGGCGGCCTCCACCGCCTCGGCCCGGTCGGCCAGCAGGGCGCGGATGGTGGAGCGGGTGAGGATCAGGGTCATCGTGCGGGCTCTCCTCGATGAGGTACGGGCGCGGGGCGGGGTCTGCGGGTCAACTGCCGCGTACGAAGGGGGTGGTGAGCCCGGACGGGGCGCGGCTGCGGCCCACGAGTCCGCTCACGGCGAGGAGGGCGAACACGTACGGCAGGGTGGTCAGGAGCGGCGCCGACAGGTGCAGGCCGAGCGCGGGCGCCGCGAACTGGAGGGACTGGACGAGCCCGAAGACGAGGCAGGCGAGCAGGGTCGGCCAGGCGCGCCAGCGGCCCGCGATCACGGCGACGACCGCGAGGTAGCCGATGCCGCCGGTGATGTTGTCGCTGAAGGCGTGCACCTCGGCCAGGGCGAGCTGGGCACCGGCGAGGGCGGCGGTGGCGCCGGTGAGGAGCACGGTCGCGTACCGGACCGTACGGACGGGCAGTCCGCAGCGGTCGGCGGTGCCGGCGTCCTCGCCCACCGCGTCGACGACGAGCCCCCATGTCGTACGACGGCTCAACGCGACGGCCAGCACAGCGGTGACGGCGAGCGCCGCGTATCCGAGCAGAGTCTGCTCGAACAGGGCCGGGCCGAGTACGGGGATGCTGTGCAGGCCGGGGACGGGCAGCGGATCGAAGCCGGGCAGCGCGTTCTGCCGCGCGTCGTCGCCGAACAGCAGCCGGGATCCGTACGTCGTGGCGCCGAGCGCGAGGGCGTTGGCGGTGATGCCGGTGACGATCTGATCGGCGCGCAGGGTGACGCTGAGCAGTGCCTGGAGCGCGGCGAAGAGGAGTCCCGCGCCGAGCGCTGTCAGCACGCCGATGCCCGCGCTGCCCGAGGCGTACGCTCCGGCGGCGCCCGCGAAGGCGCCGGTCAGCATCATGCCTTCGACGGAGAGATTCAGCACTCCCGCGCGTTCGCTGAGGAGTTCACCGGAGGAGGCGAGCAGGAGCGGCAGCGCCATCCGGACGCCACCGGAGGCGAGTTCGTCGACGACGGCGCTCATGACGGGCTCCCGGGGCGGCGGTGGGTGATCAGCATGGCGGCGGCGACGAACAGGACGAGCACGCTCTGCACGATCTGTACGGTCGACGCGGGTACCTGGGCGGCGAGTTGCAGGTTGATGCCGCCGCTGGTGAGGAAGCCGAAGAGGAGACTCGCGGCGGCGACGGCGGTGAAGGAGCCGCGGGCGAGCAGCCCGACGACGAGGCCCGAGAAGCCGTAGCCGGAGGAGAAGTGTTCGGCGAGGACGTACGGGGCGGTGGCGACGAGGGACGCGCCCGCGACGCCCGCGAGGCCGCCCGCGAAGGCGAGGCCGCCGCCTTCGAGCCGGCCCACGGACAGCCCGAGCCGGGCCGACGCGGCGGGCGAGTGCCCGACGGCGGTCAGGCGCAGTCCGACGGCGGTGTGCCGCAGCACGATGCCCGTGGCCACGGCGAGGACGGCGGCGATGACGACGACGGCCGTCGCGGGTGACTCGACGCCGCCGATCAGGGGCAGTTGGGCGCCTGCCGGCAGCGGAGCCGACTGCGGCAGCGTTTCGGAGGAGGTGACGGGCTGCCGCAGCAGCGCCTCTTCGTGCACGGCGACGGCGACCATGCCGATGCCCACGAAGTTCAGCAGCAGCGTGGTGATCACCTCGCTGGTGCCGCGCCGTACCTTGAACCATGCCGCGATACCCGCCCATCCGGCCCCGGCGAGGAACCCGGCCGCGAGGATCAGCGGCACCCCGAGGGCGCCCGGTGTGCCTGCGGGAAGGGCGAGCCCGGTGGCGGCGGCCGCGACACCGCCCGCGCACAACTGGCCCTCGCCGCCGACGTTCACGAGTCCCGCGCGGTGGGCGACGGTGAACCCGGTGGCGATGAGGGCGAGCACGGCGGCGGAGTTGAGGGAGCTGCCGACGGCGTACGCCGAGCCGAACATGCCCTCGTTGAGCGCGGCCCAGGCGACGGCCGGGTCGGCGCCGGCGCCCACGACGAGCACGAGGCCCACGCCGACGGCGAAGAGTCCGGCGTACGCGGCGACGGACACGGGGTGCCGGGCCAGGCCGCGCAGCCGGACGGCGTCACGGCCGGGCCCGGTGCGGGCGTCGGAGGGTGGCGGGGCCGCCGGGGGCGGTGGTGTGGCGGTGACGGGCAGGGGCATGGCGGTCCTTGAGCGGGTCGGGGCCGGATGGGGCGGTGGCGGCGAGGTGGGGACGTGTGCGTGGAGGAGGGAGAGGCGGCGGGGTGCTCCCTGGTGGGCACCAGTACGAGGGCGAGGGGCTCCTTGGGCTGCGCACGCCGCTCGGTCCTGCGGGCGAGCAGCCGAGGTCGAAGGCGGGTTTCTTGCCGGAGCCGGTGCGGCCCCGGCCGAGATCGTCGCGTCGGTGCGCGGGAGGTACCCGCGGATCACTACCGGGGGCTGTGCGACGACCTACGGAGCCGCGGAATCGGCCGATCCCTTCGCCGCGCCCCCGTGGCGTCAGACTCCCGCCCGCATATCTGCGCCCGTGTCGGCGCCCACCATCAGCTCCCCGATCCGCTCCCGCGCGTCGGGGTCGCGTGGGTCGACGGGGCCCAGGAGGCGGCCTCGGTAGGCGATGAGGACGCGGTCGCACAGCGCCAGCAACTCGTCGAGTTCGGCGGAGACGACGAGCACGCCCGCACCGCGTCCGGCGGCTTCGCGGATCCGGCTGTGCACGGCGTCCACCGCGCCGATGTCGAGGCCACGCGTGGGCTGCGCCGCGGCCAGGCAGACCAGCGGATCGAGCGCCAACTCCCGGGCCAGGACGACCTTCTGCTGGTTCCCGCCGGACAGGGACGCCATCGGCGCGTCGGGCCCGGCGGCGCGGACGGCATGGTCGGACAGGACCTCGGCAGTGGCGCGCCCGAGGGCGCCCCGGTCCAGGAGGAAGCCCAGCCTGCGGAACCGGCCGAGGCGCCCGAGGTACAGGTTCTCCGCGACGGACAACTGCGGGACGCAGCCCTCGTGGTGCCGGTCCTCGGGCACCACCCCGAGACCCGCCCGGGTGCGGACCGCGGGCCCGGCCCCGGTCAGATCACGGCCGCCGATCTCCACCCGGCCGCGCTGCGGTGCACGGGAGCCGCCGAGGACGGCCATCAGTTCGTTCTGGCCGTTGCCCTCGACGCCGGCCACACCGACGATCTCACCGAGTCCGATGTCGAGTGAGACGCCGTCGAGCGCGTACGTGCCGTCGGGGCGGCGCACGGTGATGTCGTGCAGGCACAGGGCGGAGCCGGTCGGTGCGGCGCGCTCGTCCGGGGTGGCAGGCGCCGGTGCGCCGAGCCCGACCGCGCCGGCCAGCGAGGCGTCGAGGGTGCCGGCGGCGCGGCCGATCATCATCGGGACGAGGCGTTCGGCGGGCAGCTCCGCGAGGCGGCCGCCGCCCGCGACCCGGCCGCCGCGCAGCACGGTCGCCGCGTCTCCCGCCCGCGACGCTTCGCCGAGCTTGTGCGTGACGAGGACGACGGCGTGCCCGGCGTCGGCGATGCGGCGGCACGTGTCGAGCAGGGCGTCGGTCTCGGCGGGGCCGAGGACGCCGGTCGGTTCGTCGAGGACGAGGAGCCGTGGCTCGCGCAGCAGCGCCTTCACGATCTCGACGCGCTGACGTAGGCCGACCGGCAACTCGCCCACCACGTCGTCGAGTTCGAGGTCGAGTCCGTACTCGTCACGGACCCGGGCGATACGGCGGTCCAGGTCGGGCAGGCGCAGCAGGCGCAGGTTCTCGCCAACGGTGAGGGTCGCGACGAGGCTGAAGTGCTGGTGCACCATCGCGACCCCGGCGGCGAGCGCGTCGGCGGGACGGCGCGGAGCGTACTGCGTCCCGTACAGACGCAGACTGCCGCTGTCCGGGGTGAGCGAGCCGCCGACGGCGTGGCACAGGGTGGACTTCCCTGCGCCGTTCTCGCCGAGGACACAGTGGACGGTTCTGGCGTCGACGACGAGGTCGATGTCGTCCAACGCCCGTACTCCGCCGTAGGACTTGGTGAGTCCGGTGATCGCCAGTGCGGGTGCCGCCGTCATCGGGTGGTGATCTTCCCGGATGTGATCTTCGCCTTCAGATCGTCGAGCTTCTTGGTCACGGCCGGGTCGGCGTCCCCGCACAGCACGATGTCGTTGTGCGGCTCGTCGAAGGTGAGCCCGAAGTGCACGGACTCCGCCTTCCAACTCCCCTTCACCAACTGGTCGGTGGCGTACTCGATCTCCGCGCCGATGTCGGTCTCGACGTATCCGGCGTACGCCTCGTCGGTGCCGCACTCGTGGGCGACGGGGCCGCCGATGAGGGTGCCGCCGCGGCCCTTCGCGGCCTGGGCGACGCCCTTGTGGCCGAGGTTGAGGACCTGGCCGAGGACGTCGGCGCCCGCGCCGTAGTCGGCGAGGGCGGACTGTTTGGCCTTCGCGGCGTCGTTGAAGTCGCCCACGTACTGCGGCGTGAGGACCTTCACCTTGGGCTCGGCGGCCTTGGCGCCGTTCTCGAACTCCTCGGCCGCGTTGACGATGGCGGGCAGTTCGGCGCCGCCGACGAAGCCGACCGTGCCCTTCTTCGTCAACAGTGCGGCCGCGGCGCCGGACAGGAACGCCGCCTGGGCCTGCTGCGGGTCGTACAGGGCGAGGTTCGCCGTGGGCCTGCCGTCGGCCGGGCCGCCGATCTCGGCGAACTTCACCTTGGGGAAGCGGGCGGCGACCTTGCGCACGTCGGCGTCGGTCTGGCCGCCGAGCGAGATGACGAGGTCGGAGGTGGTGGCGAAGCGGACGAGGGCCTGCTCGTAGTCGGCGGCCTGGACCTGCTCGACCTTGCTGAACGCGACCTTTCCCTTGTGCTCCTCGGCCGCGCGCCGGTAGCCGCGGTACGCCGACTCCATGAACCCGTCGTCGGAGAGCGAACCCGGGAACAGGACGCCGACCTTCAGATCGCCGGAGCCCGAGCCGGAACCGCCGTCGCCGCTCTGTGCGGACGAGGCGCCGCCGCACCCGGTGAGCAGGACGAGACCGAGTCCGGCCGCGACGGCGCCCGCGCGACGTGGATGGGTGTGTGCCACTGAGATGCCTCCAGGGGAGGGGCCCGCGAGCCCGATAGTGGTATACCGTTACGCGCCCTCAGTCTGGGAGCCCTGTGTTGCCCGCGTGTTAGCGGACGGTTAGCAGTACGCTCCCCCGCCGCCGGTCCGCTTACTGTGAGGGCGGTATCTGAGCGGAGGAAACCCTTGGTGACAGCGGCAGAGCCGGCGGGACCGGAACGCGGATCGCTGCGCGACCGTGCGTACGACGCGCTGCGGCGGCGCATCCTGGAGGCCGAACTCCAGCCGGGCGAAAGGCTCGTGGAGCGCGACCTCGCGGCGGAGCTCGACGTCTCCCGCATCCCCCTGCGCGAGGCGCTGCGCCGGCTGGAGGCGGACGGTCTCGTCCTGCTGGTGCCTCACCGGGGCGCGCTGGTCTCGCCGTTCACGCCGGCCGACGTCCGCGATCTGTTCGACGTACGGGAATCCCTCGAGTCGTTGGCGGCGCGACTCGCGGCCGAACGGTCGGACGGGGAGGGGCTCGTCCGCCTGGAGGCCCGCTTGCACGCAGCACGCGCCGCGACCCACGAGGGGGACCGCGCCTCGATCGCCGCCGCGAACGCGGGATTCCACACGGACATCGTGGAGTTGGCCGCGAACCCGCTCCTGACGAGCATGATGCGCCCCTTGGCGGCGCGTACGCACTGGCTGTTCCGGCTCACCGCGCAGCGGGATCCGGCCCGGCAGTGCGCCGAGCACGAGGAGCTGTACGCGGCGATCGCGTCCGGGGACGCGGACCGGGCCGCCGCCCTGGCCCTCGAACACGTCGCCGACGGCCGGGCCGAGTCCCTGGCGCTCGCCGAGCGTTGGTCCCACCCGGAGATCGACCCCCAGGCGGTCGCCGCACGGCGGCGGCGCCGCGGTTCGTGAACCGCGACCCCCGGCGCTGAGAGGCGGAAGACCACGACACGCCAGGTTCCACGCGTCAGGTGACGTCGGCGCGGTCCACCGTCTCTGCCCCCTCCAGCGGCGCCCGCTCCAGGAACGCGACCGCGTCGGGCTCCCGCTCCCGCAGGCGCCGGAAACCGGCGGCGGTGAGGGTGCGGCAGCGCGTGTCGCGTTCGGCGAGGACCTTGCGGGTGCGGCCGGGTGGGAAGTCGGCGGGGGTGAGGGCCGCGCCGGGGCCCGCCGACCAGGTGCGGCGCGTCGTCACCGTGTCCGCGGCGTTGGCGCACACGGCGAGCCGGCCCGACTCGACGTACCAGAGGACGATCCGGTCGAGCGGCGCCGTCTGCGGCGGCGCGACGGACTCGCCCGCCGCGAGGTCGAGGGTGTCGAAGGCGTCGGCGAGGGCGGCGCGAAGACCGGCGTCGGCCTCGCCGAACAGATCGCAGTCGGCGAGCGGCACCGGCCGGTCCGGGTCGAGGCCGATCCTGGTGAGCAGCTCGTCCTCGCAGGCCTCCAGGGCCCGGCCGAGGTCGGGGAACTCGTCGGTGGTGCGGGTCATGGCCTGCCGCTCGTCCGGGTCGGCGAGCACCATGCGCAGGTCGCGTGTGCGCAGCTCCTCGGCGAGGCCGCGCAGCAGGTCGGCGCCGACGGGTTCGATGCGGCCGACGCGGGTGAGGTCGAGCACGAACCAGCCGACGGCGTCCGGGAGTTCGAGGGCGGCGCGCACGGTCTGCTCGGCGGTGGCGAAGTCGAGGTCGCCCTGGAGCACGTGGACGCGGATCCGCTCCGCGCGGGCGTCGAGCGCTGCCCGCTGGGCGCGGGTGCGGTGCCGCAGGGAGCGCAGCGGGGTGGCGTGCAGGGAGCGGGGCGGCAGCGGCCGGCGCTCCGGGGCCGAGGCCCGCATCAGGTGCAGGCCGAACTGGTCGGAGATCAGGTGGCAGGCGGCGATGCCGCGCACGCTGTTGCCCTTCTCCTCCAGGGGCGGGCTGAACACACCGATGCCGAACTGGCTCGGCAGGGCGACCCCGATCCCGCCGGACACTCCGCTCTTGGCCGGCATCCCGACCCGGAGCATCCACTGCCCCGACGCGTCGTACATGCCGCAGGTGGCCATGACGGCGAGGACGTGCTGGGCGTGCCGGCTCGCGACGACGCGTTCGCCGGTGACCGGGTTGATGCCGCCGCCCGCGAGGGTCGCGTGCATCACGGCGAGGTCGTCGCAGGTGACGAGGACGGAGCACTGGCGGAAGTAGACGGCGAGCTCCGCCTCCACGTCGCCGGTGAGCGAGCCCGCGTTGTGCATGAGGTAGGCGAGGGCGCGGTTGCGGTCGCCGGTGGCGCACTCGGAGGCGTACACCGCCTCGTCGACGCCGAGGGCTCGCCCCGCGAAGGCGCTGAGCCCGTCCAGGATGCGGTCGAAGCGGGCCTTCGGGGTGTCGCCCGCGACGAGCGAACTGGTCACGATGGCCCCGGCGTTGACCATCGGGTTCGGCGGCCGCCCCGTGCCGGGTTCGAGGCGGATCGAGTTGAACGCCTCGCCGCTCGGCTCGGCGCCGACCCGCGCCAGGACGTTCTCCAGGCCGTGGTCGGCGAGCGCGAGCGCGAACACGAAGGGCTTCGACACGGACTGCGCGGTGAAGTGGACGTCCGTGTCCCCGCTCCCGTAGACCCGACCGTCGAGGGTGCACAGGCTGACCCCGAACAGGCGGGGGTCGACGCGGCCGAGCTCCGGGATGTACGAGGCGGGCTCACCGTCGTTCAGATCGCGCAGCCGCAGCCGCACGCCGTCGAGGAGTGCGGTCAGCGGGTCGTGAGCGGGCTTTTCCGGCTTGTGTCCCATCTCGTCCATCGAATCGCATGAGGTGCGCCGCTGCCTCCCGAAAACGCCTGTTCCACGTCCGTCCGAGGCAGCAGAGTGTCCGCATGACCGAAACCGACCGCAAGAACGATCTCCTGCGCTACCTCCAGGATGCCCGCGACGCCCTGCTGTGGAAGCTCGACGGGCTCTCCGAGTACGACGTGCGGCGCCCGCTGACGCCGACGGGCACGAACCTGCTGGGCCTGCTCAAGCATCTGACCGGGGTGGAGCTCGGCTATCTCTGCGACACCTTCGGCCGGGCGCACGGCGAGCCGCTGCCCGACTTCAAGGGCGGCGAGGACCCGAACGCCGACATGTTCGCGACCGCCGACGAGTCCCGCGAGGAGATCGTCGAGCGCTACCGGCGCGCCTGGACGCACACGGACGCCTCGGTGCGGGAGCTCTCGCTGGACACCGTCGGCAGTGTGCCGTGGTGGCCGCAGGAGCGCGCCGAGACCACGCTCCACCACGTCCTGGTCCGCGTCCTCGCCGACACCCAGCGGCACGCGGGCCACGCCGACATCCTGCGTGAGGAGCTGGACGGCGCGGCGGGCTGGCGCCAGGAGAACGACAGCCTGCCGCCGCTGGACTGGAAGCGGCACCGCGCCCGCCTGGAGGAGATCGCCGCGCGTTTCAAGGAGTAGACCGGCGGTTCTACAGCCAGGCCGGGCTCCTAGTTCGGCGCGTGCTGCGCCGCCAGCCGCACCGGTGCGTTCTGCGCCCCGTATCCCTGGTAGCCGTCCTCTCGCTGGGCGAGTTCGAAGAAGACGCGGCCCACGGTGCGGGTGTAGCAGTGGCGGAAGGTGCCGTGGGCGTCGCGGTCGTAGAGGATGCCGAGTTCCTGGTACGTCTCCAGCTCGCCGGGCGCGAACTCGAAGCGCGCCGCCAGATCGTCGTAGTAGTTGCCCGGCATCGGCAGCAGCTCCCCGCCCGCCGCGCGGAAGCGGCGGGCGGCCGCGACGACGTCGCTGGTGGCGAGGGCGATGTGCTGGGCGCGGTCCTGGTCCTCACCGGGCCCGGGGCCCGCGCCGAGCGCGATGCGGACGGCGCCGTCGGCGGTGGCGACGGCGCGGCTGCGCAGCAGTCCGTACGGGTCGGCGACGTCGACGCTCGCCCGCGGTTCGAGGCCGAGCACGCTGCGGTGGAACAGGGCGGCCTCGTCGAACTGGTGCCAGGGCTGGGTGAGCTGGAGGTGGTCGACGCCGGTGACGTCGGTCTCGGCGGGCCGCTCCCCCGTGGGCTCGAAGTCCCGGATCCAGCTGGGGAGTTCGGGGCGATCGGTGGCGCAGAAGAAGAGTTCCGTGCCGTCGGGCGCGGCGACCGCGTCGAGGAGTACGTCGCCGGTTCCGCGGCGGCGCGGCAGGACCGGGGCGAGCAGGGCCTCCGCCCGGCGGGCGGCGGCGGCCGGGTCCGGGGACTCCAGGCCGACGGCGGCGAGGACGGTGCCGTCGCGGCGGGCGGCGGGCCCGGTGTTGAGGAGCACGCGGGCCTCGCCCTGCTCCCACAGGTCGACCGGCTTGCCGCGGTGGCGTCCCGTGCGGGTGAAGCCGAGGGCGGCGAGGAGGTCGGCGGCCGGGGCGACGTCGGGGGTGACGAGTTCCGTGAAGGCGACGCCGGTCGGCACCACGGGCGCGGGCAACGCGCCCTGCGCCACGACGTCCCGCACACCCACCGCCTCCTGGAGGGCGAGCAGCGAGCGCAGCGCGTCCACGGCGGCGGGACCTGCTTCGGCCTGCCGGAACACATCGTTGAAGATCTCGAGCGACAGCGGCCCCCGGTACCCGGCGCGCAGCACGTGCCGCAGCAGGCCCGCGACGTCGAGGTCGCCCTGGCCGGGGAAGCAGCGGTAGTGGCGGCTCCACTTCAGGACGTCCATGTCGAGCAGCGGCGCGTCGGCGAGCTGCAGGAAGAAGATCTTGTCGCCGGGGATGTCCTCGATGCCTTCGAGGTCCTTGCCCTCGGTGCCGCGGGCGAGGATGTGGAAGCTGTCGAGACAGGTGCCGAGCGCCGGGTGGTCGGCGGCCTCGATGATGCGCCAGGCATGGTCGTACGTGTTGACGTGCCGACCCCAGGCGAGCGCCTCGTAGGCGACCCGCACCCCGAAGTCGCTCGCCCGCTCGGCGAGCCCGCGCAACTGCTCGGCGGCCAGCGCGTCGTCGCCGATGGAGAGCGGGGAGACGGTGGAGCACACCAGGACGGTGTCGGTGCCGAGGCGCTGCATGAGGCGGAACTTGTGCTCGGCGCGCCGCAGGTTCTGGGCGAACACGTCGGCGGGCACGGCCTCCATGTCGCGCATCGGCTGGTACAGGTCGATGCTCAGGCCGAGGTCGGCGCAGCGGTCGCGGACCTCCTCGGGGGTGAGGGGGCTGGCGAGCAGGTCGTTCTCGAAGATCTCGACGCCGTCGAAGCCCGCGCGGGCGGCCGCGGTGAGCTTCTCGGTGAGCGATCCGCTGAGCGAGACGGTGGCGATGGAGGTGCGCACGGGGCTCCTTCCGGAGGGGGCGGGTCTGCGGGGTGGGGCGGCGGCGGGGGTTGCAAAGATCGGGGCTCTGCCCCGTACCCCGCCGGCTCTCGTCCAAAGGCGGGGCTCAATCTGCTCAATCGGCGCAGGGTTGATGGGCTGCTCAATCGGTGCCGGGGCTTGATGTGGCTGCTCGCAGCGCCCCCTCCATGCCCGCCAGTTCGGCGAAGTGGGTGAGCATCCTGGCGGCGTCCGGCTCGCGCCCGGTGAAGAGGCGGAAGGCGTCGGCGGCCTGGAAGACGGCCATGCCGCCGCCGTCGAGGACGGCGCAGCCCAGGTTGCGTGCGGTGCGCACGAGTTCGGTCTCCAGCGGCCGGTAGACGACCTCGGCGACCCACAGGCCGGGGTGCAGCAGCTCGGCGGGGAACGGGAGGCCGGGGTGGGCGGCCATACCGGTGGGGGTGGCGTGCACGATGCCGTCGGCCTCGGCGATGTGCGTGGAGAGCTCATACATACCCGCGGGCACCGCGCGGCCCTCGCCGAAGTGCCGGTTCAGGGAGTCGGCGAGGGCGGCGGCCCGCTCCGGCAGTGCGTCGACGAGCACGATGCGGCCGGCGCCCAGGGTGAGCACGGCGTGGGCGACGGCGGCACCCGCTCCCCCGGCGCCGAGCTGGACGACGCGCTCCATGCGGGCCTCGGGCAGCCCGCGGGCGAAGGAGGCGGCGAACCCGGTCACGTCGGTGTTGTGGCCGATGGCGCGGCCGCCGTCGAAGACCACGGTGTTGACCGCGCCGAGCGCCGCGGCACCCGGCGACAACTCGTCGAGGTGCTCGATGACGAGCTGCTTGCAGGGGTGCGTGACGTTCAGGCCGTCGAAGCCGACGGTGCGGGCGGCCCGCAGCAGCTCCCCCACGTCCTCGGGCCGTACGCCGATCTCACCGATGTCGAGCCGCCGGTACAGATACCGCAGGCCCTGCTCGTCGGCCTCCTGCTCGTGCAGGGCCGGGGAGAGCGAGGGCCCGATGCCCTCGCCGATCAGACCGACGAGATAAGAGTCCTGGGGCACGGGGTCCTCCTGGCCGAGCGTCACGCTTAATGTACGAACTGGTTCGTTACTCATATCAAGTCCGACGCCCTTCTGGGAAGGGACTGACCGGAACCACCCCCGGGCACGGCTCCTACAATCGCCGGATGACCACTGTCGAAGAGCCGGCGCGACGCGCGGGACGCATCCGCGACGCGGCCCGCACCAAGGCCGAGATCCTCAAGGTCGCCACGGAGGAGTTCGCCCGCGCCGGGTACACGGGCGCCCGCGTCGACGAGATCGCGGCCCGCACCCGCACCACGAAGCGGATGATCTACTACTACTTCGGCGGCAAGGAACAGCTGTTCACGGCCGTCCTGGAGCGCAGCTACGCGGTGATCCGCGAGGCCGAACAGGACGCCGACGTCGAGGATCTCGACCCGGTCGCCGCGATCCGGCGGCTCGCCGAGCTGACCTTCGACCACCACGAGCAGCACCCGGACTTCATCCGCCTCGTGAGCATCGAGAACATCCACGACGCCGAGCACATCACGGCATCCGAGACGATCGGCTCGCTCAACTCGCCCGCGATCGACGTGATCGGCCGGATCCTGGAGTCGGGCCGGGCCGAGGGCCTCTTCACGGCGGACGTGGACGCGGTGGATCTGCACGCGATGATCAGCTCGTTCTGCTTCTTCCGGGTCTCCAACCGGCATACGTTCGGCGCCCTGTTCGGCCGCGATCTGACGGCGCAGGACCGCCGCGAGCACTACCGGACGATGCTGGGCGACATGGTCATCGCGTACCTGACGGCGGGCGGCGGCGAGCGCTGACCGGCTCGTACGTCCTCGTCGCAACCTCTTGACAGGCGGGAAACACGGGCGCAACATCGCTGGCCATCAGCTGTTAACTATCCAGTGGGTTAATTAATCCGGCCGGCCCAGGGCCCGTCGGGTTGATCCACCCAGCCCTCAAGGAGCCCGCGTGTCCGTCCCCGCAGAATCACCGCGCGCACCACAGGGCCAGCCCCGCAAGGCGGCATTCGCCGCCTGGAGCGGCAGTGCCCTCGAGTACTACGACTTCTTCATCTACGGCAGCGCCGCCGCGCTCGTCTTCCCGAAGGTGTTCTTCGACGAGTCGGATCCGGCCGACGCCACCCTGCTCTCGCTCGCCACGTTCGGCGTCGCGTACGCCGCGCGGCCCGTCGGCGCGTTCTTCCTCGGTCACATCGGCGACCGCCTGGGCCGCCGCAAGATCATGGTGTTCACCGTGGTCCTGATGGGCCTGTCGACGTTCCTGATCGGCTGTCTGCCCACCCGCGAACAGGTCGGCGGATTCGCCCCGTTGCTGCTTGTGCTCTGCCGCATCATGCAGGGCATCTCGGCCGCGGGCGAGCAGTCCAGCGCCGGTTCGATGACCCTGGAACACGCGCCGGAGGACAGGCGCGCGTACTTCACGAGTTTCACCCTCAACGGGACCCAGGCCGGGCAACTCCTCGCCACTGTCGTCTTCCTGCCGATCGCGGCGCTGCCCGAGGACCAACTGCTCTCCTGGGGCTGGCGCATCCCGTTCTGGCTGAGCCTCGGCGTCGCCGTCGCCGGCTACGTCATCCGGCGCTCGCTGGACGAGACGCCCGAGTTCGCCCGCAAGGCCGAGTCCGGCGAGGTCGCCAAGCTGCCGCTCGCGGTGCTCTTCCGCGACCACTGGGTGGACGTCCTGCGCGTGATCGGGGGCGCGCTGGTCGCCTCCGTGAGCACGATCTTCACGGTGTGGGCCCTGTCGTACGCGACGAGCGACGCGGTCGGCATGGACCGGTCCGCCATGCTGTGGGTCGGCGCGCTCGCCAACCTCGTGGCGCTCGCCGCGATCCCGCTGTGGGCGAAGCTCGCCGACCGCATCGGCCGCCGTCCCGTCTTCCTCACGGGTGCCGCCGGCAGCGCGCTGCTGATGTTCGGCTACCTGTGGGCGATCTCCACGGGCTCGTACGCCCTGACGTTCGTGCTCGGCATCCTGGCCTTCGGAGTCGTCTACAGCGCGGCCAACGCGGTGTGGCCGGCCTTCTACGGCGAGATGTTCCCGACCCGTGTGCGGCTCTCGGGCATGGCGATCGGCACCCAGATCGGCTTCGCCATCTCCGGTTTCGCGGTCACGTTCGCGGCGCAGATCGCGGGCCCGGCCGGCGACAACTGGGGCGCGGTGGCTCTCTTCACCGCGGCGCTGTGCGTGCCGCCGGTGGTGGCCGCTCTCACGGCTCGCGAGACGGCGAAGGTGCCGACCGCGCAGCTGGGCGAGCGGGGCGCGGACGCCGCCGTACTCAAGGACGCTCCGGGCGCGGCGGTCTGACCGCGCTCGATACCGGCGCCGGGCCTCACGGAGTGGGGGTCCGGCGCTCTCCTGTGCCGATGCCCGCCTTGTGCGCGGCGCCGTGCAACATCTTCAGCGCCACCAGCAGCACCCCGATGTCGTCGAGGTAGATCGGGTCGGGCAGCAGGTCGACCGGGGAGATCGTGTACGCGATGGCAGCCCAGAACAGCGCCTTGTTGTGCAGCGGGATGCCGGCGTCGACGAGCAGTTTGCGTGCCTTGAACACCCGGACCAGGAGCACCACGACAGCCACCAGCATCGCGAGTGCCACGATCGTGCCGAGAACGATCCACGTGGTGCTGTCCATGCCGGTCCCCCTGGGGCGTGCGGGCGAGACGTCCCAGGCTAGACGGTGTGGGGCGGGTTCTCCCCCACGTGCGACGGGCGGCTCGCCGGGCGAGGATGTGATCCGAACACGCAAGCGGGGGTCGTGAGAAGGAGGGGCCGACAGTGCTGATCTACGTGGCCATGATCCTTGGAGGGATCGGCGTGATCTGCATAGGCATCACGGCGCGGCGGATGGTGACAGGCGATGTCGCCCTCGGCCCGCCGATCCTGGCTCTCGTGACGGCGTTCGCCGCCGCCGCGCTGATGCTGACGGCGACGGCCCTCGGCCAGTGACCGGGGGCCCTGCCCCATACGGACCTCAGGTCTCGTCGTCGTCCACCACGTGCACGGCGGCCTCTTCCGCCGATGCCGCTCCCCCGCCGTAACCGGCGTCCTGGGCCAGCATGTCCTTCTCGGCGTCCTCATGGGCGCCCTCGTCCGGTGCGATCAGGCGGCCCGCGCGCCGGGTGCCGACCTCTGAGTCCAGTGGCTCGCCGTCGCCGTCGCGCAGGTCGCCCACGTCGTCGCCGTCCTCCTCGCCGGACTCCAGCGCCTCGTACGCGTCGATGACCGGATCCGGCCGCTCCTCCGCGAGGCGCTCGTCGAGCGTCTCGCCGGCCTGCCGCTCGGCAGCCGTGTTGCCGCTGTGCTCGACGGCCAGCGGGCGCTCGGGCGGTGACCATCCCTCGTCGTACGGGTCGACGCCACGGTCGTTCAGGGTGTCCTCGACATCGAGGATGCCCTCGTCGTCCCGCACGTCAGGGCCCGAGGGCTGATACACCTCGTCGCCCATGGCCGAGTCGTCGCTGCGCTCGGTCATGCCGCGTCACCTCGTCTCCTTGCTCCGTGTCTCCTATCCAGCGTGCACCAGTACGCGCCGCCCGGCCGCTTCGGGGGGCCTCGCGCGCGTGCGCGAGGGTGCACCCGCCGGCCCCGGCCTGTCCTGCCGACACGACCGGTTCGGGGACAGTTCCGTCCCTCGTGGGGTGGGGCCTGCGACCGAATGCTCGGGTCCGGCCGCGAAGACGGGAAGAGAACCCTCTGTCCGCTTCCGTAACTCTCGGTCCATCCCCATTCACCATCCGCATCTCTTCGCCATCTGTCCCTTCGATACGACGGAACGAGGTCGTCGCATGCGCCGCACCGGATTCCTCTCTTTCGCCGCCGCCCCGCTCCTGGCCTTCGCGCCCATGGCCGGGCCGGCCCAGGCCGAGGCCCTGACCGTCACGGAGCCCGCAGCGGGCTCCGTGCACAGCTCGGGCTCCAGCATGTTCGTCACGTGGAACAACCCCACCGGCCAGAAGCTGGACATGTGGCTCGTCCGGGGCGACGACGCCCGCGTCGTGCAGCTCGCGTCGCGGCTGACCGCGGCGCCGCGCAGCCAGACGTCCACCGTCCTGCCGAACGTGCCGGACGGCAACGGCTACGCCATCGAGCTCGTGAGCCGTGAGAGCGGCGAACGCGGCGTCAGCCCCTCATTCGCGGTGCGCTGACCTCCCGCGGCGCCCTCGCCCGCGCCGACAGCGGCAGCACCCCGACGACGAGCCCGGCGGCAGCCGCGACCATGCCGGTGACCACGACGCCCGGCCAGCCGCCCGCGCCCCACGCCACGGTGCCGACCAGCGAGCCGAGCGCGATCCCGAGGAAGCGCAGCGTGAAGTACACGGTGTTGAGGCGGCTGTGCACGGCCGGGTCGAGCGTGAACAGGACGGTCTGGCACACGGCCTGGCCGCCCCACACGCCGACGTCGAGCACGATCACGCCCACGACGAGCGCCACGAGCGAGCCGCCCCCGGCCGGCAGCACGACCAGCCAGCCGACCAGCACGAGCGCGGTCAGCAGGGCGATCGCGCCGCGCCTGCCGAGCCGTTCCGCGCTCCGGCCCGCGTACGGCGAGGCGAGCGCGCTCACGGCGGCGACGAGCCCGAACATCCCGGCTGCGGTCGACCCGAGCCCATAGGTGTCCGTGACCAGGAACGTCAGCGTGGTCCAGAACGCGCCGAACGCGATGCCGACCAGCGCCCCGGACACCACGACCCGCGCCACGAGCGGCTGCCGGGCGAGGCCGGGCAGCGAGGCGAGTGCCGTTTTGTACGAGGCGGTGGCACGCCCCCGCGCCCTGGGCAGTCGGCGGGCGAGCACGCCCATGAGCGCCAGCGTGAGCAGGCAGGACGCGACGTACACGGTGCGCCATCCGGCGAGCTCGGCGAGGGCGCCCGCGTACGCGCGCGAGGCGAGCACCCCGACGAGCAGGCCCCCCTGCACCGCGCCGACGGTGCGCCCGCGACCCGGCCCGCGCCCGCCCTCGTCGGCCAGGGCGACGGCGAGCGGGGTGATCAGCTGCGGCACCGGCGAGCACAGCCCGACGACGAAGCTCGCCACCGCGAGGAAGGGCACCGAGGGCGCGAGGGCGCAGGCGGCGAGGGCGACGGAGGAGGCCGTGCCGAGGGCGAGGATGATCCGGCGCCGGTCGTGGCTGTCGCCGGCCGGGACGACCAGCAGGATGCCGAGCGCGTAACCGAGCTGGGTGGCGGTCGGCACCGCGCCCAGCGCGTCGGGGGACGTGCCGAGGGAGGCGGCGACCGAGCCGAGGATCGGCTGGCAGAGGTAGACGTTCGCGGCGGTCACGGCGCAGGTGACCGCGAGGAGGACCGTCAGGGCTTGGGTTCTGGGAGGTGCGGCGTTCACATACCGCGACGTTAGGCCGCCGCCTGGTGGCACACTTTCGTGGTCCGGCCAATACCTGTCGAGAGTGCGCCATGTACGGCAAGAGCGAGAATCGGGACGACTACCAGGACGTGCCACGGCCCCTGGCCGCGATGGCCCGTGACCTGGCGGACGGGCATCACATCCCGCCGCACCACCACCGTCGCGCGCAGCTGATCTACGGCACCACGGGCGCCATCACCGTCACCACCGGGCACGGCACCTGGGTCGTCCCCGCCACTCGCGGCGCCTGGATCCCGGGCGGTCTCACCCACGCGATGACCTGCGCGGGAACCGTGGCCATGCGCACCCTGTACATCGCCACCGACGCGGCCGTGAGCCTGCCCGACACACCCACCGTCGTCTCGGTCTCCCCGCTCCTTCGCGAGCTGATCGACGAGGCGACCCGGATCCCGGTGGAGTACGACCACGAGGGCCGCGACGGCGTCCTGATGAACCTCCTGCTGCACGAGCTCGCCCCGCACCCGGTGCCCGCACTGCACCTGCCGACGCCGAAGGACCCGCACCTCGACGCGTTGTGCGCGGCGATCCGGGAGCGGCCGGACGAGCGCTGGACGACGCGGCAGGCGGCCGCGCACGCGCACCTCAGCGCGCGCAGTCTGCAACGCCGGTTCGCGGCCGCGACGGGAATGAGCCTGGCCCGCTGGGTCCAGCAGGCCAGGCTCATCCACGCGGTGACGCTGCTCGCCAGGGGCGTGCCCGTCACGACGGTCTCCGGCGCGGTCGGCTACGCGACGCCCAGCGCGTTCACGGCGATGTTCCGCCGGGCGCTGGGCACGCCGCCGACCGCGTACTTCACCTGAGCACGCGCGCGTACGCCACTCGAAGGCGACAGAACACGCGCGCGTACGTCACTTCAGGGCGACCAGCGAGGCCAGGCCCATCAGGCCGACGAGGACGCCGCCGCAGAGGCCGACGCAGCGCGCCTTCAGCCGCTCGTAGCGCTTCTCGTACTCGGTGCGCAGCTCCGCGGCCCGCGTCACGATCTGGCCGAGCGCGGCCCGGTGGAAGACGAGGCGCTCCTCGACGAAGACGCGCCGCACCTCCTCGCGCTGCGCCCCGGTGAGCCACTCGAGCCGGTCGGTGAACGCCTCGGCCTGCACATGGGCCTCGGTGACCTTCGAGTTCCACAGCAGATAGCCCTCCATCTGCTGGATTCCCGCGTTCACGTCGTGCTCGGTGCTGCTCATGCGGACGCGTCCTCGTGCCGGTTCTCGGCGTGGTCGAGGGCGGAGACGCCGGGGTGGTGCAGATCAAAGGCCGGGGACTCGGAGCGGACGCGGGGCAGGGTGGTGAAGTTGTGCCGCGGCGGCGGGCACGAGGTGGCCCACTCCAGCGAACGGCCGTAGCCCCACGGGTCGTCGACCTCGATCTTCTTGCCGTACTTGGCGGTCTTCCAGACGTTGTAGAAGAACGGCAGCATCGACAGGCCCAGCAGGAACGCGGAGATCGACGAGATGGTGTTCAGCGCGGTGAAGCCGTCCGACGCCAGGTAGTCCGCGTA
Organism: Streptomyces sp. UC4497; assembly: GCF_054871485.1. Lineage (NCBI taxonomy): Bacteria > Bacillati > Actinomycetota > Actinomycetes > Kitasatosporales > Streptomycetaceae > Streptomyces > Streptomyces sp. UC4497. The sequence goes on along the minus strand of NZ_JBTYHB010000008.1, from coordinate 129,194 downwards.
CCGGCGCGGCATGCCCTCGACGCCCAGCCAGTGCTGCACCAGGAACGTCCCGTGGAAGCCGACGAACAGCGTCCAGAACGTGATCTTGCCGAGGCGCTCGTCCAGCATCTTGCCGGTCATCTTCGGCCACCAGAAGTGGAAGCCGGCGAACATCGCGAAGACCACGGTGCCGAAGACCACGTAGTGGAAGTGCGCCACCACGAAGTACGAGTCCGAGATGTGGAAGTCCAGCGGCGGCGCGGCCAGGATGACACCGGTCAGACCGCCGAACAGGAAGGTCACGAGGAAGCCGACCGACCACAGCATCGGTGTCTCGAAGGACAGCGAGCCCTTCCACATCGTTCCGATCCAGTTGAAGAACTTCACGCCTGTTGGCACAGCGATGAGGAACGTCATGAACGAGAAGAACGGCAGCAACACACCACCGGTGACGTACATGTGGTGCGCCCACACCGTGATGGAGAGACCGGCGATCGCGATCGTGGCACCGACCAGGCCCGAGTAACCGAAGATCGGCTTGCGGGAGAAGACCGGGATCACTTCGGAGACGATGCCGAAGAACGGCAGGGCGATGATGTACACCTCCGGGTGGCCGAAGAACCAGAAGAGGTGCTGCCACAGCAGCGCGCCGCCGTTGGTCGCGTCGAAGACATGGGCACCGAACTTGCGGTCCGCCTCCAGGGCGAACAGCGCGGCGGCCAGCACCGGGAAGGCCAGCAGGACCAGCACACCGGTCAGCAGCACGTTCCAGGTGAAGATCGGCATGCGGAACATCGTCATGCCGGGCATGCGCATGCAGATGATGGTGGTGATGAAGTTGACCGAGCCGAGAATGGTGCCGAAGCCGGAGAAGGCGAGCCCCATGATGCCCATGTCGGCACCGATGCTCGTGGTGTGGATCGCGTCGGACAGCGGCGCGTACATGAACCAGCCGAAGTCGGGGGCGCCCTGCGGGGTGAGCAGTGCGGCGGCCGCCATCAGCGAGCCGAACAGGTACAGCCAGTAGGCGAACATGTTCAGTCGCGGGAACGCGACGTCGGGGGCGCCGATCTGCAGCGGCATGATCCAGTTCGCGAAGCCGGAGAACAGCGGTGTCGCGAACATCAGGAGCATGATCAGGCCGTGCATCGTGAAGGCCTGGTTGAACTGTTCGTTCGACAGGATCTGCATGCCGGGGCGGGCCAGTTCGGCGCGCATGAAGAGCGCCATGATGCCACCGACGCAGAAGAACGCGAACGACGTGATCAGATACAGCGAGCCGATCGTCTTGTGGTCAGTGGTGGTGAGCCACTTGATCACCACGGCACCGGGCTGCCGCGCGTGGGCGGCCTCCGAATCCGGTGCCTCGGCGCTCGCGGCGCTCTCCAGGGACGTCATCAGGTAGTCGCTTCCTTGGCCGTTGTAAGACAGGACACGACCACGACTAGCGGACGTCCGCGCGGGAAGCGGGGACACGCGCGCCCGCGCGTCCCCGGTTCCCTCGAATGCAGCAGCGAACCGTCAGTGCGACAGTCGGATGTCGTGCTGTACGACGCCCAACGTGTCCTCCACGCCGACCAGTTCGGCGCGCGGAGTGTGCTGCGACGCGGAGATCACGAGGGTGTGGGTGCCCGTGGGCAGCCCCTCCACCGTGTAACTCCCCTGGTTCACCGCGGCCTTGGCGAGCCGCTTGCCGCGGGCGCTGATCACGGTGATCCAGGCGGGGCAGCCCGCGGGGTGCTCGGCACACTCCACCCGGCCGGTGACGCGGGCCCGGCCCACGGGGGCCGCTTCACGACGCTGCTGCGGAGCCTGTGCCTGCGGGGCCGGCTTGGGCGCGGGGGCCGGCCGGGGCTGCGCCTGCGGCTGCGGGTCCGGACGCGGTTCGCCCCAGGCCGCCATCACCGCGCGGGTGCGGCGCTGCATCGGCGACGCGGGCCGCTGCGCGGCGCCGTTCCCGGTGGCGACGGGCAGGCCCGCCTGCTCGGCGTACGCGGCCAACGTCTCGTCCAGGGCGTCGAGTTCGCGCAGCGCGGTGTGCAGGCGCAGGGCGCGCTGCCCGGCCCTGGCCGGCGCCAGCTCGGAGCGCAGCTCCCGAAGGAGGGGGCTGACCCTGCGGTACGTGCCCTCGGGCTCGCCGGTCGCGAAGAACCGGTCGAGTTCCTTGAGGGACGCGGTGACCGTGGCGGTGACGAGGCGGGCGCGCTCGACGAGCCGCGGCGGCAGGTCCACGTCTATGTCGGCGGCCGAGGCCAGGGCGCGGGCGTGGCCGGTGGCGGAGGTCAGCAGGGCGACGCGGTGCTCGGCCGCGGGGCCGCTGACGCCGACCGGCATGCGCACGAGCGGCTTGGCGACGGACTGCACCTGGAGCAGCGCGGCGTCCACGGCGCGGGCGGCGCCACGCAGTCGCACCGGGGTGTCGGGCTGGGTCCAGCGCTGCTCGACCTGCGCGACGACCTGGGCGAGTGCGTCGACGTAACCGCGCTCGGCCTCCTGGACGACGGTGCGGCGGGCCAGCGGGAAGATCAGCGCGGCGCAGGCGGTGGCGACGAGGACGCCGATGCCGTTGTCCAGGAGCCGCTCGCCCAGCAGGTGGTCCATGCCGCTCTCGGGCGTGGTCATCGCGTACAGCTGGCACAGGGCGACGACGAGGCCGACGACCCAGCAGGCGTAGGCGCGGGCCATGCCCCAGGCGCCGAAGGTGAGTCCGGCGACGATGATCGTGAGCGTCCAGTAGACGTGGTCGCGGCCGACGAGGTGGACGAGGAGGATGCCGAGGACGGCGCCGATGACGGTGCCGACCATGCGGTGGCCGAACTTCCGCAGCCGCTCGTGGGTGGTGTTGGTGCCGAACAGCGTGATCATCACGCCGACCAGGCCCCAGTAGAAGCGGCCGGGGTCGATGGCGTCGGAGATCGGGACGACGATCGCGGCGGCCACGGCGGCGTGCGCGGGGACGCGGATGTACGGGATGGCGCGGCGCCAGCCGGACTCGGTGGTCCCGGCGAGCACGCGGCGGGTGGGGCCCGCGGAGCCGGGCAGCCGGTTGTTCTCCAGGGCGACGGTCGGCTTGAACGGCACCTCGGCCTTGCCCGCGACGGCGCTCGCCCCGAGCGTGAGCCAGTTGTGCAGGGCGCGGGCGAGGGAGTCGAGGAGGTGGCCGACGCGGCGCGCGAGGACCGCGGCCTCCACGTCGTCGGCGGGGGCGGCCGGGTCGGCCAGGACCGCCTCGGCGCGCTCCTGGATGTGGGCGGCGGCCGGCTGGAGGCCCTCGGCCTCGCGTATCGGGGTGTCGCGGGCCAGCACGAGGCCCACGGCGAGAGCCTCGCGCAGCTGCTCGGGGACGGGCAGCCGGGTCAGCTCCTGGACGGCCTGGCCGATGCCGCGCAGCGCGAGCTCGGCGTCGAAGAGGTGCCGGTGCAGCAGCTCGGCGGCGGCCGGGTCTGCGGCGACCTCGGGCTGGGCGAGGCGGCCGTCGATCGTCACGGTGGTGATGTTGAGGCGGCGCAGCGAGCGGTCCATGCGGCGCACGGCCCGCTCCTGGTCGGCGTCGGGGTCGACGGCGTCCACGGCGGCGTCGGCGACGCGCCGCGCCTCGACGACGAAGGCGCGCTGGGTGCGCAGCAGGTCCTCGCGGGGCATCGGGTAGCACAGCACCAGCCGCGTCACGAGGACGGCGGCGGCGGACACCAGGGCGACCGCGAACGCCTTGCCGACGAGCGCGACGGGGATGCCCGCGAGCATGCCGACCATCATGCCGTTGAACAGCATCATGCCGGTGACCAGCGGAATCGCCCCGAACCTGGCGAGCAGGAAGGTCACGGCGAGGGCCGCGATCATCAGCACCATCTGCGGTACGCGCTCGCCGTTGAGGGTCGCGCACAGCCACAGCGCGGCGGTGTACGGGAACGGCATCCACAGGATGGCGCGGGCGAGGCGGTCCCAGGTGTTCTCGGCGACCGCGAAGGCGCTCATCAGGCCCATCATCCCGGCGACCATCATGCCGATCATGTCGGGGATGCCGAGCGCCTCGGCCATCGCGTAGCCGACGACGAGCGCGGTCACCATGGCGACGAGGGTGCGCCAGCCGGTCTGCATCTGACCGAGTCCGGGGTCGGCCGCGAGGACCCAGTCCCACCATCTGCGGGGTCCGGCGACCCGGTGGGGTGCGAGGTCGGCGCCCGGCGGGGCGTCGCTCGCGGCTGTTTGCTGGTCCGGCAGGGTGCCCGGGGTGGTCAACTGGCCTCCGCTTCCATGGCGTTCAACAGGGTGTTCAGCGCATCCCGCGCGGTGGACACCGCGCGCTCCGGGTCGTCGACGGCGCCGCCCTCGAGCGCGGTCAGCAGGGCGGCGGCCATCCGCTGCCGCCCCGTTTCGAGCAGGGCGCGGCCCGCAGGCGTCAGCGAGGTCTCGACGGCGCGCCGGTCGTCCTCGCAGCGCCGCCGCTCGACGAGCCCGGCCTCCCCCAGCTTCTGGAGGAGCACGGTGACGCGCGGCTGCGCCATGCCGGTACGGGCGGCGAGCCCGGTCACCCGGCACGGCCCGCCCTCCAGCGCGTCGAGCAGGGCGACCTGGCTCCGCGTGAGCCCGAACTCGCCTTCCCTGAAGAGCGACTGACCGAGCTGAGCGATCCCCCGCAGCAGCCCTCTGGCGGCACCTTCGATGCGCTGGGCCTCGGTGGCGTCGAGGGGTCCCGGAGATAGATGCATATAGAAAGAATATACATGGGACTTACACGGGACCGGTGGGCGGGGGCTGGTGCCCCGCGCTTTCGGCGGCGGGTGGGCATTCCCAGCCCCTGCGGCGTTTGAGCAGCGGGGCCCGGGTCGGAGCTCCGATATTTGAGGCCCGCCGGCGCCTGAGGCGCGGGATCCGGGACAGAGCCCCGATCTTTCAGCCCCGCCGGCGCTTGAGGCGCGGGATCCGGGGCAGGGCCCCGCGACCGCACCCCCGCGTGGCCGCACGCACCGCATCCGGCGATAGACGTATCCGCCCCGCCACCCGCTCCCGGCGGACGCCCTCCGGTGCGAGGATCCCCGTATGGACGGGGGGATCCTCGAGCGGGATCTCGAACTGGGGCGACTGGCCGACGCCGCAAGGGACGCCGCGGACGGCGACGGTTCGATCACACTCGTCCTCGGCGAGGCCGGCATCGGAAAGTCGTCCCTGGTCCGGGCCCTGCCCACCGTGCTGCCGCCCACCGCCCGCCTCCTCGTGGGCCACTGCGACGACCTGGCCACCGGCCGCCCGCTCGGCCCGCTGCGCGACCTCGTCGGCAGCGTCGGCGCCGATCTGGCCCGCGCCGTGCGCGACGCCGGGGACCGGCACCGGATCTACGAGGCGCTGCACGCCGAGCTGGCCGGCGCCCCGCACCCCGCCGTGCTCGTCGTGGAGGACGTGCACTGGGCGGACGAGGCCTCACTCGACGCGCTGCGGTATCTGGTGCGCCGCATCGAACGGCTGCCCGCCGTGCTCGTGCTCACCTACCGGGACGACGAGCTGGGGCGCGGCCATCCGCTGCGCCAGCTGCTCGGCCAGGTGTCGGGCGCGGCCCGCGTGCACCGCCTGCCCCTCGCTCCACTCTCGCGCCGGGCCGTCGGCAGCCTGTGCGCGGCGGCCGGGCTCGACGCGGCGCAGGTGTACGCGGCGACGTCGGGCAATCCGTTCTTCGTCGCCGAGGTCGTGGCGGCCGGCGGCACCGGAGTGGTGCCGCCGACGGTGGTGGACGCGGTCCTGGCCCGGCTCCGCCGACTGGACGACCGCACACGCGACGCGCTCGAGCAGCTGGCCGTGGTGCCGTCGGCCGTGGAGCGCTCCATGGTCGACGCGCTGGTCCCGCAGGGCGACGACGCCCTCGCCGCGGCCGAGCAGGGTGGGCTGCTCGTCGTGGCGCCCGACCGGGTGGCGTTCCGGCACGAGATCATCCGCCGCGCGGTGGCCGACTCGCTGCCCGCGGCCCGGCGCATCGCGCTCGACCGCGCGGTGCTGGCCGCGCTGGTGGCCGCGCCGGACGCCGACCGTTCCCGGATCGTGCACCACGCGGCGGCGGCAGGCGACCTCGACGCGGTCGCGCGGTACGGTCCCCGGGCCGCCCGTGACGCGGCGCGGGCGGGCGCGCACCGGGAGGCCGCCGCGCATCTGCGCCTCGTCCTGCGACAGCGCGGGCGCTACGGGTCCGCCGAGCTGGCCGGGCTGCTGGAGCAGTACGCGGTCGAGAGCTACACCATCGGTGATTCGGTCGCCGCCGTCGCCGCGCAGCGGGAGGCGGTGGAGCTGCGTCGCGGGCTCGGCGAGCCGCGGGCGCTCGGCGCGGATCTGCGCTGGCTGTCGCGGATCCACTGGTGGGCGGGCGACGCGACGGCGGCGGAGGCGTCCGCACGGGAGGCCCTGGCGGTGCTTGAACCAGCCGGTGACGACCGGCTGTTGGCGCTCGCGCTCAGCAATACGGCGCAGTTGCGGATGCTGTCGGACGCGTACGCCCAGGCCGTCGAGTACGGCGAGCGGGCCATCACGCTGGCGCGCCGGGCGGGTGACCCGGCGATTCTCGCGCACGCGCTCAACAACGTCGGCTCGGCGCGCTGGCGGGACGGGGATCCGCTGGGGCAGCGGCAGTTGGAGGAGAGCCTGGCGGTGGCGCTCGAGTCGGGCGAGGTGGAGCACGCGTGCCGCGCCTACGCCAACATCGTCTGGTCGCTGCTCGACGAGCTCCGCTTCACCGAGGCGGACCGGCTCCTCTCCCCCGCCATCGACCTCGCCGACCGGGCCGAGCACCTCGGTTTCCTGACGTACCTTCATGTCGAGCTGGCACTAAGGAAGTTCGCGGCGGGCGACTGGGCAGAGGCCGAGCGGTACGCGCGGCTCGGCGCGGACGTCTTCCCGCCCGCCCGCTGCCCCGCCCTCACGGTCCTGGCCCGCGTCCGGGTGCGGCGCGGCCAACCCGGCGGCGGTGAACTGCTCGACCAGGCCTGGCGGATCGCGCTCGGCACCGATGAGTTGCAGCGCCTCGGCCCGGTCGCGGCGGCCCGCGCGGAGGCCGCGTGGCTGCGCGGCGACCGGGCGGGCGTGCTCGACGCCGCCGAGTGGGTGCACGAGCGGGCCCGCAGACTCGCCGCACCGCAGCGCTACGAGCTCGGCTACTGGCTGGCACGCGCGGGCAGGCCCGCACCGGCCGACGGGGCGACCCATCCGTACGCGCTCCAGGCCGCGGGCCAGTGGGACAAGGCGGCCGAGCTGTGGCACACGGCGGGCTGCCCGTACGAGGAGGCGGCCGCGCTCGCCCAGAGCCCCGACCCGGCCGTCAAGCTGAGCACACTCGCCACCCTGGACGCGTTGGGCGCGGCGCCGCTCGCCCGCCTGGTCCGCGCCGAACTCCGTGAACTCGGTGTACGCCATGTCCCCCGCGGCCCGTACGCGGCGGCGCGCGGCAACCCGGCGGGCCTGACCGACCGTCAACTCCAGGTGGTGCGGCTCCTGATGGCGGGCCTGACCAACGCGGAGATCGCCGGACGCCTCGTCCTCTCGGTCCGCACGGTCGACAACCACGTCCGCGCGATCCTGGAGAAGTTCGACGCGCCCACCCGCCGCCGGGCCGCCCAGCGGGCCGCGGAGATCGGGCTCACGGCGGCCGGCGAAACGTAGGTACCCGCCCGGCCCGAGGTGGGTGTCGCCCACGCATGCCCGACGGCATGCAACGCCCGTAGAACGGAGCGGACGACACCCACTCGACACGGGGGACCGCATGACCAGCACACCCGCACAGACCGCACGCCGCGAACTGACCGGATTCCAGGGGATGTTGACCGGCCCCAAGGACCCCGGGTACGAGGAGGCCCGCGCCGTCTACAACGCGATGATCGAACGGCGTCCCGCGCTCGTCGCGCACTGCGCAGGCGCGGCCGACGTGGCGAAGGTGATCGCCTTCGCCCGCCGCCACGAACTTCCGCTCGCGGTGCGCGGCGGCGGCCACCACGGCGCCGGACTCGGCACCTGCGAGGCCGGCGTGGTCGCCGACCTGTCGCCCATCAACTCCGTCCAGGTCGACGCGGCCGCCCGCACCGTGACGGTCGGCGGCGGCGCCACCTGGGGCCAGGTCGACACGGTGACGCACGAGCACGGCCTGGCCACGCCCAGCGGCATCATCTCCACCACCGGCGTCGGCGGCCTCACGCTCGGCGGCGGCCTCGGCCACCTCACCCGGGGCTACGGACTGACCGTGGACAACATCCTGGCGGCGGAGGTCGTCCTCGCGGACGGCACCCCGGTGCGCACGGACGCCGACACCAACACGGACCTGTTCTGGGCGATCCGGGGCGGCGGCGGCAACTTCGGCGTCGTCACGTCCTTCACGTTCCGGCTGCACGAAGTGGGCACGGTGGTGGCAGGGCCGACGTTCTGGCCGGCCGAGCAGAGCGCCGAAGTCCTCGCCGCCTACCGCGAGTTCCTGCCCTCCGCGCCTCGCGACGTCAACGGCTTCTTCCTGTTCGGGTCGGTGCCGCCGGCGCCGCCGTTCCCCGAGGAGCTGCACATGCGGAAGGTGTGCGGGGTCGTGTGGTGTCACACGTCCGGGGACCCGGAGGCGGCCGAGCGCGCGATGGCGCCGCTGCTCGGTGACCTGCCCGCGCCGCTGCTGCACGCGGTCGCGCCGATGCCGCACCCCACGATGCAGTCAATGTTCGACGGCCTGTACCCGCCGGGCGACCAGTGGTACTGGCGCGCCGACTTCGTCCGCGAGATCCCCGACGAGGCCGTGGAGCTGCACGCGAAGTTCGGGCCCGACACGCCGTCCATGCAGTCGACGATGCACCTGTATCCGATCGACGGCGCAGCTCACGACGTCGGACCGTCCGACACCGCGTTCAGCTATCGGGACGCGCGCTGGGCGAGCGTGTTCGCGGGCGTCGACCCGGACCCGGCCAACGCGGATCTGCTGCGGCGCTGGACGGTCGACTACTTCGAGGCCCTGCATCCGTACTCGGCGGGCGGCGCCTACGTGAACATGATGATGGACGAGGGGCAGGAGCGGGTGCGGGCGAGCTACCGCGGAAACTACGCCCGCCTGGCCCGCGTCAAGGCGGCCCTCGACCCGGACAACGTGTTCCGGGGCAACCAGAACATCCAGCCCGACCCGGCCGCGCAGGACAACGTGCGGCCCTAGCGCGGCCGTGCCCTCACGACGCGCCGTCCGGCCTGCGGAAACGTAGCGTGGTCGCATGTGCTGGAGTGCGACGGCCGATCTCGTGGCGGGTGGCGCGATCGCCGCGGTGGGCGTGGGGTGCGTGTCGCGGGCGGCACGCACCCGGCCGCGGGCCCTGCCGCTCGCGGCGCTGCCGCTGCTGCTCGGGGCGCACCAGATCATCGAGGCGGTGATCTGGAACGACCTCGGTGGCACGGGCCCGGTAGTCCTCGCGTGGGCGGTGATCGCGCTGCCGCTGCTGCCGCTGTGGGTGCCGGTGGGCGTGTGGTGCGCGGTGGTGCCGGACGCCCGCCGTCGGCTGCTCGTGCCGCTCGCGGCGGGCGTCGTGACGGCGGGCGTGCTCGTGCACGTCCTGGCGACGAGCACGGTGACCGCCGAGGTCCGCGGCCACACCATGGGCTATTCGGTCGGCATTCCGGGCGCCGGGTGGCTGCTGGCGGGCTATCTGCTGGCGACGGTCGGCTCGCTGCTGTTGTCGGGCGAGCGGGGCCTGGTCCTGCTCGGTGTGCTGGCGGCGGTCGCCGCGGCCGTGTGCGCGGCGCTGTGGCGCTGGGAGTTCATGTCCACGTGGTGCGCCGGCGCCGCGCTGTGCTCGGTGGTGCTCTACCGGTGGCTGCGGGAGTGACGCTGCCGGGCCGCGGTCAGTCGGTGATCGTCACACAGGGCAGGCCGACGCTCTCGCCCCCTCGGAAGCCCTCGGCACACAGCCGGGTGCCGGCCGGAAAGTGCCGCTGGGGGTAGGCCTGGTCGCGGTAGGTGCGGAAGGCGTCGACGTCCTCGACCTTCGTGTTGGCGCTCCAGCCGTTCGTGGTCCACACGCGGGCGGAGATGCGGTGCGGCTGGTTGGTGTTCACGACGGACACCTCGACGCGGCCCAGGTACGTGCCGCTGTCGTAGGTCTCGATGCACACCGCGTTGTTGCACCACTTGCCGTCGGCGGCGGCCGGCTGCCCGGCGGCGATGACGCAGCCGAGCGCGGCGACGGCCGCCGCGACCGTGGCGAAGGTCTTCTTGAAGGCGGCCCGCATGATGTCCCGCATGGGTGACTCCCTGTGTCTCGTACGACGTGGTGCGCGCAGCCCAGTGCCCGCGCTTCGCGCACCTCAACGTCGTACGCGACCAGGGGTTACGTCTCCTGCGGCCGGACGGTGAGGGCGCCGTCGCCCGCCTCGACCCGGATCCGGCCGCCCGCCGCGATCTCGCCGTCGAGCAGCATCCGGGAGAGCCGGTTGTCGACCTCGCGCTGGATGGTGCGGCGCAGCGGGCGCGCCCCGTACTCGGGCTGGTGGCCTCGCCGGGCCAGCCACTCGACGGCTTCGGGGGCGAACTCGATGGTGATGTCCTGGGCGGCGAGGCGGCGCCGGGTCTCGTCGAGGAGGAGGTCGGTGATGCAGGCCAGCTGTTCGGTGCTGAGCCGCCGGAAGATCACGATCTCGTCGACGCGGTTCAGGAACTCCGGCCGGAAGTGCTCCCGCAGCGGGCGCATCACCTGTTCGCGGCGTGCGGTCTCGTCGGCTTCGGTGCCGTCGACGCGGAATCCCAGCGCGGCGCCGCGTCCGGCGATGGCCTCGGAGCCGAGGTTGCTGGTCATCACGATGACCGTGTTGGTGAAGTTCACCGTGCGGCCCTGCGCGTCGGTGAGGCGTCCGTCGTCGAGGACCTGCAGCAACGTGTTGAAGACGTCGGGGTGTGCCTTCTCCACCTCGTCGAGCAGGATCAGCGAGTACGGGTGCCGGCGCACGGCCTCGGTGAGCTGCCCGGCCTCCTCGTGGCCGACGTATCCGGGCGGCGCGCCCACCAGGCGGGAGACGGTGTGCTTCTCCTGGAACTCGCTCATGTCGAGCCGGACCATGCGCTCCTGGCTGCCGAAGAGTGCCTCGGCGAGGGCGCGGGCCAGTTCGGTCTTGCCGACTCCGGTGGGGCCGAGGAAGAGGAAGCTGCCGATCGGCCGGTCGGGGCTGGCGAGCCCGGCGCGGGAACGCAGGACGGCCTCGGCGACGGCGGTGACGGCCTCGTCCTGGCCGATGACCCGCTCGTGCAGATGCTGTTCGAGGCCGAGGAGGCGCTCCTTCTCCTCCTTGGTGAGGCTGCTGACGGGGATGCCGGTCTGCCGGGACACGATCTCGGCGATGTCCTCCGCGGACACCTCGACGATGTGCCCGTCGCCGGGGTCGGGATCGCGGGCTCCCTCGATCCGGCCGGTCAACTCGGCGATGCGGTCGCGCAGTTCGGTGGCCCGCTCGTACTGTTCGGCGGCCACCGCCTCGTCCTTGTCGCGGGTGAGGTCGTCGACCTGGCGTTCCAGGGCGCGTACGTCGGTGGGTTTGGTGCGGTCGCGCAGCCGGACGCGGGCGCCGGCCTGGTCCATCAGGTCGATGGCCTTGTCCGGCAGGAAGCGGTCGGTGAGGTAGCGGTCGGAGAGGTCGACGGCGGCGAGCAACGCCTCGTCGGCGTACCGGACTTGGTGGTGCGCCTCGTAGCGGTCGCGCAGTCCGCGCAGGATCTCCACGGCGTCGGCCGTCGACGGTTCGGGCACCAGGATCGGCTGGAAGCGGCGGGCGAGCGCGGCGTCCTTCTCGATGTGCCGCCGGTACTCCTCCAGGGTGGTGGCGCCGATGACGTGCAACTCGCCGCGCGCCAGGGCGGGTTTGAGCATGTTACCGGCGTCCATCGAGCCGCCTTCGGAGCCACCGCCCGCGCCGGCGCCGACGACCGTGTGCAACTCGTCGATGAACACGATGAGTTCGTCCGCGTGGGCACGCACCTCGTCGATGATGCCGTTCAGGCGTTCCTCGAAGTCGCCCCGGTAGCGGGTGCCCGCGACGACGCCCGACAGGTCGAGCGAGACGAGGCGGCGCCCGCAGAGCGTCTCGGGTACGTCGCCGTCGGCGATGCGCTGGGCGAGACCCTCGACGATGGCGGTCTTGCCGACGCCGGCGTCACCGATGAGCACGGGGTTGTTCTTGCCCCTGCGGGAGAGCACCTCGACGGTCTGCTCGATCTCCTCGTCGCGGCCGATGACCGGGTCGAGGCGGCCCTGGCGGGCCCGGTCGGTGAGGTCCTCGCCGAACCGGTCCAGGTTGGGGGTGGAGGCCGTGCTCCTCGTCTGCTGGCCGCCGGGCCGGGTCTCGGCAGACCCCGGAGGCGGGGTCTGCGGCGCCGGGTCCGGGGTGAAGCGTGCCTGGTTGAGGAGGTGCCCCGCCGCCGAGTCGGGGTTGGCCGCGAGCGCGAACACGATGTGGTCGGGGCCGATGTAGGCGACGCCCGACTCCCGCGCGATCACATGTGCGTCGAGCAGGGCCCGTTTGACCGCGGGGGTCACGGAGAGGGACTGCGGGGTGCGGCTCGGCTCGCCGCCGCCCGCGTGCCGGTCGATCTCCTCCGCCAGCCGGTCGGGGTCGGCGCCCGCCCGGGTCACGAGGCCGCGGGTGGGTTCGAGGGAGAGCGCCGCCCACAGCAGGTGCCCGGTGTCGAGGTCGCCCCGGCCGTGCTCGGTGGCGTAGTTCGCGGCCGTGGCGACGAGATGGCGGGCGGGCCCGCTCATCAGCCTGCCGATGTCGATCTGCCGTCGGCCACCGCCGAGGAACCGCGAGAAGAAGTCGCCGAAGGGGTCCTGCCCGTAGCCGTCGGACCCGGTGAATCCGCTGCTCATGCCCATCCGTCCCGGCGCGCGCCGTCCGCGTGCGACAGCGCTGCCTCGTCGACGTTTGTCCGGGATGCGCGTAGCCCGCTGCGGCGTGGATAAACGTCGTGAGCCGTACGGGGCGGCCGTGTCAGGTGAAGGTACGGCGGTACGTCTGGGGGCTGACGCCCGTGGTGCGCTTGAAGCGGTCGCGGAACGCGGTGGGCGAGCCGAAGCCGACCTGCGCGGCGATCCGCTCCACGGAGTGCGGTGTCGTCTCCAGCAGGTGCTGGGCCTGGCGGATCCGGGCGCGGTGCAGCCACTGCAACGGCGTGCTGCCGGTCTGTTCGCGGAAGCGGCGCATGAGGGTGCGGGTGCTGACACCCGCGTGCGCGGCGATGTCGGCGAGGCCGAGGTCGCGCTCCAGGTTCTCCTGAAGCCAGGTGAGAAGCGGCTCGAAGGTCGAGCCCTGCGGCGTCGGCGCGTGGTCGTGCACGATGAACTGGGCCTGGCCGCCCTCGCGCTCCAGCGGCATGACGCCCGGTTCCACGACCAGCTCCTGACGGGGACGTTGAACGGACGACGAACAGTGGGCGAAGCTCGGCGACCGTTCCCGCCGCCCGGGTCGGCGGGACCGTACCGTCCCCGCATGGGATGGCTCGAGATCGCCCTCACCACCGCGGGGCTGCTGATCGGCGTGGTCTCCGTGGCCACGCCGTTCGCGGCCGACCGCAGGGCGCGGCGCAGCAAGCGGGTCGGGTTCCGCAAGCAGATGGACATCGCGATAGGGCACAACGGCCCGGCCGGCGAGGGCGATCCGCGCTTCGGGCTCTTCAACGACCTGCCCGGGATGCGCGACGCGACCCTGGTGCTGCTGCGCATCGAGAACGACGGCTCGCGGCACGTCGAGGCGTCCGACTACATCGATGCGAACCACGGGCTCACCGCCGAGTTCCCCGGCCGCAGCATCCAGGCGCTCGATGTCACGCTGACCGATGAACACGCCAGCCTGTGGAGCCACTTCGAGGACGAGCCGGGCCTGGTGGTCGCGGCGCCCGGCACGCTGCGCATCCCCAAGGTCCCGCTGAAGCCGGGCGCGTACTACAAGATCCTGGTGCTGCTCACGGGCGGCAGCGAAGGGGACAAGGTCACCGTCACCGGTGACATCAAGGACGGCAAGCTGCACGAGAACCACAGCCTCACGCCGGACGAGAAGCCACCGGTGTTCAGCAGCCGGGCCCGCTGGACCACGGTCACGCTCGGCGTCGCGCTCATCGCGGCGGCGACCCTGCCGCTGCTCACGCCGTCGCCGCTGCCGGACGACTGCGAGTCGGGCAGGCTCCGGCTGACCGGGTCCACGGCGTTCGCCCCGGTGATGAGGGAGCTGGCTCAGAAGTACCGCGACCATTGCGGGGACGAGCCGCGGATCACGGTCGCCGCGCGCGGCAGCCGCACCGGAGTGCGTGAACTCGCCCTGTCCGGTGAGGAGTCGGGCAGCACGGCAGGCCGCATAGCGTTCTCCGACGGGCCCCGCCCCACCAGCTACACCCGGCTCAGCGAGAGCCGTATCGCGGTGTCCCTGTTCACGCTCGTCGCGCACGACGGCGTCCGCCTGACGAACCTGTCCGTGGCCGACGTGCGGCGCGTCTACCGGGGCGAGATCCGCAACTGGTCCCAGCTCGGCGGCCCCGATCTGCCGGTCGTCCTGGTCAGCCGCACCTCCGGCTCGGGCACCCGGTCCGCGCTCACGTCGCGGGTGCTCGCGGGCGCGGACGAGCCGCCCGCCTCCTCGGACGACTGCGTCAACCGCACGGCCCGCACCGGCGCCCGCGTACTGCGCTGCGAGCTGGACTCCACGGGGCAGGTCCTCGACACCGTGGCCCACACGCCGGGCGCACTCGGCTACAGCGAGCTGCGCGCCGCGTCGCCGCCGGACGCGCCGAAGGGCCTGCACCGTCTCACCCTCGACGGCCACACCCCGGACCCGGACCGGCTCGACGCGGGCGGCTATCCGTACCGCGAGATCGAGTACGCGTACACCTACGGCCGCCCGCCGGCGGACTCGCTGGCCTCCAGCTTCCTCTCGTACGCCGTCGACAACGGCACGGGCAAGGGTGTCGTCGCCACACACGGTCACCTTCCGTGCGGGACGCCGGTGGGGCTGCGGGTGTGCGGCAAGGACGCCTGACGCGCGGGGCACCTCGCGCCAGGCGCCTCACGAAGCACACCTCACGGACGACGCCTGGCGCGCGCCTCGCGGACGACACCGACACCCCGCAGAACGTACAATTTACGGGTATTTCGGACGTGCCGTGCGTCCGGGAAGGCGAGGTGACGTGATGGCCGGACCGACCCCGACCCGGCTGCACCGGGCCGCGCGGGCGCCCGTCGCCGCGGCGTTCGTGTGCGCGAGCCTGTTCTCCGCGGGACCCGCCCTGGCCGACGACGGCGACGCCAAGGACAAGAGCGCGCAGGAACTCGCCGACGCGGCGAAGAAGGAACTCCTGGACGCGAAGTCCCTGCATCTGACGATGCGGAACGGCGCCGACGACAAGGACACCCGCACTCCCGCGCTCATCGATCTGCGTCTCGACGAGGACGGAAACTGCACGGGCGAGCTGCGCATGGGCACCGGCGGGGCCAAGGGCGGCAGGGTCGACCTGGTGAAGCGCGGCGACGAGGTGTGGATCAAGCCGGACGCCACGTTCTGGAAGGCCCAATTCCCGGGCCGGAGCGGCGAGTTGGCCGCCGACCTGATCGGCGACCGCTATGTGCACGGCACGACCGACGACCCGATGCTCGACGGGCTGTCCGGCACCTGCGACCTCGACTCGTTCCGCGAGCGCCTCAAGGACGGCTCGAACCGCGCCGCGAAGGACGAGCTCACGAAGGGCGACCAGAAGAAGGTCGCGGGCACCGAGGTCGTGCCGCTGACCTCCACCAAGAGCGATGACAGCAAGGAGCGCACCACCCTCTACGTCACCGCCGACGAGCCGCACCGGCTGGTGCGCGCCACCGAGAAGGGGTCCGACGAGTCCCTGTCGATGACGCTGACCGACTATGGCAAGGCGGTACCGAAGAAGACGCCGTCCGCGGACGACTCGATCGACGTCTCGGACCTGCGCAACACCGAGCCGTCGCAGGCGCCGCACGCCGCCTGAACCCTCGGAGCCGTCAACTTCCCTTCGGATAGCGGACGAAGAGGATCCCCTGCACGTCACCGTCCGGCGCGCCGTAGATGTGCGGGGCGTCCGCCGCCCACTGGGCGTGACCGCCGGGCCCCGCGGTCGTGGGTGCGTCCGGCGGGCCGACGACGGCCGTCCCCGAGAGCACCATCAGGCTCTCCGTGGTGCGCGGGACATGCGCCGCGGACTCCTGGGTCGCGCCCTCGGCGATGGTGACGCGGAAGACATCGGTGGCCGCGTCCTCGTCCTCGTACCGTTCGATCAGCACCGCGGTGACCGCACTCCCGGAGACACCAGCCGCGCCCGCGCCCACGCTCCGCGGCGGGTCGTCGAGCACGGCGCTGAGCGGGCGGCCGAGCGCGGTGGTCAGGGCGTAGAGGGTTTCGAGGGTGGGGTTGCGGCGGCCGGTCTCGAGCTCGGAGAGCGTGCCCTTGCCGACGCCCGAGCGGCGCGCGAGTTCGGACAGCGACAGGCCGCTGTCCACGCGCAGCTGCTTCAGCCTGCGCCCCACTTCGTCACCAAGCCCCATCGCCCGGCCCCCTCCCGCGCCGGTCGGCGCGTGTTGACGTGTCGCCATCCGCGTCCTTAGTGTTCCACAAACAGAACGTTCTGTTCATGGAACGCTCTATGAGGCGCCTTGCGCGCTCCCACCATCCTGCCCTCCCCTGCCCCCGGAAGTGACACCCGCATGTCCTCGCTCGCCCGCATCCGCGCCCTCGCACCACCCTCGGCCGTGGTGGCGGGGCTCATCGCGACCACCGTCGGTGTCACCAGCGCGGCCGCCATCGTGTTCACCGCGGCGCGGACCGCGGGGGCGGACGCCCGGGAGGTGTCCTCGTGGATGCTGGCGCTCGGGGTGGGCATCGCCGTGACCACCGTGGGCCTCTCGCTGCGGAACAAGGCGCCCGTGCTCACCTCCTGGTCGACGCCGGGGGCCGCACTCCTTGCCACGAGCCTCAGCGGGGTGTCCATGGAGAAGGCCGTGGGCGCGTTCGTGTTCAGTGCCGTGCTGACCGTGGTGAGCGGTCTGACGGGGTGGTTCGCGCGGCTCATGGACCGGATACCGGTGCCGCTCGCCTCCGCGCTGCTCGCGGGGGTTCTCCTGAACTTCGGTACGGGACTCTTCTCGCAGATGGGCGGGCACTTCGGGATCGCGTTCCCGGTGTTCGCGCTGTATCTGCTCGCCCGCCGACTGCTGCCGCGCTACGCCGTGGTGGTCGCGCTCGCCGGCGGCGTCGTGGCCTCCGTGATCGCCGGTGGCTGGCACCTGGAACGGGTTCAACTGTCGCTCGCGCAGCCGGTGTTCACGGCTCCCGAGTTCGACTGGAAGGTACTCGTCAGCGTCGGTGTGCCGCTGTTCGTGGTCACCATGGCCTCGCAGAATCTGCCGGGTGTCGCCGTGCTGCGCACGTCCGGCTACGAGGTGCCGATCTCGCCCGTCCTGACCTGGACCGGTGTCGCGCAGGCGGTGCTCGCCCCGTTCGGTGCCTTCGGCCTCAACCTCGCGGCGCTGACCGCCGCGATCTGCACCGGGGAGGAGGCGCACCCCGACCGGAAGCGGCGCTACCTCGCGGCCGTGTGGGCGGGTGTCTTCTATCTGTGCGTCGGCCTGCTCGGCGCGACCGTGGCCTCGCTGCTCGGCGCGATGCCGCACGCGCTGGTCCTGGCGGTCGCCGGGGTGGGCATGCTCGCCACGATCGAGTCCGCCCTGGCCGGCGCCCTGTCCGATCCCCGGTCCAGGGAGGCGGCCGTCGTCACCTTCCTCGCGACGGCCTCCGGCGTGACGCTGCTGGGCATCGGGTCCGCGTTCTGGGGCCTGCTCGCGGGTGTGCTCACCACGGTCGTCGCGTCGGTGGCACGGCGCCGCCCCACCCCGTCGGCGCCCGCCGACCGGCCGGTCACGGCATCGTCGCGCACACCCGAGCGAACCTCCGTGTGACCTTTGACCATGCCGCGACGGCCGCGCCCTCTTCGGCCACCGCCGCGGCGTGCAGTCGGTCCCGGTCGAAGCCCTGCCGGGCCAGCGGAACCGGGTCCCACCCCGCGATCCGCGCAGCCTCCGCCTCCGGGTGGAACTGGACACCCCAGGCCCGCTCCCCCACCCGGAACGCCTGGTGCGGACAGTCCTCGGTGGACGCCAACCAGGCGGCGCCCGGCGGCAGTTCGGTGATCTGGTCGACGTGCCGCTCGATCGCCGGAACCGTGTCACCGAGCCCGTGCAGCAGCGGGTCATCGGCGGCCTCGGGCCGCAGCCGTATCCGGGTACTGCCGTACTCGGGCCGCCCGTGACTCCCCCGCACACGCCCGCCCGCGACGTGTGCGAGCAGCTGGCCGCCGAGGCAGATGCCGAGGACGGGCGTGCCGCCGTCGAGGGCCTCCGCGACGAGGCGGCGGGTGGCGGGCAGCCAGGGCGCACGTTCGTCGTCGTCCGGCAGAAAGCCGCCGCCCAGCACCAACAGGGGCCTGCCGTCGAGCGTCCCGGGCATCTCCCCACCCTCGTACGGACGCAGCACTTCGAGCGCGAGACCCGCCTCGCGCAGCCAGTCGCCGACCCGGCCGGGGCCGCCGCTCTTGGTGTTCTGCACGACCAGGACGGGAGCAACTGCCGTGGTACTCATCCGCGTTCGCCTCGTTCCCTACGTAGACGGGGTCGAGCCCCGCGTTGATCACCGCAGCAGACCAGCGCGCGGCGCGCCACGTCAACGGCCTCGCGGTCGTCCTACGCTGAGGGGCATGTCAGCACTCGAAGCCGCAGCGACCCGCTTCACCGGCCGTCCGGCCACCGCTCAGCGCCGCCTGTCGTCCCACCTCGGCGAGGTCACCCTCGACGACGGCCGCGTGGTGATGGTGAAGCAGGCCGACGCCCCGGCGGCAACGCGCGCGGAGGCGGCCGGGCTGCGGTGGCTCGCGGCGGCCGACGCCGTGGCGGTGCCCGCCGTGCACGGTTACGACGAGCGGTGCCTGGTCGTCGACCGGGTCGCGCAGGGGCGGCCGAGCGCGGACGCGGCGCAGCGGTTCGGCGCGGACCTCGCGCGGCTGCACGGCGCCGGAGCCCCGGCGTTCGGCGCGCCGCCGCCCGAAGGGCCGACGGAGGCGTACATCGGGCTCGCCCCCATGCGCAATGTGCCGGGCGACGACTGGCCGCGCTGGTACGCCGCCCACCGGGTGCTCCCCTACCTGCGCGAAGCCGTCGACGCCGGCACCGTCTCCCCCGCCGAGGCGAAGCCGATCGAGCAGGTCTGCGAGCGGCTGCCCGAGCTCGCGGGCCCCGCCGAGTCGCCCGCGCGGCTGCACGGCGACCTGTGGAACGGCAACCTGTTGTGGGGCGCCGACGGCGCGGCCCGGCTCATCGACCCGGCCGCGCACGGCGGGCACCGCGAGACCGATCTGGCGATGCTGCACCTGTTCGGCGCGCCGCACCTGGACCGGATCCTCGACGGCTACCAGCAGGCGGCGCCGCTCGCCGCCGGCTGGCGCGACCGCGTCCCGCTGCACCAGCTCTTCCCGCTCCTGGTGCACACCGTGCTGTTCGGCCGCGGCTACGCCGAGCAGGCGGTGGCCGCGGCCCGCTCACAGCTCGGGTAGTCGTTGGGCCTACGCCGTCGCGAACCGCGTGAGCACCGCCTCCGGGCGTACGCCGGGCAGCGCGGCCCGGAACGTTCGGTAGTAGCCGAGCTCCTCCTTGCTGCGCAGCTCGGGCGCCCCGACCTCGGTGGTCGCCGTCGCGAACTCCGCGTCCGTGATGCGGCTGTCCCACAGCGGGCTCAGGACGCTCTCCGCGCCGCTGCCCGTGCCGAACTGCTCCTTGCGCCGCCACAGCAGGTGCTCCGGGAGCCAGCCCGTGAAGGCGCGGCGCAGGTGGCCCTTCTCCATGCCGTCGGCCTCAAGTCCCTTGACGGGCGCGGGCAGTGACATGGCGTGCGCGATGACGTCGCGGTCGAGGAACGGGACGCGTGCCTCCAGGCCGTGGGCCATGGTGACGCGGTCGCAGCGCTGGAGGTTGAGGCCGTGCAACGCGCCTATGGTGCGCCGCAGTTCGGCGTCCAGCTCGTCGGGAGCGGCGTGCCGCTCGTGGTAGTAGCCGTATCCGGCGAAGAGTTCGTCGGCGCCCTCACCGGTGAGCACGGCCTTGACGTGCCGGGAGGCGAGTTCGGACAGGAACCAGTTCGGGACGGCGCTGCGGATGAGGCTGGCGTCGAAGGACTCCACGCACCCGACCACCTCGTCGAGCACCCGCGCCGCGGCCTCGGCGTCGAGCACCGCCTCGTGGTGCTCGGTGCCCAGGAACGCGGCGGCGTCCCGCGCGGCGAGCAGGTCCGGGGAGTCCTCCGTGCCGACGGCGAAGGTCTTGAGGCGGCGGCCCTGGCGGGCGTACTCGTCGGCTGCGACCGCGGCGACGAGGCTGGAGTCGAGCCCGCCGGAGAGGAACACGCCGACCTCGACGTCCGCCATCAGATGCCGGCGGACGGAATCGGCGACGGCCTCGAAGGTGGCCTTCTCGACGACCTGCTCGGACACCCCGCCCCAGGAACCGGTCGCCTCGGGAACCGGCTCCGCGAAGCGGCGCAGACCGTCCTCGGGCGTCCACCAGTGACCGGGCGGGAAGATCTCGGCGTTCGGCTGGACGTCGGGGTGGAACGCGCGCAGTTCGGAGGCGAAGTGCACGGCGGTGTCGGTGCGCGCCCAGTACAGGGGCTTGATGCCGATGGCGTCGCGGGCGGCGACGAACCGGCCGCCCGGGGTGGCCGCGCACAGCGCCCACATGCCGCACAGCCGGAGCAGACCCTCGGGCCCGTCCGTGCGCAGCACGGCGAGCGCCGCCGCCGAGTCGGAGGAGGAGCCGAACGCCTCGGCGGGCAGTTCCTCGCGCAGTGTCTGGTGGTTGTAGATCTCGCCGTTGCACACGAGCGACCAGTCGTCGTCGCCGTCCGTGCCGCCGAGGGGCTGGTGTCCGCCGTCGAGGTCGACGATGGAGAGGCGGCGGTGGCCGAGCCAGCTGTGGCCGCCGACCGTCCGGGTCCCGCTGTCGTCGGGCCCGCGGTGGGCGAGCCGGTCGAGCATGCCCTGTGCCGCCGCGTCGGCGCACTCGGTGTCGGGACTGTCGGGACTTCCGTGATGACTGTGTATGGCTGCGATTCCGCACATGTCGATCGACCATAGAGCGGTCCGTGCGAATGGAACAATGCGAGTTGCTCTATACGCACGCCGCTGTGGCACGCTTGCGTCATGGCAGCGGAGAACCTGAGCAGCGTGCACCGCGCGCTGGACGTGCTGCGCGCGCTCGCGCAGGGCCCGATGGGCGTACAGGAAGTGGCCCGGGCGGTGGGCCGGGAGAAGACGCAGGTGTCACGGACCCTGAAGGTCCTGGCGCAGGAAGGGTTCCTGGAGCGGGACCCGCGCACGCTGCGCTATCGCGTCGGCTGGCAGCTGCTCGCGCTGGCCTCGTCGGCGGGCGAGGAGCGGCTGTACGGGGAGGCGCCGCCGGTCCTGCGGGATCTGGTGCACCGCGTCGGGGAGCCGGCGTATCTGACGGTGCTGTCCGGGCACGGCGTGGTGACGGTGCTCACCGAGCGCACCTCGCGCGGCCTCCAGGCGCACGAGTGGATCGGCCGCACCTCGCCCCTGAACTGCACGTCCGCGGGCCGCGCCCTGCTGTTCGGGCTGCCCGACGACCAGGTGGCGGCGCTCCTGACGACCGAGAACGGAGCCCCGCTGCCCGGCACGGACGCGGCGCCCCGCGACGTACCGGCCGTCCTGGAGCGGCTGCGGGCGGAGCGGGCGCGCGGCTTCGCGCTGGCGGCGGAGGAGATGGAGCCGGGCCTGACCGCGGTCGCCGTGCCGGTGCACGACCACCGGGGCGATGTGGTGGCGGCCGTCAATGTGTCGGCACCTGTGTTCCGGCTGCCGCCGGAGGCGCTGCCAGGGGTCGCGGAGGCGGTGGTCGCGGCGGCGCACCAGCTGTCGGCCCGGCTCAATGGCGCGCCGCCGTCCGCGTGACTCAGGAAATCCGTATATCCGTATGACGGAAACCCGAATTCAGGAAATCCGTATTCAGGAGATCCGGGCGACGCCCGAGTAGATGCCGCTCGGCTCGGGCGCGGGAGCGGGCTCGCCGCGGAACCACTCCGTGGCGGTCACCAGACCCGGCTCGACGAGGTCGAGCCCCTTGAAGAACCGCGCCACCCCGTCGCGGGTGCGGAAGCCCAGCTGGATCCCGGCCTTCGTGTACTGGGCCACGACCTTCTCGACCAGCTCGGGGAAGATGTCGCTGGAGGCGTTGGACAGCACCAGGTGACTGCCGGGCGGCAGCTCGGACACCAGCCTGGAGACGATGCCGTACGCCTCCTCGTCGTCCGGGATGAAGTGCATCAGCGCGATCAGCGACAGGGCGATCGGCCGGTCGAAGTCCAGGACGGTGCGGGCGTGTTCGAGGATGGCGTCCGGCTCGCGGACATCGCCCTCGATGTAGTCGGTGGCGCCCTCGGGGCTGCTGACGAGCAGCGCCTGCGCGTGCCGCAGCACGATGGGGTCGTTGTCGGTGTAGACGACCTTGGCCGCCGGGACGATCCGCTGCACGATCTGGTGCAGGTTCGGCGCGGTCGGGATGCCGGTGCCGATGTCCAGGTACTGGTCGACGCCCTGCCCGGCGAGCCAGGCGGCGGCCCGGTGCATGAACTCCCGGTTCTGCCGCGCCGCGTCCCGCGCCTCGGGCGGCAGCTGCTCGCCGACGGCCTCGTCGACGGGGTAGTTGTCCTTCCCGCCGAGCAGCCAGTCGTAGACCCGCGCGGGGTGCGCCTGGCTGGTGTCGATACGGGGCCGGGAATGGGGCCTCCCCTGCTCGAGCGAAGCCGAGAGCTTGGGGATGGGTGCTGTCATGAGGACTCTCCAACGTCGCTGAGCGGGCGGGGCGATGCGTGTGACCTGCCCGCAGTCTTTCATGCCAACTCCCGTCGTTCACCACGGAGTTGCAGGTCACGGCGGGTGCGCGGGCGACAGCGCACGGTACTCGCGAGCCTCCCGCGGCCCTGCCCCGCGCCCTCTACGCTTGACCACCCATCCATGATCCACCCTGAGGAGCGACCGTGCGCGACTGGCGTTGCGAGTTGGACCTGGAGCCGCACGGCGAGGGCGGCTACTTCCGCCGCGTCTACACGAGCCCGCACGACCTTTCGACGCCGCACGGCCCCCGCCCCTCGGCGACATCGATCTACTACCTGCTCGACGAGCGGCAGCCCAGCGGCCTGCTGCACCGCAACCGCAGCGACATCCTGCACTTCCTGATCGACGGCGGCCCCCTGGAGTACGTGACCGTCTCCCCCGACGGCACCCTCCACCGCACGGTCCTCGGCCCGGACGACGAGCGATTCCTGCTGGTGCCCGGCGGCCACTGGAAGGCCTCACACCTGCTCGGCGACGCCCACCACGGCCTGGTGGCGGAGGTCGTCACCCCGGGCTTCGACTACACGGACCACGAGTTCGCGACGCGCGCGGCACTGGAGGAGTTCCCGCACCTCGCGCAGGAGTTGCGGGAGTTCGTACGCGACTGATCCCGGGTCAGCCGAGGGTGCGCACCGGGCTCCCCGCCAGATACGCCTCGATGTCCTCCACGGCGCCCTGGAAGAAGCCCTCGTAGTTGCGGCGCGTCACGTAACCGAGGTGGGGCAGGCCGAGGAAGTTCGGGGCGGTGCGCAGGGGATGGTCGGCCGGGAGGGGCTCGGTGTCGAAGACGTCGCTGCCCGCGCCGGCGATCCAGCCCTCGCGCAGCGCCCGTACCAGCGCTTCCTGGTCGACGATCGCGGCGCGCGAGGTGTTGACGAGGTAGGCGGTGCGGCGCATGCGGCGCAGTTCGTCGGCGCCCAGCAGACCGCGGGTGCGGTCACCAAGGACGAGGTGGACGGAGACGAAGTCGCTGGATTCGAGGAGTTCTTCCTTCGAGGCGGCGAGGGTGGCACCGGCTTCGGCGGCCCGCTCGGCGGTGAGGTTCTGGCTCCACGCCGTCACGTCCATGCCGAAGGCGGCGCCGACGCGCGCGACTCGTGCGCCGATCTTGCCGAGGCCGAGGAGGCCGAGCCGGCGGCCGTGCAGGTCGGCGCCGAGGGTGGACTGCCAGGGGCCGCCGTCACGCAGGTTGGCGCCCTCGGTGAGGACGCCGCGGGCGAGGCCCAGGATCAGGGCCCAGGTGAGCTCGACGGGCGGTTCGGGGTTGCTCGCGGTGCCGCAGACCGTGACGCCGTGCGCGGCGGCGGCGTCGAGATCGATGGACGCGTTGCGCATCCCCGACGTGACGAGGAGCCGCAGCTTCGGCAGGCGCGCGATCAACTCGGCGGGAAACGGGGTGCGTTCGCGCATCACGACGACGATCTCGCAGTCACCGAGCAGCGCGACGAGTTCTTCGTGCGTATCGATATAGCGATTGAGGTACGTGACGTCGACGCGGCCCGAGAGGCGGTCCCAGTCGGCAAGTTCACGGGCGACGCCCTGGTAGTCGTCGAGTACAGCGCACCGCAGCATGCTCACATCACTCCTGGTTCGAAGATCGTCGGGAAACCTTAACCGGGAACACTGGTACGGACTTTCTGTGCAGTCCCTTGACGCCCCTTCGTCCCACCCCTTAAATCAACTCTTGAACAGAACACGTCAAGCGCAGCTTTCTTGCCTTCACTTTCTGGCGTGCCGCGGGACGGCACGACCCCCTACCCGAAGTGATGTGATGCCCCATGCGCAGTTCCCTCCGCCCGCTGAGCCGCAGACTCCCGCTGGGCGCCGCGGCCCTGCTGTGCGTCGCCGCCGCGTTCGTGCCCTCGGCGAACGCCGCCGAGACCGACGGTGACACGCACACCGCGGCGGTCACCTTCTCCGACGACTTCGACGGGCCCGCGGGCTCGTCGGTCGACGGTTCGAAGTGGCAGACCGAGACCGGAGACAACGTCAACAACCACGAGCGGCAGTACTACACGGCGGGCAACAACAACGCCAAGCTCGACGGCCAGGGCAACCTGGTGATCACCGCAAAGCGCGAGAACCCGTCCAACTACCAGTGCTGGTACGGGACATGCGAGTACACCTCGGCGCGGCTCAACACGTCGGGGAAGTTCGAGACGACGCACGGCCACGTCGAGGCCCGGATGAAGATCCCGCGTGGGCAGGGCATCTGGCCCGCGTTCTGGATGCTGGGCAGCGACATCGGTTCGGTCGGCTGGCCGAACTCCGGCGAGATCGACATCATGGAGAACGTCGGCTTCGAACCGTCGACGGTGCACGGCACGATCCACGGGCCCGGCTACTCCGGCTCGGGCGGGATCGGCGCGGGGTACTCGCTGCCGAACGGCCAGGCCTTCGCGGACGCGTTCCACACGTTCGCGGTGGACTGGACGCCCACCAAGATCACCTGGTCGGTGGACGGAACGGTGTACCAGACCCGGACGCCCGCCGACGTCGGCGGCAACCAGTGGGTCTTCGAGAAGCCGTTCTTCCTGATCCTCAACCTCGCCGTGGGCGGGTACTGGCCGGGCGACCCGGACTCCAGTACGCAGTTCCCGCAGCAGCTGGTGGTGGATTACGTGCGGGTGAGCACGTGAGTACGTGATCACGTAGGGAACGGAGAGGGGCCCGGCGCCGTGTTGCACGCCGGGCCCCTCTTTGTCGTCTCGGGTCGTCTTCGGTCAGGCCGACGTGCGGCACTCCGGGTGACCCCAGCCGTCGGGGTTCTTGGCGATGTCCTCCCCGGCGGCGTACGAGCGGCCGCAGCGGCAGCGGCCGGGGAACTTCGCCTTGAGGGTGCGCGAGGAGGAGCCGGAGGAGGTCTTCTTGGCGGACGCCGACTTCGCGCGCGGCGGCTTCGCGGAGGACGGGCTGGAGGGCGGCGGCTCGGGAGAGCCGAGCGCGCTGCCCGCGTCCTCCTGGGCGACGGCGGCCTGGCTGGCGGCGCGGTCCGCGAAGTCGTTCAGCGGGTCGCCGTCGACCTGGTGCGCGGGCACGTACTTGAACTCGACCTTGCGGCCGTCGAGCAGCGCGTCGATCCGCTGGACGAGCTCCTGGTTGGCGACCGGCTTACCGGCCGCCGTCTTCCAGCCCTTGCGCTTCCAGCCGGGCAGCCACGTCGTGACCGCCTTCATCGCGTACTGCGAGTCCATCCGCACCTCGAGCGGCACGTCCGCCGCGACCGTGCTCAACAGCCTTTCCAGGGCGGTGAGTTCGGCGACGTTGTTCGTCGCGGTGCCGAGCGCGCCGGCCTCCCACTGCACGGGCTTCTCGTCACCGTCGGCGACGACCCAGGCCCACGCCGCGGGTCCGGGATTTCCTTTGGACGCGCCGTCACACGCGGCGATCACACGTTCTGCCATGCCCCCGATCATGCCAGGTCAGTCGTCGAGGTCGACGCGTACGGTCAGCAGATCGACGCCGAGGCCGCGGACGGCGGCGCTGTTGAGGCGCGGCAGGACCCCCAGGCGGGCGCGGGCGTCGTCGTCGGGCAGCAGGTGCGCGGTGCCGCTGTGCCAGTGGCCGCGCAGGCGGACGCGGACGCGTGGGTCGGCCTGGATGTTGCGCACGTACTGGGACTTGAACCCGAATTCCGAGACCAGCCAGAAGGCGCCGCCGACACGTCGCCCGCCGACCGGGGTGCGGCGCGCGAGCCCCGACGTGCGCCCGGTCGTCTCCAGGAGGACCTGGGTCGGCAGGCGCCGGGTCACGGGATTGGCGATGTGGCGCTGGAAGGTGGTGACGAGCCGGTGCTTGGTCTCGTGGAAGCGCGTCATGGGCGAACTCTAGGTCCTGTCGTCGCCGGGCAGACGGGAGTTTGACGACAGGCCCTAGACCGGGGCCCGGCGGCGCATGAGGAAGCCCCGGCCGTGACGGGGGACCACGGCCGGGGCGGCTTGGGTGGGACACGGATGGCGGTCGCCTCTCGGCGGAGGGCTCCGCAGGGCTTCAGCCGAACGATCTTCCCTGCGGGCGATAGGTTGGGCCCGGGGACACTGTTCCATCCGCGTCCACATCTGAGTCAACGGACTGGGTGGCAGGGTTGTTCCCGACGGTGCCGGGAGGCGGCGTGAGGTGAGTCACGACCGGTACCGATTCCGGCACCCGTTGTGAACGGTGGCCGAGCTTTTCGTTCTAGGCTGCGACGATGATCTTCCGCCCGGCTTCCCGACGTCTGTCGGCTTTGTGCCTCGCCCTGACCGCCGCGTTCGCGCTGTCCGCCTGCTCGTCACCGGAGTCCGGGGACCGCTCCCCGCGCGTCCAACGGCCGACGCCGGACGCGCAGTTCGACTACCAGCTCGGCGGCGCGTACAAGCCGCCCGCGGGCGTGAAGGCCGTCTCCCGGGACCGCGGGGACGCCCCCGCCCGCGGTCTCTACAACGTCTGCTACGTCAACGCCTTCCAGGCCCAACCCGACGCGGTGCAGTGGTGGCGGGCCCACCACGACGACCTGCTGCTGCGTGACGACGACGGGAAGTTGGTGGTCGACGAGGACTGGCACGAGCCGCTGTTCGACATCTCCACGAAGACGAAGCGGGCGCGCCTTGCGAACATCGTGGGCGGCTGGATCCGGGGCTGCGCCGACGACGGGTTCCAGGCCGTCGAGCCGGACAACCTCGACTCCTACGAGCGCTCCGACGGACTGCTCGACCCCTCCGACGCGGTCGCGTTCGCCAAGCTCGTCGCCGACCGGGCGCACGGGTCCGGGCTCGCGGTCGGGCAGAAGAACACCGCGGAACTCCTGCCGAAGCGCCGCGACATCGGGTTCGACTTCGCGGTGACGGAGGAGTGCCAGGCCTACGACGAGTGCCGGGGGTACGCGTCGGCGTACGACGACCGGGTCTTCGCCGTGGAGTACCGCAAGGCCGACTTCAAGCGGGCGTGCCGCGCGTGGGGCGACCGGCTCTCGATCGTGCTGCGCGACATGGACGTGCGGCCCGCCGGTACGAAGGGGTATGTGCGGCGGGCCTGTTGAGCGGCGGGGTCAGGCCCTACGGGTCGGGTCGCTCAGCGCGTCCAGGCGGCGCTTGATCGCGTCGAGGGCGCCGGGGCGGCGGCCCGGCACCTGCTCCCGCAGGGCGGTGAGACCGGCGGCGTGGCCGCGGGCCCGGTCCGGGTCGCTGACCTGTTCCCACTGGTGGTGGGCGCGGTCGACGGCCGCCTCCACGTCCTCGTCGGAGGGCGACTCGCCGCGCGCGATCCGGGCGTGCGCCACGGCGATCCACAACTCGCAGCTGCGACCCGGCTCATCGGCCAGCCGTGCGAGGTCGGCACGCACCTCCATCCAGTGCACGACCTGCGAGGACCGCATCCCATGCACCCGCAACGCCTCCCCCTCCCACGCTGCAGCAATGGACGCGGCCTCCCCATGCCGCCCCGCCTGCACGGCGGCGAGCAGCAGGGCGTGCGGGTCGGGCGCGGTGGGTTGGGCGGGGGCCGCGGGCGCGGTGGCGGGCATCGGCGGGATGGCAGGCGCGGCCGGCGCGGGGGCGGGCGGGGCCACCGGGTTGGGCGGGACGGGCGCGGGCGCGGCGGGGGCGGATACGGGGGCCGGGCTGGGCGTGGGCGCGGCGGGGACGGGTGCGGGCTCCGGGCTGACGGGAGCGGGTACCGGGGCCGGGGTGACCTGGCTCGGCGCCGGCGCCTTGGCGAGCTGCACGGCGGGTGCGGGTGCCGAGGTGGGGGCCTGAGCATGGCTCGCGGCCGGAGCCGCAACCGTGTCCGCCCCGTGGGCGTGGCCCGAAACCGAGGCATCAGCGGGTGCCGGAGCTGCGACGGCGGTCGGGTTCGGCTGCGAAGCCGAGGCAGCCCCCACGGCAGACGCCGGAGCCGGCGTCGGAGGAGCCCCCGGCCCCGATGGCTGGGCCGAGGCCGGAGCCGCAACCGAAGCGGGTGCCGAGACAGGACTCGGAGCCGGCACTGCCGCAGGGGCCGAACCTGAATTCGAAGCCGGGACCTGGACCGGCTCCGGCCCGGGCGCCGGTTGCGCGGCCGATATCGGAGGCGAGGCCGAGACGGAAGCCGCCGACGGACCCGAAGTGGCCGTCCCACCCGCAGCCGAAGGCGGTGCCGACGCGGGAGCGGCGCCTACCGCGACAGCCAGTGGCGCACCCGGATTCGAGAGCTGGTCCTGAGCCGAATCCGGAACCGGAACCGGATGTGCAGCCGGAGACGTCACCGAGTCCCCGGCCGACGCCACCGACGGGCCCTGTCCGGGGACGGATCCAGAAGCCGGACCCGCGGCGGGAACGGCAGGCGGAGGCGAAGCAGCCGCTGGCTCACCAGCGGACGGAACCGGAGCGGAAGCCGCGGGCTGACCGGCAGCCGGAAGCGGAGCAGCCGCGGGCTGACCAGCGGGCGGCGTCGACGTCGGGGCCGGAATCGTTGCCGAACGCGGTGGCGTGGCGGCAGGTGTTTCCGCGGCCTCCGCGCCAGTGGGCCGCCCCGAGGGCGTGGCCTCGATCGGGCCCCCGGCGCCGGGCGCGTGGCCGGTCCCCGTCGCAGGTGCCGGCTCACGACCGCCGCTGGGCGTCCCCGGCGGCACGTAACCCGAACCCAGCGCCACGAAGAGCGCGTCCTTCGGGCCCGCGTGGGACGCCGCCGTTTCGTGGAGGTCGGGTGGGGTGGGGCGGGCTCCTGTGCGCCAGATGTCCGCGTAGGCGCGGAGGTACGTGGGCGTGAGGGTCGTGCGGCGGGGCGGCGGCGGCAGGACCCGGCCGAAGACGTTGGTGCCGTGGCCGAGGCCGAGGCCGCCCACGCCGACGTGCTTCCACGCCTCCGCGTCGGCGACGAGGTCGAGCACGACGGTCGTGGTGTGCGGGCGGCGCAGGGTGAGTTCACCGGTGAGCCAGTGCCAGGGCAGCGCCGTGTAACGCAGCGTCGACGGGGTGGTCCTGGCGAGGGCCAGGTGCAACAGGCGCTGGCGTTGGTCGAGGTGGAGCTGGCCCGCGAGGTACAGGTGGAGCGGTCCGGGCTGCGCGGCCACCGTCCGCAGGCGGGTGAGGACGGCCTGCGGGTCGAGCGGGTCGGCGAGTTCGACGACGGACGCCGCCGCCGTGCCGGTGAGCACGCTCGGCGGCACCGCCGCGAGCGTGGGCAGCACGGAGACCGCGTCGATGAGGCCCGCCTTGCCGACGGGCGCGGCCGCGAGGAGCAGCGCCGTGCCCGGCTCGGTGGAATGTGCCTCGTTGTTGCCTTGCGCGTTGATCACCACAGCAGAACCGTAACCGCAACACAGAGCGTCGCGCTTCCGTCACGGAACCCCAAGTGGCCCCGCAGTGGTCGGTTTTCAGCCCTTTTTGCCCGAAGGGTGCCCGCAACGCAGCCGGTCTCCGGTAACCGGCGCCCCTTCCACCATGCTGCGGTCGTACGTCACTTGCGTCACACCCCGATCGTCACCGCCGACGACGACGCGGAAGGCGGGACCGAATCCGGCCACGGGCCGCAGCTTCGCACCGGGGAGCGCGGCCGCCAGCGAGGGCGCGAAGCGGGCGCGTTCGGGATCGTACGTGACGACGGTGGGTCCGCTCGGACGGCTGCTCGGCGCGGGCACCTCGGTCACGTCGAAGCCGCTCTCGCGCAGCCCGTCGGCGATGCGCGGGTCGTCGACCGTCACCTTGGTCTCCTGGGGCGGCATACCGACCGGGACCGGACCGCCCGACTTCCGCGTGGACGTCAGCGGCCGGTCCGCACGCAGCGCCCCGAACATCCGCTTCGCCCGCTTGTCGTCCCACAGCAGCGACGAGCCCCATGTGGGGTCCCGGTAGTCGAAGTTCGAGATGGGCACGGTGGCGAACTCCGTCTGCCGTGGCGTGAGGTCACGCAGCTTCCACGCCAGGGTGGTCAGCGTACGGACGTCCGTGTGGCCGTCGGTGCGTACGTGTGACATCAGCGCGCGGGCCGTACGGGCCGTCGCCATCGGGTCCTTGAAGACCTTCGCGTCGGAGAGCCGCGCCAACATGCCGAGCAGCAGCTTCTGTTGGCGGCGCACCCGCCCGAGGTCGCCGGGCGGGTTGAGGTGCCGTGCGCGGACGTAGCGCAGGGCGTGCTTGCCGTCGACGTCGTGCGTTCCCGCGGCGAGGTCGAGCCCCGAGTTCTCGTCCCGCAGCGGCCTGTCGCTGCACACCTCGGCGCCGCCCAGGCCGTCGACGGCCGCCACGAACCCGCGGAAGTCGGCCTCCATGTAGTGGTCGATACGCAGGCCGGTGGCGCGCTCGACCGTACGCACGGTCAGGTCCCGGCCCCCGTGCGCGTACGCCCCGTTGATCTTTCCGCTGTGCGCGGGGTGGTCGTGCCGGGCGAAGGGGACGAAGGAGTCACGGGGCAGGGAGACGACGCTGAGCCGGCGGCCGTCGGCGGCGATGTGCACGAGCATCAGCACGTCGGTGCAGCCGCACTCCTGGCCGCCGACGTGCAGCCGCTGGATCTCCTCGCGGGACATCCCGCTGCGGCGGTCGAGCCCCGCGACGAGCAGGTTGGTGCCCCTGCCCTTGCCCACGCCCTGACCGGACCCATGGCCGACGGCGGGGGCGGATCTGCCCTCCGCCGCTCCGGCCCCCGCGGGCGCCGCACCCGCGAGCGTAGTGATCAGCAGGGCGGCCGCGGCCACCGAATTGCGGCGGCGGAGACGATGCTGAGGGGCCATGGAGTACCTCCGTCGAGCGGATGTCGGGGCGGATGCGATCTGACCCCTTTACCCCACATTGCCCCTCTGGTCCCACCCGCCGCGCCTGATTCACCGTCATGTACGCATGGGTGCCTCCCCCGTCGGAACCAATCGCCACAACGACGTCGTCTCCGCCGCGCGTGCGGCGTGCAGCGGATCGGTGCGGTCGCGGGAGCGCGGGTGGCGCGGCCGGACGTCGAGCCGCTCGGCGACACGCAGGCCCGCGGCGGCGAACGCGTCCGTGAGCAGGTCGCGTTCGCGGAGCCCGAGGAGTTCGGCCAGGTCGGAGAGGATCAGCCAGCCCTCGCCGCCGGGTTCGAGGCGGCCCGGGAGCCCGTCGAGGAAGCCGTGCAGCATGCGCGAGTCGGGGTCGTACACGCCTTCTTCGAGGGGTGAGGTGGGGCGTGCGGGCAGCCACGGCGGGTTGCAGACGACGAGCGATGCGCGCCCGTTCGCCGGCCAGAGCCCCGCGTCGCTCACCTCGATCCGGTCCGCGAGCCCGAGCCGGTCGACGTTGTCGCGGGCGCAAGCGAGGGCGCGCGGGGCCGCGTCCGTGGCGACGACCCGGCCGACGCCGCGCCGGGCGAGGACGGCGGCGAGCACGCCCGTGCCGGTGCCGAGGTCGAAGGCGACACCGCCGACCGCGCCGCGCGGCAGCTCCGCCTCCCCGACGAGGTCGACGTACTCGCCCCTGACCGGGGCGAACACTCCGTAGTGCGGATGGATGCGGGCGCCGTCGAGCGCGGCCACGGGCACACCGGTGCGGCGCCACTCGTGCGCGCCGAGCACACCCAGCAGCTCGCGCAGCGGTACGACGCCGGGGGTTCCGGGGGCGGGCCCATAGGCCTCGGTGCACGCGCGGCGCACATCGGGGGCGCGGCGCAGGTCGAGCCCGTAATCGGCGTCGAGGACGACCAGGAGCATGCCGAGGACGCGGGCACGGTGGGCGCGGTTCCTGCGGTGCTCGTGGAAGCCGTCGGCGGGCGGCAGCGCCCGGTCGACGCGGCGGCCGAGGGCGCTCAGCAGCTGCCGGGCACCGTGGTGGTCGCCGCGCCACAGCAGCGCGGTGCCTTCGCAGGCGTGGCGGTAGGCCTCCCGCGCGCTGGTCCGGTCGTCGGCGACGACGACGCGCCGGGGCGGCCGTCCGCCGCCGAGCGCGCGCCAGGGTGCGGTGCGGGTGGTGTCGGTATCGGGTTCGGTCCAGGACAGGACGGTCACCGTGGGAACTCCTCGTAGTGGAACGTGCGGGGCACGAAGCGCACTTCGGCGAGGAGCGGGAGGCGGCCCGGTGACGGTCACCGGGCGAGCACATGGGTCAGGGGCGGCTCGGCTCCCGCGTCGCGGTGCGCGGGAGCGAGTCGCCGAGGACCAGGCCTGGAACGATGCCGGATGTCATGGCGCCGATTGTCGCAGACCGTACGAGCAGAGTCGCAGACCATACGAGCAGATCAGAAGCCTTGGGCTGTCAGCGGTACCCCGTGACGTCGGCCGGCTTGCCCGCGTCCTGGACCTCGACGAGGTAGCGCCAGGAGTCGGGCCTGCTGCCGTCGAGATCGGTGAATCCGTAGATCTTGGCGAGGCCGCCGCTGGACTGGGACGTCCCGTTGAACCGGGCGACGTCCGGGTCCGCGGCGAGCGCGGCGACGGCGCGGCCGGTGTAGCGGGGCGTCTCGGAGATGGCGAAGTGCGGCTCCACCCGCAGTCCGTCGCGCCAGTTCTCCTCCGTGACACCGTAGTGGCCGAGCATGATCTCCGAGCGCATCCAGCCGGGCGTGAGGGCGACGGCGGTGGCGCCGCGTGAGCCGAGTTCGTGGCCGAGGGCGAAGGCCATGCGCAGGACGGAGCTCTTGGCCAGGTCGTAGAAGAAGGACACGCGGTAGTTCGTGCTGTTGTACTCGGCCGTGCCGTCGGTGACCTCGACGACCAGGCCGCCGGGGTTGCGCAGCAGGAGAGGCAGCGCGTAGTGGCTGGTGATGGCGTGCGTCTCGACGGCGAGGCGGTGCAGCCTGAGCCCGTTGTCGAGGTCGTGCTCCCAGACGGGGGTGTCCCATGCGAAGAGGTTCTCGCCGCCCCAGATGTCGTTGACGAGGATGTCGAGGCGGCCCTGTTCGCGGTCGATGCGCTCGACGAGGGCGCGCACCTGGTCCTTTTCGAGGTGGTCGGTGGGGACGGCGATGCCGTGGCCGCCCGCCTCCGTGACGAGGTCCGCGGTGTCCTCGATGGTCTCGGCCCGGTCGTACTCGGAGCGGTGGGCGCGGGTGGTGCGGCCGGTGACGTAGACCGTGGCGCCGGCCGCGCCGAGTTCGACGGCGATGCCGCGACCCGCGCCGCGGGTGGCGCCCGCGACGAGGGCGACCTTGCCGCGCAGGGGTTGTTCGTCCGTCGCCGGGTGGGCGTTGTCAGACATGAGGGTGTCTCCCGTTGTTTCCAGGTGTCTCGCGTTGGTGCCGTGTGGCTCGCTCTCACGAGCATGTCCCGGAAACCCGACAACCCTTGTCCTGCTTTCGGTGGGACTTTGCCCGGCCGATCGAGCCGGGTACCTGCGGGCGTACCTACGGGGCACGCATTGATACCCTCGGGGGTATACCAGTGAGACAGGAGAGAGACATGAGCACCACCCTCGCCCCCGCCGAGCTGCACGGCAGCGCCGCCGACGACACTCTCGTCCTCGATGTGCGCCCGCCCGCCGAGTACGCGTCGGGGCACGTGCCCGGCGCCCTCAATGTGCCCGCGGAGCTCATCGACGAGCTGCTGCCCGACCTGCGTGACGCGGCCGGGCGCCGCCGGATCGTCGTCGTGTGCGCGGCCGGGCACCGCTCCGCCGCGGCCTGCGCGAAGCTCGCGGAGGCGGGCGTCGACGCCGTCGGCCTCGACGGTGGCACGCAGGCCTGGACCGCCGAGGGGCTGCCGGTCGACACCGCGGCCCGCCCCGAGCGCGCCGTCTGGGCGATGGACCGCCAGGTCCGGTTCGCCGCCGGTTCCCTGGTGCTGCTCGGTCTCGCGCTCGGCCGCCGCGCCCCGAAGGGCCGGCTGCTCGCGGCGGGCGTCGCCTCCGGCCTCGTCTACTCCGGCGTGAGCAACACGTGCGGCATGGCGGCGTTGCTCGGCAAGCTCCCGTTCAACCAGCCGGCGCCGGGCGCGCTCGACACCGCCCGCGCGGCCCTGCGTTCGTGAGCGGTACGGGCAATCCGGAGGCGATGGACGCCGTCCTGAAGCGGCTTCGCCGCGCGCAGGGGCAGCTGGCCGGCGTCATCGCGATGATCGAGGCGGGCCGCGACTGCAAGGACGTGGTCACCCAACTGGCCGCCGTTTCGCGCGCGTTGGACCGGGCCGGATTCAAGATCATCGCCTCCGGTATGCGGGACTGCATGAACGCGGCGGACGGCGAGCAGCCGCCGCTCAGCGAGGAGGAGCTGGAGAAGCTGTTCCTGTCGCTGGCGTGACGGGGCCGCCGGGTTCGTGCCACGCGGGGTGGCGCAGGCGGGCGACTTCGGGGTCCTGACGGCCCTCGTGGCGCGGGGCGCGGGCGTGGCGCTCGTACCTCAACTGACCCCGCCCGCCCGACGTCGCGTACGTACTGGACCGGCTCAGCGAGGCCGCTTCCGGTCGGCCCCGCTGAACCGGTGGCCTCAGGCGGCCCGCCGCGCCAGCGCACCGTGGCGGCGCACGAGGTCCGCGTACCGGTGACCGCTGCCCTTGATGGTGCGTTTCTGCGTCGCGTAGTCGACGTGGACGAGGCCGAACCTCTTGTCGTAGCCGTACGCCCACTCGAAGTTGTCGAGCAGCGACCAGGCGAAGTACCCGGCCAGCGGGACGCCTTGGTCGATCGCGCGGGCGCAGGCCGCGAGGTGCCGCACCAGGTACGCCTCGCGCTCGGGGTCGTCGACGGTGCCGTCGGGACGTACGACGTCGGGGTACGCGGAGCCGTTCTCGGTGACGTACAGCTTGCGGGCGCCGTAGTCGTGGGTGAGGCGGAGCAGCAGCGCCTCGATTCCGCCGGCGTCGACCTCCCAGTCCATGCCGGTGCGCGGGAGGCCGGGGCGGCGCACGGCGTCGGCGTGCGGGGCGGGTCCCGATGGGTCGTCGGCGATGGCGGAGGAGAAGTAGTAGTTGAGGCCCAGCCAGTCGAGGGGCTCGGCGATGGTGGCCATGTCCCCGGACATCTCCGGGAGTTGGACTCCGTACACCTCCAGCATGTCCGCCGGGAAGCCGCGGCCGTGCACCGGGTCGAGCCACCAGCGGTTGGCGTGGCCGTCCATGCGGCGGGCGGCGGCGATGTCCTCGGGGCGGTCGGTGGCGGGTTCGACGTGGGCGAGGTTGTTGACGATGCCGATCTCGGCGTCCGGCACGGCGGCGCGGATCGCCTGCGTGGCGAGGCCGTGGCCGAGGAGCAGGTGGTAGGAGGCGCGGACGGCGGCGGTCAGGTCGGTGAGCCCCGGTGCCATCCGGCCCTCCAGGTGGCCGATCCACGCCGAGCACAGCGGTTCGTTCAGCGGCGTCCAGTGCTTCACCCGGTCCCCGAGACGCTCTGCGACCACGGCGGCGTACGCGGCGAAGTGCTCGGCGGTCTCCCGCACCGGCCAGCCGCCGCGGTCCTGGAGCGCCTGCGGCAGGTCCCAGTGGTAGAGCGTGACCGACGGGGTGATGCCCTCGGCGAGCAACGCGTCGATCAACTCGTCGTAGAAGTCGAGGCCCTTGGGGTTCACCGGCCCGTCGCCGCCGGGGACGACGCGCGGCCAGGCGACGGACAACCGGTAGGCGTTGGTGCCCAGTTGCCGCATCAGACCGATGTCCTCGCGCCACCGGTGGTAGTGGTCGCAGGCGATGTCACCGTCGTCGCCGCCGTCGATCTTCCCCGGTGTGTGCGCGAAGGTGTCCCAGATGGAGGGCGCGCGACCGTCCTCGGCGACGGCTCCTTCGATCTGGTACGCCGATGTGGCCGTGCCCCACAGAAAGTCGTGCGGGAAGGCGGAGACATCAAGAGCGGAGTGGGGGTCGGACACGAAGTTCCTTTCAGTCATGGTCACTTGACCGGCAGCGGTCACTTGACGGCGCCCGCGGTGAGTCCGGTCACGAGGTAGCGCTGGAGCAGCAGGAAGCCGGCCACGACGGGCACGCTCACGACGAGCGAGGCGGCCATGATCTGGTTCCAGTACACGTCGTTGAGGTTGGCGTAGGCGCCGAGGCCGACGGAGAGCGTGCGGGTGGTGTCGTTGGTCATGACGGAGGCGAAGAGGACCTCGCCCCAGGCCGTCATGAACGAGTAGACGGCGACCGCGACGATGCCGGGGATCGCGGCCGGCACGATGATGCGGAACAGGGCGCCGAGCGGCCCGCAGCCGTCGACCAGGGCCGCCTCGTCGAGGTCGCGCGGCACCGACTCGAAGTACCCGATGAGCATCCAGATCGAGAACGGCAGCGTGAACGTCATGTACGTGAGGATCAGCCCGCCGCGCGATCCGAACAGGGCGATGCCGGTGGCGTTGCCGATGTTGACGTAGATCAGGAACAGCGGCAGCAGGAAGAGGATGCCGGGGAGCATCTGCGTCGACAGCACCGTCACCGTGAAGACGCGCTTGCCCCGGAAGCGGTAGCGGCTGACGGCGTACGCGGCGAAAATCGCGACGACCACCGAGCAGACGGTCGCCACACCCGCCACGATCAGGGAGTTCATGAAGTAGCGGGCCAGCGGGACCGTCGACCAGATGTCGATGTAGGGGCGGATCGTCAGGCTGCTGGGGATCCAGCGGAACGCGCCCTGCACGTCCTGGAGCGGCTTGAGCGAGCTGGACACCATCACGTAGACGGGCAGCAGGACGAAGCCGGCGAGCAGGGTGAGGAAGATCCGGCGGGACCAGAGGAAGGAGCGCGGCGGCGCAGACGGCGACCTGTACCGCGCACGCGCCAGCTGTGTGTCAGACATCGGCGGTCTTCCTCCCCCTGGACGTGAGCACCAGGTACACGCCCGTCACGACGAGCAGGAACAGCAGCAACAGGACGGACATCGCGGAGCCGGTTCCGAAGTCCCATGTCACGAAGGACGCTTGATAGATGTGGACCGAGATCAGGTCCGCGGCCTCGGGCGCCGCCTTGCCGAACATCACGTACGGGGTGTTGAAGTCGTTGAACGTCCAGAGGAACAGGACGAGGACGAGGACCTGGTTGACGGGCCGCAGCGACGGCAGCGTGATGCGGCGCAGTTGCTGCCACAGGCCCGCGCCGTCGAGGGCGGCGGCCTCGTACAGATCCTTCGAGATGTTCTGAAGCCCGGCCATCACGATGAGGAAGGCGAACGGCCAGCCCTTCCACACGGAGACGGTGAGCAGCGCGAAGAAGCTGTTGTCACCGATGAGCCAGAACGACGGTTTGTCGGTGATGCCGAGCTGGTCGTGCAGCACGTGGTTCACCAGGCCGTTGTCGTGCTGGAACAGGAACACCCAGGTGATGACGGCGGCGTACACGGGCAGCGCGTACGGGACGAGGAACAGGGCACGCAGCAGGCCGCGCCCCTTGAACGACTCCTGCATGAAGACGGCCGCCGCCGTGCCGATCACCCAGCACAGGGCGACCGAGGACACGGTGAACAGGCACGTGGTGACGAAGGACTTGAGGAGCGCCTCGCCGATGGCGCCGTCGAAGTCGACGGCGACCTTGAAGTTGTCGAGGCCACTCCAGGGTGCGGTGGTCCAGTCGCGCAGGAAGAGCCGGGTGAGCTGCTTGAAGCTCATCAGGATGCCCATGGCCATGGGCACGAGGTGGACGAGGAGTTCGAGCACCAGGGCGGGCAGGAGCAGCAGGTAGGGCAGGCCGAACCGGCGGATCCGGCCGGGGCGGCGGGTCCGACCGCCCGCCGCCTTGGGGGACTTGGGGTCGACGGCCGGCTCTGCCGACCGTTCGACCGTCGGGGTGGGTGTGGTCGTCATCGGGGTTCCGCTCACTTGGTCGGCATCTGCTGCTGCGCCTTGGCGAGCTTGGCCTTGACGGTGGCGGTGGTGACGGGCCGGCCCTCGGCGGCGTCCGCGAAGAGTTCCTTCACGGCCGTGCCGACGGCGGTCTCGAACTGCGACTCGTCGGCGACCTGGGGCAGCGGCGCCGCGCTCGTGGCGATGGTCTCCTTGAGCGTCGCGACGGCCGGGACGTTGAACGCGGCGTCGTCCTGCGCGGACTTGACCGGCGGGATGGACCCGTAGGCCTTGTTGAGGATCTTCTGCTCGGAGTCACTGGTCATGAACTTCACGAACTTGGTGGCGCCGCCGAGGTTGTCGGTGTCCTTGAAGACGGCCATGTTGATACCGGCGACCATGGAGTTGGTGCCGCGGCCCTGGCCCGGCGCGCCGGACTGCACGGGAGCGGGCACCACACCCCACTCGTCCTCCTTCATGCCCTGCGTCTTGAAGGTCGCGGAGGCGGTCTGCCACAGGACCATCGCCGTCTTGTCCTTGGAGAAGTCGCTCAGGGACTGGTTCTGCGCGTACTCGGCGTTGCCCGGCGCGATGATCTTGTCCTTGGCCATCAGGTCGACGTACTGCTTCACGCCCGCGACCGCGCCGGCCGAGGTGAAGTCGGGCTTGCCGTCCGCGGTGAACCAGTCGGCGCCGTGCTGCTTGGCGAGGACGAAGACCTGGTGGATGTTGTTGGACAGGTTCGAACCCTCGGCCCCGATGCCCCACTTGCCGCCCTTGGAGATCTTCTTGCCGGCAGCGACGACCTCGTCCCAGGTCGCCGGGGGCTTCGCTATCCCCGCGTCCTTGAACATCTGCTTGTTGTAGTAGAGCGCGTACGCCATGGAGTACAGCGGCACCGCGGCCGGGTCCTTGCCCTGCACGCCCGCCGACCCCAGCGCGGAGGCGACGAACCGGTCCTTGCCGCCGATCTTGTCGAAGTTCTTGGCGTCCCAGGGCAACAGGGCACCGCTCGCCTGCAGCGAGGCGCTCCAGGTGTTGCCGATGTTGAGGACGTCCGGGCCCTGGCCCGAGGTGGTGGCGGTGAGGATCCGGTCGAGGAGGCTGGACCAGGGAACGACCTCCAGCTTCACCTTGATGCCGGACTGCTTCTCGAACTTGTCGAGTTCCGGCTGGAGGACCTTCTTGTCGACCTCGACGCTGGCTCCCTGGTTCGAGGCCCAGTACGTGAGGGTCTTCGGGGAGTCGTCGGATCCACCGCTGGTCGGCGAACCGCCGCCGCAGGCGGTGGCCGCGAAAGCGAGCGAGAGGGTGACGGCACAGGCACAGGCGGCGTGGATTCTGCTCATGGCTCCAGGCGTCCCTTGTCCGGAGGGTGGTCCTACGCGTTCAGGAACTGAACGCCGTCAGGACTTAATTTAGGACGTGAGTTAAGCGCCGAGGGGCTGAGGCGTCAAGGACTTCGACAAGTTCTGGCCCCGAGCGAGCGGAGCGGGTTCAAGACTCGGACCCGATGGCGTACCGCGGCGACCGGTCAGCCGATCACGAGGGGCAACTTCCCGGCCGGCGCGCCGAGTTCGCTCTTCTCCCGCTCCGTCGCAGGCCGGCGCCCCGTTCCGACGAGCAGCACGTCCGCGTCGCGCCACGACGCGGGGAACGCGGTGCCGGCGATCCCCTCCAGGAGCGCCCGCGCCCGTGCCAGGCCCTCCGCCGGCGGCCCGGGCACGTCCGGGAGGTGGGCGATCAGGTCGAGGTGGTGCAGCGTCCACTCCAGGACGTACGCGGTGAGGTAGTCGCCCACCGTGAGGACCTGCTCCTGCGTACTCACGCGGGCGTCCGGGTCGGCGAGCCCGGCGGCACGCCCCGCCGCCGAACCGACGTCGTCGAGGTGGAACGTGAGCAGCGCCGGGTCCTGATAGGCGGCGGCGAGGCGGACGGTCAGCGCGTCGAGCGGGTCCTCACCGGTCGGCGGCTCGTCGCTCACGTGCCAGTACGTCACCGCGTCGACGGTCGGCTCCGTCGACGCGGGGGTGGCGAGGGTGATCAGCACGTCCTGCGCGTCGATGACCAGGTGACACACCAGGTCGCGCACCAGCCAGCCGGTGCAGCCCGAGGGCTGCTCGAAGGCCCGCTCGGGGAGGTCGGCGACGGCGGCGCGCAACGCGGCCCATGAGCGCGAGAAGAGTTCCGTCGAACGCGAGGAGAGATCCGCCGAACGCGAGAAGTGATCCACGGCGGCACGCTATGCGGGGCGGCGATGCGGGACAAGCGCATTCGGCGTGTGTGGTTCGATGCCCTCGACGGGACAGGCGGCGGGACGGGTGCGCGAGCGTGAGCGGCGAGACGGGTGTGCGGGTGTGAGCGGCGAGATGGATGTGCAGGGGTGAGCGGGGATACGTGTGTCAGGGCGCGGCGGAGCAGTGATCTGGCCGCCTGCGTAGAAGCGATGCGTGCCGTGCATCACGCGGACGGCTATCCGACCAACTGGCCGAAGGATCCCGCGGGTTGGCTGAGTGACGGAGACACTCTCGGCGCGTGGGTCGGATGCCACGACGAGCGCGTCGTCGGGCACGTCCTGCTGGCCCGGCCCGCCCCGGGCGACGTGGCACCCACCCTCGTCCCGGCGGGCACTCACGTCGCCGTCGTGGGGAGACTGTTCGTGGCACCGTCCGCGCGCGGTCACAGGCTCGGTGCGGCGCTTCTGGAGCGGGCAGCGCGCGAGGCCCGCCGACACGGCACCCTGGCCGTGCTCGACGTCGTCACCACCGACGCCGCCGCGATCGCGCTGTACGAACGGCTCGGGTGGCGGTTCCTCGCGCAGGGCCAACAGGATTGGGGGCCGGGCGAGTTGGTGGACGTCAGGTGTTATTCGGCGCCGTCCGGGGACTGACCGCCGGAGGCCGGACGCCTGCGGCGACGCAGGGGCACCACGTCCATCGACGCCAACCGCTGCTCGTCCGCCACGAGTTCGATGCCGGTGATGCGGGGCGGGTCCGTCGTGAGGTCGACCTGGACGGCGAAGGCGACCTTGAGGGTGCCCGCGTGCGTCCACACGACGCCGGCCGTGCCGTCGAGCAGAGCCAGCCGGGCAGCCTTGGCACGGCCCGCGTACAGCGAGGCCACCGCACGCGCGCCGATCACCTCCGGCTCGGAGCCCATGGCGATGGCCGCGGCGTCCGAGCGGACCACGACCTCCGGGTCGAGCACGGTGAGCAGCGCCTCGAAGTCACCGCCCTGCGTCGCCGCGAGGAAGGCCTCGACGACCTCGCGGCGGCGCTCGCGGTCGGCCGCCTCCGTGGCGCGCGGGTCGGCCTCGCGCACCCGGCGCCGCGCGCGGCTGGCGAGCTGGCGGGTGGCGGCGGGGGTGCGCTCGACGATCGGCGCGATCTCGTCGAACGGCACGGTGAACAGGTCGTGCAGCACGAAGGCCAGGCGCTCCGCCGGGGCAAGCCGGTCGAGGACGACCATGAGCGCGAGGCCCAGGGAGTCGGACGTGACCGCCTCGTCCGCCGGGTCCACGGGGCCTTCGCCCCTCTCGTCCTCCTGGACCTCCAGCGGGTCCTCGCGGCGGGTGGCGCGGGCGCGCAGCGCGTTGAGGCAGATACGGGAGACGACCGTGGTCAGCCAGGCGGCGAGGTTGTCGATGGAGCCGGCCTCGTCCGTGCGACCGAGCCGGAGCCACGCCTCCTGCACCACGTCGTCGGCCTCCGCGGACGAGCCGAGCATCCGGTGGGCGACGGCGCGCAGCCGCGGGCGGTGCTCCTCGAAGCGGGCGGCCAGGACTTCGGCGTCGGCCATCTGTCGGATTCCTTCGTGATGACGTGTCGTAGCGGTGCGCCACCCATCTTGGCCGTAAAGGAGAATCGCATGTGCCCCCGCCACGCTCCGGAAGCGCGGCGGGGGCACAGGTCGTACGGGACAGGGGGCGGAGGTCAGCCGACCGGCTCCGGCTCCTTGTCGGCCGCGGGACCCGCGTTCTCCGCGTGCCAGTCGGCGTTGTCGGCGAGCGGCTTCTCCTTCAGGACGAAGGCGAGGACCAGGCCGACCGCGAAGACGGGCAGCAGGTACAGGAAGATCGGGACGAGCGCTTCCTGGTAGGAGCTGACGACCGTGTCGCGCAGGTCGGCCGGCAGGGCGCGGACCAGCGCCGGGGTCAGCGAGTCGCTGTCGCCGACCTTGGCGGCGGCCTCGGCGGGGATGCGCGAGGCCAGCTGGTCGGTGAGGCGGCTGGCGAACACGGCGCCGACGACGGCCGTGCCGAGCGTCGCGCCGATCTCCCGGAAGAAGTTGTTCGCGGAGGTGGCGGTGCCGACCTCCGAGCCCGGGAAGTCGTTCTGCACGGCCAGCACGAGGGTCTGCATCATCAGGCCGACGCCCGCGCCCGCGAGACCGACGTACACGCACACCAGCCAGACCGGGTCGGACACGTCGAGCGTCGACATCAGGTACGCGGTGAGCATGATGATCGCGGTACCGGCGATCGGGTAGATCTTGTACTTGCCGGTCTTGGACATGATCGCGCCGGACGGCAGGGCGGTGCCCATGATGCCGACGACCATGGGGATCAGCAGCAGTCCGGACTCGGTGGCCGACTTGCCGTACACCATCTGCAGGTAGGTGGGCATGTAGCCGACGATCGCGAACATGCCGAGACCGATGACGATCATGCCGAGCAGGGTGGCGACGTTGAAGATCGGGCTGCGGAACAGGTGCAGCGGGATGACCGGCTCCGCGGCGCGCTTCTCGGCGAAGAAGAACAGCACCCAGGCGACGACCGCTCCGATACCGAGGCCGATGACCAGCGGGTCGGACCACTCGTACTGCGTGCCGCCCCAGCTCGCGAAGAGCACCGTGCAGGTGACGGCCGCGGCCATCAGCACCGTGCCGAGGTAGTCGAGCGTGACCTGGACGGCCTTGCGCGGCAGCTTGATCGCGACGGCGGCGACGAAGAACGCGAGGATGCCGAGCGGCAGGTTGATCCAGAACGCCCAGCGCCAGGAGTGCTCGTCGGTGAACCAGCCGCCGAGCAGCGGCCCGACGACGGAGGAGAGACCGAACACGGCGCCCATCGGGGCCATGTACTTGGCACGCTCACGCGGCGGCACCAGGTCGGCGATGATCGCCTGCGAGGTGATCATGAGGCCACCGCCGCCGAGGCCCTGGAGGGCGCGACCGGCGATCAACGTGCCCATGTTCTGGGCGAGTCCGCAGACCACCGAGCCCACCAGGAACAGGGCTATGCCCGCGAGAAAGATGTTCTTGCGGCCCATGAGGTCGCCGAGCTTGCCGTAGACCGGCATGCCGATGGTGGCGGCGAGGATGTACGCGGTGGTGATCCAGGCCATGTGCTCGATGCCGTTGAGCTCACCGACGATCGTCGGCAGCGCGGTCGAGACGATGGTCTGGTCGAGCGCGCCGAGCAGCATGGTCAGCATCAGCGCGGCGAA
The DNA here is from genome assembly GCF_054871485.1 of Streptomyces sp. UC4497. Classification (NCBI taxonomy): domain Bacteria; kingdom Bacillati; phylum Actinomycetota; class Actinomycetes; order Kitasatosporales; family Streptomycetaceae; genus Streptomyces; species Streptomyces sp. UC4497. The sequence continues at coordinate 85,220 of NZ_JBTYHB010000008.1, read as the reverse complement.
GATCAGGCCGAAGTTGTGCGGCTTGGCGATGCTCTCTTCGATCCCCTTGGCCGGGTCGGGGCCGGAGTCGATGCCCTCGGAAGCGGGGGCGTGCGTCATTACGGTGTTCTCCGATGTGGTGTTGCGGGTGGAGTGGTACGGGGCTGACCCTGCGGCGGGAGAGCGGTTGCCGCGTACGGGGTACTTCGGTGGTGCCGATCCGGGGAGGAGCGGGGAGAGGGGAGTTGTGTGGGTGACCGCGAGGGGGAGGTGGTCACACGGGTGGCGCGCCTACTTCACGGCGGCCGGTCCCAGCAGCGCCCGCAGCGCATCGAAGGATGCGCGTACGCGCTCGGCGGGCCCGGCACCTTCGTCGGCGTGCGTCCCCGACTGGTGCCAACGCTTGATCCCGCTGCGTACGGTCGCCATGGCGACGCCCGCGAGCAGTTCGGCCGCCTCGCCGTCGGGCGGGGTGCCGGTGCGCCGGGCGATGAGTCCGGCGAGGTCCCGTTCGACCGCCTCGCACTGGGCGAGGAACGTGGCCAGGACCGAGGGCACGCCCTCCGCGATGCGCAGCGAGTCCTCCAGTTCCTGCGGCTCGGGAGCCGCTTCCTGGAGGTGGTCGGCGAGGATGTCGCCGAGGTCGCGCAGCACCGCGTCGGTCCCGCTCCCCTCCCCCGCGGCGAACCGCTCCGCGAGTGCGGGCGGCACGGTGCCGGGGAGAGCGAAGAGGGCGGCTTCCTTGCTGGGGAAGTAGTTGAAGAAGGTCCGCGGTGAGACGCCGGCCTCCTTGCTGATCATCTCGACCGTGACCGACGCGAAGCCGTGCTGCCGGGCCAGCCGGACCGTGGCCGCGTGCAGCTCGCTGCGCGTCTGGCGACGCCTGCGAGCGCGCAGCCCCTCGGCGGGGGCGCTCGGTTGCTGGTCGGAGACGGTCACGGGCGTGATTCTTGCACACTGTGCAAACCTTGCGCGCACTGCACCCCCCGCCTCGCGACGTGCCTCGCGTCACACATTCGCGTTAGGGTCGTATGCCTGCATTCGCCGCATTTCATTCCTTTGGCGGCACACAACGACCACGACGGACCAACCACGGACTGGGGACTTCCGATGCGCGCTCGTCACGTCACACGTCATGCCACGGCGGCCGCGGCCGCCGCCCTCACTCTGACGGCACTCACCACGCCCACCGCGGGAGCGGCCGGCTCCGCCGCGCCCGCCGCACTCGCGCGCTGCGGCGAGAACGATGTGACCGTGCGGGCCGAGCCCTCCGACGACAACGCCGACATCCTGAAGCTGAGCGTGCGCAACGACTCCTCGAAGGCCTGCCTCGTCGACCGCGTCCCGACGGTCACGTACGGAGAGCTGGACGGGGCGGCGCTGCCGCTGCCGCTGGTGCCGCACGCCGGGCGCACGCTGGCCGCGCACGACACGGCGTACGCGGCCGTCCTGTCGGTCTCCGACGCGGAGGACGCGAAAGACGAGGCGCCCGCCGTCATGTACGTGACGGTCGCCGCGATCCCCGATCACCAGGGCCGCAGCTTCCAGGCGCTGACCCTCGGTTCACCGACCGGCGTACGTGTGTGGGAGCCCGTGACGACGCTGTGGCAGTCCTCGGCGTCCCAGGCTCAGCGGGTACTGGAGGAGGAGACCACGGGCCGCGACACACTGGCGGTCTGACGCCCTGTCGAACCCCCGGTCGGGACCAATGCCCACGCACCGGGGACCTTGGTCCTCGCCCGCTGCCCCGTACGCCGCCCCTAGCCTTGGGTTACTCCCCCGTAACGAGTCCGCACGAGACCGAGGCACCACGATGGCGCATCTCCCCTACCCGAGTGGTCCCCGCCCCTCGCGGCACAGGCGGCGTTCGACACGTACCCGACTCACGCTCGGCGGCGCTGTCGCCGCGGTCGCCGTCGCCATCGGCGTGATCACGGCATCCGGCGGCGCCGACACCCCGGCGGCGGACGGCACGGCGGGGCGGTCGGCCTCGGACGTGACGATCGGCACCGTCGACGGCGCCCAGGAGCGCTGACGTCCCACTCTCACCGGTGGCTCGGCACCCGTGATGTCCTGCGCACTCGCGCGGTGAGGGCCGAGTCGTCGTGCACGCGCGCCCCGGGCAGCCGGTGCCGGGCGGCGACGAGTGCCGCGTCCACGTCGCTCGTGCCGGTGGCCATGCAGAGGCTGTATCCGATGTCGTCGAGCCGGCGCTGCGCGGCAGGTCCCCCCTCGTCGGCGTCGAGCGCGCTGAGCATCTCGTACTCGCGGATGAGATCGGTCAACAGGGCGGGGTGGGCGAGGAGCATGGTCTGCCACTCCCTTCCGTCGTCGTCTGCTGTCACACGGTCCGCCCTCTGACTCCCCTGTCACAGGAGACCAAAACACACCCCGGGGACGGGATTTCGGAACGCCCCTGCAGGCATCAGCGCGAGGCGGGCGGCGCGGAGTTCACCGGCTCCAGCGCCAGCAGGGTGGCATCGTCCTGGAGGCGGCCTCCGGCGTGGTGCAGCAGGTCGGCCGAGAGCGCTGCGGTGAAGGGGGCGAGCGGCAGTGCGCTCAGCTCGGTGGCGCGCTCGGCCAGGGGGTAGAACTCGCTGTCCGCGTCGCGGGCCTCGGTGACGCCGTCGGTGTGCAGCAGCATGCGGTCCCAGGAGGCCGCGGATATCTGCTCGGCGCCGCACCAGCCGTGCGCGAGGTCGAGCAGCCCGAGCGGCGGCGCCGGGACGGGCACGGCGGCCGGCACCGCGGACCCGTCACGGATCAGGAGGGGCGGCGGATGCCCGCAACAGACCACCTCCGCGGACCCGTCGGGCGCGACCGTCACCAGCGTGGCCGTGACGAACCTGTCAGGGTCCTCGGAGTGCGCGACCAGCGAGTGCAGCCGCACCGCGAGCACCTCCAACGTCCGCTGCACGCACGCGAGCCGGCGCCAGGTGCGCAGGACCGCGTCGGCGGTGCGGGACAGCTCGGCGCCCTTGCCCATCACGTCCCCGATGAGCAGCCGGGTCCCGTACGGCGTGTCCACCACGCCGTGCAGATCGCCGCCCTCGCCGCCGTCCGGACCCGCGCCGGCCGCCAGCCGCCGGGCGCTGACGCCGAGCGTGCCGAACGTCTCGGGCAGGGAGGTGGTCGATGACGGACGGGTGGTCATGAGGGCCTTTCGAGAGGGGTCCGGACGTCTCGGCTCCGGTGGTGCCGGTGGGGCACGGCTCGATCGGCGCGACGGCCGTGGCGTTCCCGGAAGTGTAGTCAGCCGGGCGCGTCGTGTGACGGTTTCCCCGAAGTGCGTGCGGAAATCGCGGGGGACGTGCCAACTCCCCATGTTCCCATTCCCGTTCGAGTGGTCGTGCGGTGAAGGGGGCTCGCTCGCGCCCTGTTCCCTCTAGCCTGGCGACGGCCGTCGCCAGCATCCGCGCCGCACGAGGTGAGCTCGCATGAATCCCAGTCCCACCCGGCGTACGCCGGGAGACCTGCCCGCCGAGACCACCAGTTTCGTCGGGCGGCGCCGGGAGCTGGGCCAGGTCGCGGACGTGCTGACGCGGGCCAGGCTCGTCACGCTGACCGGGCCCGGCGGCGTCGGCAAGACCCGGACCGCGGCGCGTGCGGCACGCGAGTTGCGGGAGAGGTATGCCGACGGGGTGCGGCTCGTGGAGCTGTCCGCGCTGCACGACCCGGCGCTGCTCGCGAACGCGGTCGCTGCGGCGCTCGACCTGCCGGAACAGGCGGCACGGCCCGCCATCGAGGTGATCGCCGACCACCTGGAGGGGCGCGAGCTGCTGTTGCTGCTCGACACCTGCGAGCATCTGGTCGACGCGTGCGCGGCGCTCTGCGACGAACTGCTGCGCTCCGCACCCCGGTTGAGGATCGTCGCCACCAGCCGGCAGCCGCTCGACGTGCCCGGGGAGCACGTCCTGGCGATCGGCCCGCTGAGCATGCCGGAGCCCGCGGACGGCGCGGGGCGGGAGTGCGACGCGCTGGCACTGTTCGCCGACCGGGCGTCCGCGGCGGTGCAGGGGTTCACGGTGAGCGAGGACAACCGGACGGACGTGCTGGCGCTGTGCCGCCGGCTCGACGGGATCCCGCTCGCCATCGAACTCGCGGTCTCCCGGCTGCGCGTGCTGTCGCTCGACGAGATGCTGGCCCGGCTCGACGACCGGTTCCGGCTGCTCACCGGCGGGCGCCGCACCTCGGTGCCGCGCCATCAGACACTGCGTACGGCGATCGGCTGGAGCCACGACCTGTCGACCGTGGCGGAGCGGCTGCTGTGGGCCCGACTGTCCGTGTTCGCGGGCGAGTTGAGCCTGCAGGCGGCCGAGGTGGTGTGCGCCGACGAGGAGGTCCTGCCGGTCGAGGACGTGCTGACCTCGCTCATCGGGCTCGTCGAGAAGTCGGTCGTGGTGCGGGTCGAGACCCCCGAGGGCACGCGGTACCGGATGCTCGACACCATCCGCGAGTACGGCCTGGAGCAGCTCGCCACGCTCGGCGGCGAGGAGCGGACCCGGCGCCGCCACCTGGAGTACTTCCTGGACGCGGCGCGCGCCTTCGACCAGGAGTGGACGGGTGACGCGCAGATCCCCCTGCTGCGGGCACTCGTACGGGACCAGGCCAATGTCCGGATCGCCCTGGAGCACTGCGTCGCGACGCCCCGGCTGCACTGCGACGGCCTGGAGATGGCGACGGCGCTGTGGGGCTACTGGCACGCGACCGGGCTGCTCACCGAGGGCCGTTACTGGCTGCGCCGCACCCTGGACGGCTGCCGCGAGGACACGCCGCAGCGCGTCAAGGCACTGTGGCTGATCAGCTGGTACATGGACATCCAGGGGGAACGGGGCAAGAACGAGGCGCTGTTGAAGGAGGCCGAGCAGATCGCCGCGCGGATCGGCGACCGGGTCGGCGCCACGTGGACGTTCTCCTTCCAGGCGCACCGCCGGTACTTCCTCGGACAGATGGAGGGCTGCGCGGACGACTTCGACGAAGTCCGGGCCCGGATGACGGCGCTCGGCGACGACACCGGCCTGCTCATGCTGGGCTTCTACGCCGGGTTCATGCTCATCATCACCGGCGACCACGAGAAGGGCATCGCCTGGTGCGACGACTCGCTCGCGCGCGGCGCCGCGCATCCGGGCGAGCAGTGGGCGCGCAGCTGGGCCCTGTGGGTCAAGAGCGTGGGCCTGTGGCTGAAGGGCGATCACGAGGCGTCCGTGGAGTGCGCCCGCGAGGGCATCCGCAGCAAGGCGGCGCTGCACGACCTGATGGGGCTCGCCCACTTCCTGGAGGGACTGGCCTGGCACGCGGCGCAGTTGCGGCGCTTCGAGCGGGTCGCGACGCTTCAGGGCGCGGCCGACGCGCTGTGGCGCCGGGCCGCGAAGGAGGCCAGGTTCGGCCTCCCCGTGCTGCACGAACTGCACACGCGGGCCGCGGACCCGGCCCGCGAGGTGCTCGGTGCCGACGGTTACCACCACTCGTTCGAGGAAGGCGCGGCGCTGCCGCTCGACACCGTGCTGGACCTGGCGCTCGACGCCGGTTCGGCGCCGTCCCCCGACGTCCCTCCGCAGCGCTCGGGCCCCACCGACGGGCTCACGCCGCGCGAGCGTCAGGTGGCCGCCCTGGTCGGCGACGGCTGCACCAACCGGGAGATCGCGGCGAAGCTCGTGGTGTCGAAGCGGACGATCGACTCCCATGTGGAGCACATCCTCACCAAGCTCGGTTTCACCTCCCGTTCCCAGATCGCCGCGCTGCACGCCGCATCCTCCGCGGACTCCGCCGTTCCACCCTCCGAGGTGTGACGAAGCAGGTCGTAAGGGCGCGAACAGCCGCTACCTTGAGTACGAGACGACACCTCACCCAGGCCCACGGAGGCCGGATGGCCGAGGACGGTGCACGGGGGTCGGGCCCGCTGCCGAGGTTGCGGCTCGACGAACTGCTCGAGGAACTTCAAGTACGCATCGGCGCGGTCCGGCGTACCCGCGACCGGTTGCAGGGGCTGCTCGAGGCGGTCCTCTCGGTGGGTCAGGAGCTGGATCTCTCCCAGGTGCTGCGGCGCATCGTGGAGGCGGCCGTGGTCCTGGTGGACGCCGAGTACGGGGCGCTCGGGGTGATCGGCGAGGACCGGCGCAAGCTGTCGCAGTTCCTGCCGGTCGGGATCAGCGACGATCTGCGCGCGGAGATCGGTGACCTGCCGTCGGGGCACGGTCTGCTGGGCGAGCTGATCCGGCATCCGGAGCCGCTGCGCCTGTCCGAGCTCGCCGGGCACCCCGCCTCCGCGGGCTTCCCGCCGCGCCATCCGCCGATGCACACCTTCGTGGGCACGCCGATCCGGGTCCGCGACGACGTGTTCGGGAACCTGTATCTGACGCAGAAGCGCGGCGGCGGCGACTTCGACGACGAGGACGTGGCGGTGCTGCAGACGCTGAGTGCCGCCGCGGGCGTGGCGATCGAGAACGCGCGCCTGTACGAGGAGGTTCGACTCCGGGAGCGCTGGCTGCAGTTGAGCGCCGACTTCACCGGGAGTCTGCTCTCGGGCGCCGACGAGGCCGAGGTGCTGCGCCTCATGGTGGACCGGGCCCGGGAGATCACCGCCGCGGACCTCGGGGTGGTGGCCCTCCTCGTCCCCGGCGACCATCTGCTGCACGAGACGCTGGCGCTCGGCGAGCGCGCCCGTGCGCACAGCGACGTGACCTTGCCGCGCGAGGGCACCTTCGCCGGAACGGCGCTCGCCGCGGGCGAGTTGGTCACGTCGGACGACATCCGCAAGGACCCGCGGATCACCTACCAGCCGGACCGCTGGGACGGCCTCGGGCCCGCCGTGGCGGTGCCGATCGGCACGTCGGAGGGCGTGCGCGGGGTGCTCATGCTGGCCCGCCGGGCCGAGCACGCGCCGTTCTCCGCCGCCGAGTTGATACCGCTGGGCGGGTTCGCGGGGCAGGCGGCGCTCGCCCTGGAACTCGCGGACCGGCGGCGGGACGCGGAGCAGATGAGCCTCCTGGAGGACCGCGACCGGATCGCCCGCGACCTCCACGACCTGGCGATCCAGCGGCTGTTCGCGACCGGCATGACGTTGCAGAGCGCGCAGCGGTTCGTGCACCACCCGGAGGCGGCGGAGCGCCTGCTGCGGGCCGTGGACGACCTGGACACCACCATCAAGATCATCCGCTCCACGATCTTCGGCCTGCGCGAGCGCGGCGCCCCGCCGACGGGATCCGGCCTGCGGGTGCGGGTCGTACGGGCGGTGGAGGACGCGGCCCAAGTCCTCGGCTTCACCCCGTCGTTGCGCATGGAGGGCCTGATCGACGCGGATGTGCCGGGGCCCATCGCCGACGACGCGCTCGCCGTGCTCGGTGAGGCGCTGACGAACGTGGCCCGGCACGCGCACGCGTCCTCCGCCGATGTCGCGCTCGTGGTGCGCGGCGGTGCGCTGACGCTGACCGTGGCGGACAGCGGCGTGGGCATCGCCACGGAGGCCGACGGCCATCGCAGCGGGCTCGCCAACCTCGCGGCCCGCGCGGCACGGCGCGGCGGAGCGCTGACGGCGGCGGCACGGGACAGCGGCGGCACCCTCCTGGAGTGGACGGTGCCGCTGGCCTCACCGCCGCAGGGCGCGTGAGCCGGTCCCCTTCACGGTCGGTGCCTGTCCTGCGGCAGTTTCGTCGCGATCACGGCGGCCTGGATCCGGCGCTCCACGCCCAACTTGGCGAGCAGCCGGGAGATGTTGTTCTTCACCGTCTTCTCCGACAGGAAGAGCCGCCGCCCGATCTGCCGGTTGGTGAGCCCCTCCCCCACCAGGGCGAGGATGTCCCGCTCCCGGTCGGTCAGTTCGACGTCCTCGACCACCGGCGCCCCGGCGGTCGTCCCGCCCGGTCCGCCCTGCTCGGGACCGCGCAGGCTGCGCATCAGGCGGGCCGTCGTCGCCGGGTCGAGCATGGACTCGCCCGCGGCGACGGTGCGTACCGCGGAGACCAGGTCGGAGCCCTTGATCTGCTTCAGTACGTAGCCGCCCGCGCCGGCCATGATGGCGTCGAGCAGCGCGTCGTCGTCGTCGAACGAGGTGAGCATCAGACAGCTCACGTCCGGGATGAGCACGCGCAGTTCGCGGCAGATCGTGATGCCGTCGCCGTCCGGGAGGCGCACGTCGAGCACGGCCACGTCGGGACGGAGCGCGGGGCCCCGCGCGAGCGCCTGCGCGGCGGTGGCGGCCTCGCCGACGACGGTCATGTCGGGTTCCGCCCCGAGGAGGTCGCGCAGGCCGCGCCGCACCACTTCGTGGTCGTCGAGCAGCAGGATGCGAATGGGCCGGTCCGCTGAGAACGTTCGTGGTTGTGGCATACGGCCCCCTCGGATGTGGTGTCCCCGCACGGGTGGGTGCGAACCCGTCTTGATCCTGGGGCCGGACGGACTGATCCGCCAGGGCCGAACGGTACCGATCGTCCGGCCCTGGGGCCCGTCGTCCGTACTACGCGGCCCCCGCCCCGTAGGGGGCGTACAGGTCGAGGAGCCGGGTGCGGGTGACGCTGAGCCGGTGGGCGAGCACGCCGCCGACCCACTGGGCCACGAACGAGCCGAGGTCGGGGTCGGACGCGCACAGGAGGCGGACCGTGAAGGCGTCGAACTCGTGGGCCCTGACCCGGGTTTCGGCCCGCGCGCCGAGCTGCCACACGTACGGCGGGAACAGCCATGACCAGCCGACCAGTTCGCCGTGGCCGAGGTACTCGACGACGGGAGCGTGGCGGCCCGGCACCCGCATGTCGAGGGCGACGGTGCCGGTGCGCAGGATCCAGAAGCGGTCGGCGCGGGAGCCCTCGGCGAAGAGCCGGGCGCCTTCCGGGAAGCTCATGTCACGGGCGAAGCGCATCAGCCGGCCGCGGTACTCCTCGGGCAGGGTCTGACTCATCCGTGGTGCCGTGGTGGTCATGGGCGGACTCCTTCCGGGGCTCGGGCGACGGCCGGAGCGCTCCCCTTCGGGGACGCCGCCGGGGCCCGGCTGTCGGCGAAGCAGGGCTCCCGCGTCGTCATCGCGTCTTCCGGACGGCGTCCTTGCGATACCTCGACGATGCCCGCTCCCCGCCCACGGGGGCAGGGGCCGAACGGCTCCGGCGCAGGGCCCTGTCGGCTCTGTCAGTGGGCCCCTTCGGGCCCCTGAGCAGGCGCTCCGTGGCGCCGTCGAACTCCCGCCCGACGCAGCAGCGGCCCGGCTCTACGCGTGCCGCCGGCTCCACTCGGGCCCCACGCGGCTCCAGTCGCGCTCCCATGCCGCGATCCTGCGGTGGTCGAGGGCGCGGCGCAGGAAGAAGCGGGCGAGGAGGGCGAGGGTCGCGATGATGATGGTGACCAGGAAGGCGGCGGTGAGCGTGCGGGCCCAGATCGCCTCGGTACCCCAGGGCTCCGTGGTGACCCGGCCGCCCGGGTCGAGCCAGACGGTGGTGCGATCGCCGCGTTCGAGCCCGGCGGGAACGGGGGCCGTCGCCACGACGCTGCCTCGTACGTCATCGCTCCAGCGGACCTTGACCGGGTACGTGACCGTGTTCTGTACGCCGCTCTGGGACGGCACGTCGTCCGGGGCGTCCTCGACGAGTTTGGCCCGCACCATCTGCCGCTGCGCCACCTGTATGCGGGCCTCCGCGGCGGCGTCGGCATGGGTGGCCCAGCCGGCCACGGCACCCGCGGCGGGCGCCATCAGGAGGGCGAGCAGTCCGAGCAACAGCGCCGCCCACCCCTCGACCGCGTCCGACCTGCGCCGCAGGGGGTTCCCCTTGGCTTGCCTGAACTTCTTGCAGGTCGTCATCGTCACCTCCCTGCCAGCGTAAGGCCACGCTCGCCCTCCCGGGCCGTCCGGCACAGGGGCCGAACGGCCCCTCGTCGAGGGCCGGTTCGCCTCTGCCTGCGCAGGTCGGACCGGTGAGAAGGTCCCCGACACCGGGGCCCGTGAACACCCGATCCGTCCGTGCTCCACACGAGTGACCACCGCCAGGCGTGGAACCCGCGGCGGAGGCACACCGTCCGCGTCACCGCCACGGAGAGGTTCCCGTCATGACCAGTAGCCGCGTACTGAGCGTCGGGACGGACGCTTCACGCGAGAGCGTGCACGCCGCGGACTGGGCGGCCCGCGAGGCCCTGCGCCGCCGCCTGCCGCTGCGGCTCGTGCAGGCGGCGGGCACTCAGCGGCCCGCGCCCCGGCTCCCGGACGTCGATCTGCCCGACCGCGGCGTCCTCGACGTGGTCGCGCTCCGGCTCTCGTACGCCCACCCCGCCCTGGAGATCATCGCCCGGCGCCGCGCCGAGCAGCCGGTCGCCGCCCTGCTGGAGGCGGCAGCGGAGTCGGAGACCCTGGTGCTCGGCTCGCGGGGCTTCACCGGCTACTCCGGCTTCCTCGTCGGTTCGGTCGCCCTCGCGGTCACGGCGCGCGCCACGCGTCCGGTGGTCCTGGTGCGGGCCGGCGGGCTGCCGGAGGACGAGCGGGAAGGCCCCGACTTCCGACCCGTGGTCGTGGGGCTCGATGTGACGGCGCCCGCCGACGAGCTCCTCTCGTACGCCTTCGAGGCCGCGGCCCTGCGCCGCGCCCCGCTGCAGGCGCTGCACGCCTGGACGCTGCCGCCGATGCGCGGCGACCGGCAGGACGGGGCGAGGCCGGGCGACGCCGCGCGCCAGGAGGAGCGGCTGCGCCGGTCCCTCACGGAGGCGGTGCGGACCTGGCGCACGAAGTATCCGGAGGTGCGGGTCGAGGAGCGGCTCCTGTACGGGCAGGCGGGCCACCATCTCCTCAAGGCGGCCACCGGGGCGAGCCTCACGGTGGTGGGGCGGCAGACCGACGTGGCCCATCTGGGCTGCACCGCACACTCGGTGGTGCACCATGTGACCAGCCCGGTCGCGATCGTCCCGCACAGCTGAACGCCCGGGCCTCGGCGCACCTCGCCGAGCGACCGTGGCCTCGGCGAATGTCGCCATCACGCAAACAGGACGCAAGTTCTTGCGCTAATCTTGCGCTCCATGACGCGCAGACTTGCTCAAGTGGCGAAGAAGGTCGGGGTCAGCGAGGCCACGGTCAGCCGGGTGCTCAACAACAAGCCCGGAGTGTCGGAGGCGACACGCCAGTCGGTGCTCACCGCACTCGACGTCCTCGGCTACGAGCGGCCGACCCAGCTGCGCGGTGAACGGGCACGGCTGGTCGGCCTGGTCCTGCCCGAACTGCAGAACCCGATCTTCCCCGCCTTCGCGGAAGTGATCGGCGGCGCACTCGCCCAGCAGGGCCTCACTCCGGTGCTGTGCACGCAGACCAAGGGGGGCGTCTCGGAGGCGGACTACGTGGAGCTGCTGCTCCAACAGCAGGTCTCCGGCGTGGTGTTCGCGGGCGGCCTGTTCGCGCAAGGGGACGCCGAGCACGGCCACTACCAGCGGCTCGCCGAACGCCAGGTGCCGGTGGTGCTCGTCAACGCCGCCATCGAGCGGCTCGGTTTCCCGTGCGTGGCGTGCGACGACGCGGTCGCCGTGGAGCAGGCGTGGCGGCACCTGTCCTCGCTCGGCCACGAGCGCATCGGCCTGGTGCTCGGCCCCGAGGACCACATGCCTTCGCAGCGTAAACTCGCCGCGGCCCGCGCCATGGAGGGCAAGCTCCCGGCCGCGGCGGTCGAGCGGGCCATGTTCTCCCTGGAGGGCGGGCACGCCGCGGCGACCCGGCTCATCTCCCGCGGCATCACCGGCATCATCTGCGCCAGCGACCCCCTGGCGCTCGGCGCGGTGCGGGCCGCCCGCCGCGCGGGGCTCTCCGTGCCACGTGATGTGTCGGTGGTCGGCTACGACGACTCGGCGTTCATGAACTGCACCGAGCCTCCGCTCACCACCGTGCGCCAGCCCATCGAGTCGATGGGCCGGGCCGCCGTCGAGATGCTCGTCGCGCAGATCCAGGGCGGCTCGGTGCCGCCCGGTGAGCTGCTGTTCGAGCCCGAACTGGTGGTGCGCGGGTCGACGGCGCCGCCGGCCCCGGCGTCGTAGGAGGCGCCCCAACTCCCCCGACAAACCCGCCTGTTCATTTTTTGCGGAATACGCGCGACATCTTGCGCCCATCGGTCGGCGGTGCTTGAGTGTGGCTCGCTCCGGCGCCCCGGTCTCACCCACCCCGGCGCCGCGGGCCTCCACGTTCCTGCCTGCACAGGCTCAGGCCCTGAGGGGACCCACCGATGAGAAGCACTTCCGTGAAGGTTGTCGTCACCGCGTTCGCACTGGCCTCGCTCGCGGCCTGTGGCACCAGCAGCTCCGACGACGGCGACGGGACGGGCGCCGGCTCGAAGGCCGACATCAGCGCCCCGCTCGACCCGAAGACCAAGGTCTCGCTGACCATCGACTGCATGCCGCCGAAGGCGAAGGCTGCCGAGCGGCGGCAGTGGAACGAGGACGTGAAGACGTTCAACAAGAAGTATCCGAATGTCACGATCAACGGGAAGTCGACCGCCGGACAGTGCGAGGAGCCGGCCCGGTTCACCGCCGCCCTCAAGGCGAAGTCCCAACCGGACGTCTTCTACACGTACTTCACCGATCTCCAGCAGGTGCTCGACAACAACGGCGCCGAGGACATCACCCCGTACGTCACGAAGAAGACGGTCCCCGCGCTCGACTCGATCGACCCGAACGTGCTCGCCGCGCTGAAGAAGGACAACAAGCTCTACGGCCTGCCCACCAGCAACTACACGATGGGCCTGCTCATCAACCGCAAGCTGTTCAAGCAGGCTGGCCTCGACCCGGACAAGCCGCCGACGACCTGGGCCGACGTGCGCACGGCCGCGAAGAAGATCGCCGGGCTCGGCAACGGCATCTCCGGATACGGCGAGTACAGCGCGGAGAACACCGGCGGCTGGCACTTCACGGCGACGATGTACGGGCTCGGCGGCGACGTCGTCACCCCCGACGGCAAGAAGGCCGCGTTCAACGACGCCACCGGCAAGCAGGTCGCCAAGCAGCTGCACGACATGCGCTGGAAGGACAACAGCATGGGCAAGACGCAGCTGTTGAAGTGGGGCGACCTCCAGAAGCAGATCGCGTCGGACAAGCTCGGCATGTTCCTCGCCGCGCCCGACGACGTGACGTACATGGTGCAGCAACTGGGCGCCGACTACGACAACTTCGGGATGGGCCCGATCCCCGGCGGCAAGGCCACGCTCTTCGGCGGCAACGACTACATGATCAAGAAGGGTTCGTCCCCCGACAAGATCAAGGCCGCGATCGCCTGGCTGAACTTCAAGACGCTCACCCCCGGCAAGGGCCAGTTCGACTGGGCCAGGACCAAGGAGGACAAGCTCCCGGTCGGCCTGCCACAGCCCAACTTCTTCACCGGCGCCGTGAAGGCGGACGACCTCCAGTCGCGGACGAACAACGCCACCATGCCCGTGCGCAACTTCGAGCCGTTCATGGCGAATCCGGTGCGCGGCAAGGCGGAGCCGCCGAAGGCGCAGGAGGTCTACAAAGTCCTCGACAACGTCATGTCGGGCGTCCTGACCAACAAGAACGCCGACGTGGACAAGCTCCTGTCCAGTGCCGAGCAGCAGGTCAACCAGGTGCTGGCCAACCAGTAGGACGCCCACGGCACGCAGGACACCCCACCGGTACCTGATCCTTGATCCGAGGAGTGACCATGTCGGCCCCGACGCTGCCCGCGAAGCCCCGGCAGTCCGCACCGCCCGCACGAAAGCACCAACTCACCCCGCGCGACGGCTCGTTGACGCGCACGGTGAAACGCAATCTCTCCGCCCACGGCTTCCTGATCGGCGCGGTGCTCTGCTTCTCCTTCTTCTCCTGGTACCCGATGGTCAGGGAGTTTTTGCTGGCCTTCCAGAAGACGAAGGACGGCCGCACCACCTGGGCCGGCTGGTCCAATCTCACGTACGTCTTCAATGACCCGGCCTTCTGGCAGGCCTGGCGCAACACCCTCCTGTTCACCGCCCTGGCCCTGCTCCTGGGCTTCGCCGTGCCGTTCCTCGTCGCGGTCCTGCTCAATGAATTCCGGCACGGCCAGGGCTACTTGAGGATGCTGGTCTATCTCCCGGTGATGCTTCCGCCGGTCGCCTCGGTGCTCCTGTTCAAGTATTTCTACGACCCCGGGTACGGCCTGTTCAACCGGATCCTCGGCGTCTTCGGGATACCGGAACAGCAGTGGCTGCAGTCCACCGACACCGCGATGCTGTCCGTGGTCATCGCGGCGACGTGGATGAACATGGGCGGCGCGACGCTCATCTATCTGGCGTCACTCCAGGGGATCCCGGGCGAGCTGTACGAGGCCGCGGAGCTGGACGGCGCGGGCCTGTGGCGCAAGATCTGGCACGTGACGATCCCGCAGACGCGGCTGATCCTCTCGCTGATGTTCCTGATGCAGATCATCGCGACGATGCAGGTCTTCACCGAGCCCTTCCTGCTGACGAACGGCGCGGGCCCCGAGGGCTCCACGACCACGGTCGTCTATCTGATCTACCAGTACGCCTTCAACTTCAACAACTACGGCGGCGCGGCGGCCCTGGGCCTCGTCCTGCTCGTCCTGCTCGCGGCGTTCTCCGCTGTGTACGTACGGCTGAGCCGCGCATCGGACGACTGAGGAGACGGCACACATGGCCACCGACACGATGCGCCCCCGCACCCTGATCTCCCCCGCCCAGCTCGGCCGGCGGCGCGGGAAGATCCTCTACTGGACGGTCTTCGGCCTCACCATGACCCTGTTCACGCTGGTCTTCCTCGGCCCGCTGTACTGGATGGTGACCGGCGGCCTCAAGACCACGGCGGAGATCGTCCAGTCCCCGCCGACCCTGGTGCCCGACAGCGTGCACCCGAAGAACTACCAGTCGGCCTGGCAGGTCATGGACCTCGCGAAACTCCTGTTCAACACGCTCTACTACGCGTTCGGCGCGCTCGCCTTCCAGCTCGTCCTCGACGTGGCCGCCGCGTACTCGCTCTCCAAGCTGCGCCCGCTGTTCGGCAACGTCATCCTCGGCATGATGCTGGCGACACTGATGATCCCGGCGACCGTGCTCGTCGTCCCGCAGTATCTGACGGTCCTCGACGTGCCGATCTTCGAGCGCAATCTGCTGAACAGCCCCTGGGCGATCTGGCTGCCGTCCGTCACCAACGCCTTCAACATCTTCCTGCTCAAGCGGTTCTTCGACTCGATCCCGCAGGAGCTGCTCGACGCCGCGTCCATCGACGGCGCCTCGGCGCTGCGCACCCTGCGCTCGGTGGTGCTGCCGATCTCCCGGCCGATCCTCGGCGTCGTCTCCATCTTCGCGGTGGTCGGCGTGTGGAAGGACTTCCTCTGGCCGATGCTGACGCTCCCCGACCCGGCGAAGCAGACGCTGAACGTCGGCATCTACTCGCTGTCCAACGGCGTCCCGCAGAACCAGCTGATCGCCGCGCTCACCATCGCGTCCGTGCCGACGCTGATCCTCTTCCTGCTCTTCCAGCGGAACATCATGAGCGGCCTGACCGCCGGCGGCCTCAAGGGCTGACTCCGTCCCGCTCCGCACACCCAACACCCTTGCGTGAAAGGACCCTTCGTGGTGGTCGACGACTGGTGGCGCAGTGCTGCCATTTACCAGGTGTACGTCCGCAGCTTCGCCGACGGCGACGGGGACGGCACCGGCGACCTCGCCGGCGTCCGGCCCCGCCTGCCGTATCTGGCCCGGCTGGGCGTGGACGCCATCTGGTTCACTCCCTGGTACCGCTCGCCGCTCGCGGACGGCGGCTACGACGTGGCGGACTACCGGGCGATCGACCCGGCGTTCGGCACCCTCGCGGAGGCCGAGAAGCTGATCGAGGAGGCACGGGACCTCGGGATCCGCGTGATCGTGGACATCGTGCCGAACCATGTCTCCGACCAACACCCCTGGTTCCAGGCCGCGTTGGCAGCGGGCCCCGGCAGCCCTGAGCGCGAGCTGTTCCACTTCAGGCCGGGCCGCGGCACGCACGGCGAGCTGCCGCCGAACAACTGGCCCTCCCAGTTCTCGGGCTCCACCTGGACCCGGGTGCCGGACGGCGAGTGGTACCTGCACCTGTTCACGCCGGAGCAGCCCGACCTCAACTGGGCGCATCCGGCGGTACGTCAGGAGCACGAGGACGTGCTGCGGTTCTGGTTCGAGCGGGGCGCGGCGGGCGTGCGCGTGGACTCAGCGGCCCTCCTCGCCAAGGACCCGGCGCTCGCGGACGCAGCGCAGGACGACACGAGCGGCTACGTCGACCGCGACGAACTGCACGCCGTCTACCGCTCCTGGCGCGCCGTCGCCGACTCCTACGACGGCGTCCTCATCGGCGAGCTGTGGGTCCCGGACCCCGAGCGCTTCGCCCGCTATCTGCGCCCCGACGAGCTGCACACCGCCTTCAACTTCGACTTCCTCGCCCGTCCTTGGGACGCCGCCGCACTCCGGGCGTCCATCGACGCCACCCTCGCCTTCCACGCCCCGGTGGGCGCGCCCGCGACCTGGGTGCTGTGCAACCACGACGTGACCCGCACGGTCACCCGCTACGGCCGCGCCGACACCCGCTTCGACTTCGCCACCAAACGGTTCGGCACCCCCACCGACCTCGGGCTCGGCCTGCGCCGGGCCCGCGCGGCGGCGCTCCTCTCGCTCGCCCTGCCCGGCTCCGTATACCTGTACCAGGGCGAGGAGTTGGGCCTGCCTGAGGTGGAGGTGGACCGTGCGCACATCCAGGACCCGATGCACGCCCGGTCGGGCGGCGTCGACCCCGGCCGCGACGGCTGCCGCGTGCCGCTGCCGTGGACCGGGCACGGAGCGACGTACGGCTTCGGGGACCCCGACAGCCGCGCGGCATGGCTGCCGCAGCCGCCCGGCTGGGGGACATACGCCGCCGAGCGCCAGGAGGGCGACCCGCGCTCGATGCTCTCGCTGTACCGGAGCGCCCTGCACCTGCGGGCAAGCCAACCCGGCTTTCGTGGCGACGAGTTGACGTGGCTGAGCGCTCCCGACGGGGTGCTCGCGTTCGCCCGCGGAGACGGCCTCGTGTGCGTCGTGAACCTCGGCACGGAGCCCACCCCGCTTCCGCCCCACCAAGAGGTGTTCCTGACCAGCGACGCACTGGACGGCGACGGCCGACTGCCGGGCGATACGGCGGCCTGGCTGCGCACGTAGGAATGACTACGCCGATCGGAGGGGTACGCATCACCGCACGTATGAACGCGGCATACGCCATCCCCGGCCGTGCGTTCGAACGCAACCCACGAAAGAGACCACCTGAAGGACAATGGCATATGCCATAAGCACCACCGCATCGTGTATGGCCAAATCCCTTACGGGGCAACGCGGCCTGTGCCAGAGTCTTTAGCGGTCCTTCCGTCAGCCCCGGCCATCGTGCCCCGCATCGGAGTTTCCTCATGCCGCCCCATACCTTCGCGGACCGCCCCGCCGGCCAACCGCCGGAGCGTGGCGCCGTCGACGCACTGATCTCGCAGACGCGCCGCCTGCTCGGCGACGTCGACGCGGTGCGCCGCGAATCGGTGATGACGGACGAGGCCGATCCCGAGTCCCGCTGGCAGCGCGCCCTGTACGAGCTGGCGGTGCACCAACTCAGCGACCTCGACCGGCACTTGGCACAGCTGCGGGAGGGCCCCGCCCCCCTGGTGGCGGGCCTGCCTTCCCAGCGGGTCACCGCGACGCCGCCGCCCGGCTCCCTGCTGAGCCGGGTGGGCAGCGCCGAGTGGAATCTGCTGACCGACGAGGCCACCTGGTCCGGCGAGCTGTACCAGATCCTCGGCAGGGACCCCGCCGCCCCCGCGCTCACGCTCGACGAACTGCCCGCACTCGTGCACGCCGACGACCAGCCGAGACTGACCGCGATGGTCACCGACTGCCTGATCGACGGCAAGCCGATCGACGGGGAGTTCCGCGTCGTACGCCCGGACGGATCCGTGCGCACGGTGCACATGATGGGCGAGCCCGTGCTCGACGCCGACGGCGCGACCGCCTCGATGTGGGCGGTCGTTCGCGACGTCAGTGAACTGCGGCGCAGCCAGCGCGCGGTGAGTGAGACCCGTGACTCGCTCCAGCGCCAGCGGCACATCGCGCAGACCGAGCACCGGCTCGCGGTCGAGCTGCAGGAAGCCGTGCTACCGCCGTGGCGTGGCTCCCTGCGGCTCCCGCGCAGCGGTCCCGGCGGCCTCGATCTGGCCGCCCACTACTTCCCCTCCTCCGTCGGCAACCTCGTCGGCGGCGACTGGTACGACGCGCTCGAACTGCCGGGCGGCCGCACCCTGTTGACCGTCGGCGACCTCACCGGGCACGGCGTCTCCGCCACCTCCGGCATGGCGATGCTGCTCGGCGCTGTCCGCGGCATGGCGATGTGCGACACCCCGCCCGGCGAGCTGCTCGGCTCCCTCAACCACCTCCTCGACTCGTCCGTGCAGCCCGCGCTCGGCAGCGCCCTGTGCTGCCGCTACGACCCCACGCCCCGGGCACTGACCTGGGCGCAGGCGGGACACCCCGCCCCACTGCTGTTCCGCGACGGGACAGGGCGTGCGCTCACACCGCCCGAAGGTGTCCTCCTCGGTGCCTCGTCCGGCGCCGGCTACGGGCAGGCCGAAGAGCCGCTGCGCGCCGGAGACCTGCTGCTCCTGCACACCGACGGACTCGTGCCACGGCGTGGCTCGACCGCGTCCGTGGGCCGGCTGCTCGCACTGGCGGAGCCGCTGACCGCGGCCCGGGACGCACAGGACTGCGTGCGTGTGCTCCGGGAGGAGTTCGGTCAGGGCGAGCGCGAGGGCGACGCCTGTGTTCTCGTCGCCAGGATCGGTTCCTGACGGCGTACACGCCTTGCTCTTCGTGCGCATTGCTCTTCGAGCCGGTGCCTCCGGCGACCCTTTGGCGATAGCCGGCGGTTACGCCTGGATCCGCTTGCCCGACGACCTCGGCAGCGCCAGCTTGATCTCCTGACGCAGGTCGTCGATCTTCGGGTAGTCCGCGTAGGTTCCGGTGAGCCGGTACATCTCGCGCAGCCGGTCCCAGGTGCGGTGCGAGGAGTTGGAGCCCATCGAGTTGAGCGCCAACCGCGCGTACCTGTCCGCCTGTTCGGGGTCGTCGGCGATGAAGCAGGCCGAGGCCATCGACAGATGGTCGAAGATGTTCGAGCGGTCCCGGCCTCCGCCGCGCAGCGCCAGGGCCTCGTGGGCATGCTGCTGCGCGATGACGGCGGCGGACGGATCGTGCTCGGCGAGGGTGCGGTAGGCGAGGGCCTGCATACCGTGCAGGTCCGCCTCGTCGAACATCTGCATCCAACTCGGCGGCGGCACATCGCCCTTGTCGGAGACGAAGAGCTCCTCCGCCTGACCGAGCGTGCGGCGCATCGCCTGCCCCTTGCCCATGGACGCCTGTGCCCAGGCCTCGATGGTGTAGAGCATCGCCTTCGTACGCGGCAACACCTGGTCGCCGGAGCCGGACTTGGCGAGCTTCATCAGGTCGAGCGCCTCACCGGGCGCCCCCAGATGGATCTTCTGGCGGGCGGCCCGCGACAGGGCCTCGCCGGCCCGCGGCCGGTCCCCGCCCTCGCGCGCGGCGTGCGCGGCGATGACGAAGTACTTCTGGGCCGTGGGTTCCAGGCCGACATCGTGGGACATCCAGCCCGCGAGGACGGCGAGATTGGCGGCGACGCCCCACAGGCGCCGCTGCAGATGGTCGGGGTGGCGGTAGGAGAGCATTCCGCCGACTTCGTTGAGCTGGCCCACGACCGCCTTGCGCTGCAACCCGCCGCCGCGGGATGCGTCCCAGGCCCGGAACACCTCGACCGAGCGCTCGAGTTCCTCGATCTCCTGGGACCCGATGGGGGCCGCTTCGTAGCGGTCGAATCCGGCCGCGTCGGCGTGGGCCGGAGAGGACAGCGGATCGTTGGCCCTCGGGGCATCGGCCGCGAGGGCCGGGTCGGTGTGCAGCCAGTCGTGCATGGCGCTGCTGAGTGCGGAGCCTGCGGCGAGCGCGGCACCCGCGCCCACCAAGCCGCGTCGGTTGAGCATGAGGTCCATTCCCGTGAATTCGGTGAGGACCGCCGCTGTCCGCTCGGGCGCCCACGGCACTCCGTCGGGGCCTTGTTGTTCCAAGCCGCCGCCTTGCCGTTTCCCTACGCGCCCGTGTCGGACGAGACCGAGGTCCTCGATGGTCACGACACGGCCGAGTCGCTCGGTGAACAGCGCCGCCAGCACCCTCGGCACCGGATCGCGCGGGATCTCTCCCGTGTCGATCCACCGCCGCACCCGCGAGGTGTCGGTCGCCAGCTGCGCGTGGCCCATGGCCGCCGCCTGCCGGTTGACCAGTCTCGCGAGTTCGCCCTTGGACCAGCCGGCCAGGCCGAACAGGTCGTTCAGACGGGTGTTGGGTTGTCCGTTCACGTAAGCCCCCAGGTTCTCGGCTGAAATTGACAGTAGCCCTCTGTCAGTTGCAGGGCGACTATTCGCCAGGGTTCGCCAGGGTGCGCCAGCTGTTGTGCTCTTGGGCGCCTGGTGTCAGGTAGGAGTGCGCCACCCCGACCCGGTCGCCACAGGGCATTCCCCAGGGTGTACCGAATCGGCCGGGCCGGGACGGCGCAGGCACTCACTGGCACACGAAGGGATCTGTTTCGCCCATGTACGCAGCATCGTCCTCCGTGTCCGCCCCGCCCCGGCCGCTGCGCCCCGCCCGTCCGGCGGTCGGCGGAAGCGGCCCGTACCTCGACCCCGCGCGGCCCGCGGCTCCGACGCTGAACGGCATCGCCCGGCCGCGTCGCGCCCCGGGGCTCGGCACGCAACCGCTCAGCGGGAGACTCGACTTGTCCGGCCCTCAGGGCGCCCAGCTGCGCACGGCGATCGCGTCGGTGCACCGGATCTGCCCGGAGTTCCATCCGGTGCAGGTGTTGCGCCGCTCCCCGCGCTCCGTGCTCCTCGTCGGAACGACAGGGCGCAGCACCGCCGTCGCGAAGTGTTTACTCGACCATGCCCCCGCCTACGCGGCGCGGATCCGGCACGAGATAGCCGCATACCGCTCGTTCGTCCGACACCGGCCCCCGGTGCGGGTGCCCCGGCTCATCGCCGCGGACCCCGACAACGGCACGCTGGTGATCGAGCGGATGCCCGGTCGGGTGGCGGCCCTGCAGCGCCACCCGGTCGAGGCACCGCCCCGGGCGGATGTGCGCGCCGCGCTCGGCGCGATCTGCCGGGTCAACCAGTGGCGGCCGCCGGCGGGCACCTTCGACGCCCCACTGGACTACGCGGCGCGGATCAACCGCTTCCATGACCTGGGTCTGCTCACGGACCGGGACATGGGTGACCTGCAGAAGCTGCTGCACGGGATCGCGCACACCGCGGGCCGCGGCGGCATGGGCCAGTTCTGCCACGGCGACGCCCTGTTGTCGAACGTGCTGCTGGCTCCCACCGGCCCGGTGCTCGTGGACTGGGAGCACGCGGGCTGGTACCTGCCGGGCTACGACCTGGCGACGCTCTGGTCCGTGCTCGGCGACGCCCCGGTGGCGCGGCGTCAGATCAGTCAGCTCGCACAGTCCGGCGGGCCCGCGGCACGCGACGCCTTCCTGGTCAACCTGATGCTCGTACTGACACGGGAGATCCGTACGTACGAGACGGCCGTGCAGCGTTCCCTGCACGAACAGACCCCGGCGGCACCGTCGGTTCAGGCCCACGCCGGTGCTGCGCCGTCCGGTGAGGAGCAGCGGCTGTTGCTGCGCCGCCTGCACGACGACTGCAATATGGCCCGCAAGGCGGTGCGAGCGGCAGTCGGCACTCGCTGACGGGGACGACGATCCGCGGGGCGCCCGGAACATCAGGGCGCACCGCGGATCTTCGTATGTCCGCAGCCATGGGCACGGGCGGGAAATCCGGGGGAAACTCCGCTGGGCACCGCATGATTGACGGATCGTCGGCGGGCCGATAGCACTGAGCCATCATCGGCCCGCAGGCACCGCGCGGCATCCCGAACCCGGCGTTCCCAGGAGGCACCGTTGTCCCGATTCCTCAGCGAAAGACGTTCCCGTGCGGGTGTGCGGGTGGCGGGCGGCACCATCGGGGTGGCGGCGCTGCTGCTGCCGCTGCTCGGTGCGTCACCGCCCGGTGCCTCGGCCGAGGCACCTTCGGGTCGGCTGCAAGGGGCGTTCGCCTCGGCGGCGGCCGAGTACCAGGTGCCGCAGAGCGTGCTCCTCGGTGTGTCGTATCTGCAGTCGCGGTGGGACGCGCACGACGGGGCGCCGAGCGTCACCGGCGGCTACGGCCCCATGCATCTGACGGACGCGCGCACCGCCTTGTCGAAAGTCGCGGCGCACAGTCATGCGGAGGGTGACGCGCGCGGTGACGACTCGCGGGCCCCGCTCCGGGCCACGGAGGCCGTGCCGCCGACCGGTCAACTCCCGGCCCGACTGCGGACGTTGCCGCGCGCGGCGAAGCTCACCGGACTGCCGGCGGATCGACTGCGCAGCGATCCGGCGGCGAACGTGCGGGGCGGCGCCGCTCTTCTCGCGGCCGCCCAGAAGAAGCTCGGCAAGCCGCTCAGCGACCGGCCCGCCGACTGGTACGGGGCGGTCGCGGCGTTCTCCGGCGCGGACGACGCCGCGACGGCCGGTACATACGCGAACGATGTGTTCGCGGTGATCCGCGACGGCGAGCGGCGCACCACGGACGCCGGCCAGGAGGTCACCCTCCGCGCCCGGCCGGACGCCGAACCGCAGGCCGCGCAGATTGAGAAGATGGGGCTGCGCAAGGCGGACGCGGGCGGGACGGAGTGCCCGAAGACCGTGTCGTGCGAGTGGATCCCGGCACCGTACGAGGAGTTCGGCGACGGCGACTACGGCAATCACGATCTCGCGGACCGTCCGAAGGACCAGAGCATCGACTACATCGTCATCCATGACACGGAGGCGACGTGGGAGCAGACGCTCAAGCTGGTCCAGGACAAGACGTATCTGGCGTGGCACTACTCGCTGCGCTCGACGGACGGGCACATCGTGCAGTCCATCAAGAACAAGGACGTCGGCTGGCACGCGGGCAACTGGTACGTCAACGCGAAGTCGATCGGCCTGGAGCACGAGGGTTTCCTCGCGCAGCCGGACTCCTGGTACACGGAGGAGATGTACCGGTCGTCGTCGCGCCTGGTGAAGTACTTGTCGAAGAAGTACGGCATCCCGCTGGACCGGCAGCACATCCTGGGTCATGACACGGTGCCGGGCACGACGGCGTCCACCATCAAGTCGATGCACACGGACCCGGGCCCGTACTGGGACTGGTCGCACTACTTCGCCCTGATGGGCAAGCCGTTCCACCAGACGGCGGGGCCGAACGGCGGCCTGGTGACCGTCGCCCCCGAATTCGACGAGAACCGGCCGAAGTTCACCGGCTGCGAGAAGGCGGGCGTGGCCTGCGCGCCGCACGGTTCGAGCGCCGTGCGTCTCTACTCGGAGCCCAGCGAGGACGCCCCGCTGATCAAGGACATCGGGCTGCGTCCCAATGGCGACCCCTCGACGATCGACGTCAACGACATGGCGTCGCGAGTCTCCGCGGGCCAGCAGTACGCGGTCGCGGGCCGCGAGGGCGACTGGACGGCCATCTGGTACCTGGGCCAGAAGGCCTGGTTCAAGAACCCGTCCGCGCAGCCGACCGCCGTACCGGCCAAGGGACTTGTGGTCACTCCGAAGCCGGGCGCGAGCGATGTCCCGGTGTACGGGAGGGCCTACCCGGAGAAGGAGGCCTACCCGTCGGGCATCACGCCGCAGGCGATCTCGCCGCTGCCGTACAAGCTGCTGTCGGGCCAGCGCTACGCGACGGGCGGCACGACCACGGGCGAGTACTTCTACTCCCCCACGTTCGACACCTCGTCGCACAAGGTGGTCAAGGGCAAGGACGTGTACTACGAGATCCAGTTCGGGCACCGCGTCGCGTATGTGCGGGCGGCGGACGTGCAGGTGCTGCCGTCGAAGGTCTCGTAGGACCCGGGTACTGACCCGTCGTGCTGCTCAGCCCTGCTGGAACAGCTCCGCCGGCAGCGGCTTGAGCAGCGCGTACAGGTCGTCCGTGATCGGGCGGTCCCAGGACGCGATGGTCACGAGCACATTGTCGCTGCGGTCGAACTGGACGCAGGAGATCCGCGTCTCGGAGAGCTTCAGGCGGCGCACCACGAGGAGGTTGTCGCCCTGCATCACCGGAACGTCCTCCACGTCGGTGACGGTGACTTCCTCGTCGTTCTCGAGCGCGACGAGGAGCTGGGCGACCTCGAAGGGGATCTCGCCGTCGTCCACCTCGCGGGCCGGGGAGCCCTCGGGCAGATTGCCGATGACCATCGCGGGGCCGCGGCCGCCGAACAGGTCGTAGCGCAGGAAGACACCCTGGCAGGTTCCGTCGGGGGCGGGCAGCAGACCGGCGCCCAGGTTGCCCGGCCAGTCGCCCGGATCCATGGCCAGGACGTCGAAGTCGGGACCCGCGGGGGTCGCAGCGCGGCGGCGGAGGAAGGACATGCCGCAATGGTACGTCCACGCTCCGCGTGGATCGGGCTCGGGTCGTCCTCGATTCGCTGCATGGGGCGCACAGCGGTGGCCTACTCCCCCAGCGCCGCCGCCAGCCCCTTCGCGTCCGTGCCCAGCTTGCGGTAGACGGACGACAGCAGTCGGACGACCGTGGGCTCGTCCGTGTGGAGGTCCCGCGCGATCTCCGTGGGGCAGGAGCCGCGCGCCGCGCCGGACGCCGCCGCCCGCTCACGCGCGGTGAGGGTGTCCGTGACCGCGCCGTGCAGGGGCCGCGGTCGCAGGCCCGCCGCTGCCAGCTCGTCCCGGGCCTGCTGCGCCAGGCCGTCGGCGCCGCAGCCGATCGCCGTGTCGAGCCCCCGGTAGAGGTGGTCCGCCGCTTCCTTGGAGCGGCCCTTGCGGCGCTGTTCCGCGCCGAGGGCGACGAGGGAGCAGGCCAGCTCGTAGCCCGCGGGTGAGCGCTCCAGGTGGGCGACGGACTCCTCCAGGAGCTTGGCGCGCTCGGTACCGGTGGAGACCTCGGCCACGACGCGCAGGGCCTGGCCCACGGTGGACGGAGCCCCGTAGTGCCGGGCCCGCTCGACGGCGTCCTCGGCGAGCGCCCGGGCCCGCTCGGGCGCGTCGGGCGCCTCGGCGCGGGCGAGGTGCAGCTGCCAGGGGCACCACGCGGGGTTGCGCATGCCGCGCGGGTCGAGGCGGCGGCCCGCCGCGGCGAGCTCCTCGACGGCGTCCTCGGTGCGGCCGAGCGCGAGGAGGAGTTCTCCGTACACGGTCTGTGCGTCGGGGAAGACGACGGCAGCGGGGAACGGCGGTCCGAAGGCGTGCTCGTCCGCCACCTCCTTGGCCTCGGGGGCCCGGCCGCGCGCGAGCAGCACCTCGACGAGGGTGCCGACGGCGTACCAGTGGGCGGGGGTGCCGGGCCCGACGCGCCGGGCGAGGCGCAGGCCCGCGCGCACGAAGTCCTCGGCCTCCGCGAGCCGCCCGCGCCGGTAGCGGATGTAGCCGAGGAGCGTGTACGCGAAGGAGAGGTGGGCGCCGCGCCAGCCCGCCTGCTCGAAGTCGGCGATGCCCTCGACGAAGAGTTCCTCGGTGCGGCCCGGCCGGTCGGCGTAGAGGAAGGCCATGGCGACGAGGACGGGGACCTCGAAGCCGCGGTCCTCGTCCGCGGCCCAGCGCAGGCCGCCGGCCAGGGCCCGCTCGGCGTGCCGGATCGCCGTGTCGGCGGGCTCGCCGCGCAGGGTGGCGTCCCAGGTGCGCAGGCCGATGAGGTAGCGCTCGGTGAGGTCGCGGCCGGTGAGCCGGTCGGCGAGTTTGGCGAGGCGTCGGGAGCGGGCCGGGGAGTCGGGTTCGTCGGCGCGGAAGGCGTCCCACATGAACTGTTCGGCCTGCATGCGCAGGCGTACGCGCGGGTCGTCGGTGACGCGGATCTCGCGGGCGAGCGTCTCCGAGGCCTCGGCAAGGCGGTCGGTGTGGGCGAGGACTTGGGAGAGGCGGTAGACGATGCCGTGGCGCAGGGCCGGGTCGGTGATGGGTTCCTCGAGGGCGGCTCGCAGGTGGTTGACGGTGGTGGCGGGCTCGGTGAGCAGGGAGGCGCTGCCGAGTTCGTAGAGGACGGCGGCGCGGTCGTCGAAGGCCGGGGGTTCGCGCAGGGCGCGGGCGAGGTAGCGGCGGGCGGCGTCGGGGGCGCCCGCGCGGACGGTCTCGGCGGCGGCGGCGCGCAGCTGCCGTACGACCCAGGGGTCGCCCTCGGGGTGGGTCTCCAGGAGGTGCCGGGCGGCGGCGATGGGGCCGAGTCCCGCGTCGAGGACGGTCCAGGCGGCCTGTCCGTGCAGGGCCACGCGGATGCCGCCGGGGATGGCGCGGTAGACCGCGGTGGCGATCAGCGGGTGGACGAATTCGAGCGGGTCCGCGCCCTTGAGTACGCGCGCCGCCCTGAGCCTGTCGGTGGCGTCGGCGGCCTCTTCCGGGCCCAACCCGGCGACGTTCGCCGCGAGTTCGGGCGCGATCTCGGTGCCGAGCACGGCGCAGGCCCAGGCGTAGCGGACGGTGGAGGCGCCGAGGCGTTCGATGCGGGCGACGAGGCCGCTGCCCTTGGCCGCGGCAGCGAGGTCGCGCAGCAGGTGGGCGCCGGTCTCGGTGGGGACGAGGCCGCGGTCGCGCACCTTCGCGGTCAGCTCGACCGCTTCGAAGGGGTTGCCGGCGGTGACGGCCCAGCATTCGCGGCAGAACGCGTCGTCGGCGTGGCCGCCGAGGGATTCGCGGACGAGGCCGGCGATGGCGGAGGCGCTGAGGGGTTCGAGTCCGAGGGCGCGCCGGCCCGAGCGGCCCGGCAGGCCGCGCAGGGCCTCGGCGTGGTCCGGCAGTTCTTCCGGCCGGTAGGCGACGACGAGCAGGAGCGGCAGTTCCTCGGAGCGCGGGGCGAACGCGGCGAGCCAGCTCAGGGACTCCGGGTCGGCCCAGTGGGCGTCGTCGAGGACGAGGACCATGGGGGCCTGTTGCACGGCGAGGTGGGTGAGCACCCAGTCGAGGCCGTCGCGCAGGCCCTGTGGGTCGGGCGGCGCGCCTTCGGTGGGGGCGCAGAGGCCGAGGGCGGGGCCGACGATCGCGTACCAACTGCCCAGCGTGGCGCGAAGCTCGGCGGCGGAGGCGCCCGCGAGGCGTGGCTGGAGGAGCTGGCGCGCGACGTGGAAGGCGACGCCCTGCTCCTGGTCACCGCCGCGTGCGTACAGGACGGTGCAGCCCTTGGCGGCGGCCTTGCGGCGCACTTCGGCGAGGAGGCTGGTCTTGCCGAGTCCGGCGGTCGCGGCGACGGCGAGCAGCGCGCCGTGCGGCCGGTCCGGGGGCTCTCCGCCATCCCTCGGGAGTCCGGTCAGCTCGTCCAACGCCACGTCCACGACGGCGAGTTCACTGTCCCGCTCGAACAGCTTCCGCCTGCCCCGGCCATCGCTCCGCACCATGGCGCACCCCCACCCGCGGCACGGTCGCGCGCCGCGGTTTCCAGGAACCTCAGCGTACGCCGGGGCGCCCCCGCCGGAGCGTGATGCGTCATTCTCGGTACGAAAACCGGTGCGGTTTGCGGTTCCGGTGCGGTTAGGGTAAGGCGTCATGAACGGGACGGTGCTCGACCACTGGCGGGGCGGCCTGGGCGCGGTGCCCGAGGAGGTGTGGCGGCATCCCGAGCTGGAGGTGCTGCTGCTCGCCGACAATCGGCTCACACACCTCTCCGGACGCATCGGCACGCTGACGCGCCTGCACACCCTCGACCTCGGGCACAACCTGCTCACCTCGGTCCCGGCGGAACTCGGCGACCTCACCGGCCTGAGCCGTTTCCTGTATCTGCACGACAACCGGCTCACCGAACTACCGGAATCGCTCGGCGCCCTCGACCGGCTCGCGTATCTGAATGTCGGCGAGAACCGGCTGACGGCGCTGCACTCCACGCTCGGCGCGATGACCGGTCTCGTGGAGCTGCGCGCTCAGCACAACCGGCTCGACGCGCTGCCGGACGGCATCGGCGGGCTCACCTCACTCCGGGAGCTGTGGCTGCGCGGCAACCGACTGACCGCGCTTCCAGCGTCCGTAGGCGATCTGGCGGAGCTGCGGGAGGTGGAGCTGCGGGACAACGCGTTCACCGTCGTGCCCGAGGCGCTGCGGGCTCTTCCTCGCCTGCGCCGGCTCGATCTGCGCGGCAATCGGCTGCGCGAGGTGCCGGGGTGGGTCGCGGAGCTGCCCTGCCTGGAGAAGCTCGACCTGCGCTGGAACGAGGTGCGGCTCGCGCCCGGCCTGCTCGACGAGCTGACCGGGCGCGGCTGTGTCGTGCTGCGCTGAGCGCGGCTGTGTCGTGTGGCGCTGACCGGGACGCGGCCGTATGGGCTCAGTCGTTCTCGGGCGGCACCACCGCGACAGGGCCGGCCGCGTGCAGCAGGGCCGCGTGCGTGACCGAGCCGAGCATCGGGGCGGGGCGGGTGAGGCGGCGGCGGTGGCGGCCGACGACGACCAGTTCCGCGTCGCGCGAGTTCTCGACGAGATGGCCCGCCGCGTCGCCCGGCACCACCAACACCTCAACCTCAACTTTAGGGTGAGAGTCCCGTAGCTCCGCGAGAGTCTCATCGGCCACTCGAAGCGTGTCGCGCTCCGTCGCCTCCTGGTCGACGGCCGTGGGCGTGAAGTCCCCGTACGCCGTCCACGCCAGGACCGGCCACGGATAGGCGACGAGGACCTGGAGCCGGGCACCCGTGCGGGCCGCGTGCGCGAACGCGAAGGCCAGCGTCGTGTGGTCCGGCGCGTCCGCCTTGAGCCCGACAACAACGCGCGGCCCAGGCGGCACCTCCGCGTCGCCGTGCACCTCGCGCCCCGGAGGCGGCACCACGACGACCGGGCAGGCCGCGTCGCGCGCCGCCGACACACTGTTCGAGCCGAGCACCAGGCCGGCGAAGCCGCCGCGCCCGCGCGAGCCGACGACCAGGAGCTGGGCCTCGGCGCTCATCTCGGACAGCACCACGGCCGGCAGACCGACCCGGCTGATGAACTCGAGTGGCGGCAGCCCCTCGCGCCCCTCCAGGTCCTTGCGCAGCTCCGCGAGGACCGTGTCGTTCTCGGGCTCCTCGTCGAAGTCCGCCACGAGCACCTCGGCCTGGAGGAACGGCGCGTACTGCTGTACGTGTACGACACGAAGCTCGGCGCCGCGTCGGACCGCCTCGGCGAGCGCCCATTCCAGGGCGCGGCGGCTGCCGTCGGAGCCGTCCACCGCGGCGAGGACGGGCAGGTGG
This sequence comes from Streptomyces sp. UC4497, assembly GCF_054871485.1. NCBI lineage: Bacteria > Bacillati > Actinomycetota > Actinomycetes > Kitasatosporales > Streptomycetaceae > Streptomyces > Streptomyces sp. UC4497. The sequence goes on along the minus strand of NZ_JBTYHB010000008.1, from coordinate 56,013 downwards.
TGCGGTGTTGCCATGATCTCTTCGCCTCCGACACCGGGCGCGTCGCCGCGCCCTCATTGACCGGCTGTTCCTGTGGCCAGGCTCGCAAATGCCGGGGCCACAGGACAGGGCCGTTGGTCCTGTGTCGGAACCGCGTAGGAAAAGAGCCGCGAAAGCGACTACGTGAGGTCGAACTCGCCCTCTCGGGCACCGCTCACGAACGCCCCCCACTCGGCCGGCGTGAAGATCAGGGACGGGCTCTCTGGGTGTCCGCCGTTGCGCATCGCGATGAAGCCCTCGACAAAGGCGATCTGGACATCGCCCTGGCCCCCGCTGCTGGACCGCCAATCCGCTTTGCTGAGGTCCAGGTCCGGCTTCTGCCACCCCATGAGCGGGTGCTGGTCGATGGTGCTCTCGGCCACGTCCGTGCTCCTCCCGGTTCGTCGTCCGTGCGCCAGCCTAGCGATCGGTACGTGCCGCGCACAGGCCGCGAAAGGGATGAAGGTCAACGCGCGTTCATCGGGTGGGCTGTTCGGCGCCGACGAGCCACATGGAGAAGAACTGCGAGCCGCCTCCGTAGGCGTGCCCGAGGACCTTCCGTGCGCCCTCGACCTGGTGTTCCCCGGCCTGACCGCGCACCTGGAGCGCCGCTTCGGCGAAGCGGATCATCCCGGAGGCGCCGATGGGGTTGGTGGACAGGACGCCGCCCGACATGTTGACGGGGAGGTCCCCGTCGAGCTCCGTGACACCGGATTCGGTGAGCTTCCAGCCCTCGCCCTCGTCCGCGAACCCGAGGTTCTCCAGCCACATCGGCTCGTACCAGGAGAACGGCACGTACATCTCGACGGCGTCGATCTCGCGGCGCGGGTCGGCGATCCCGGCCTGTCGGTACACGTCGGCGGCGCAGTCCTTGCCGGCCTGCGGGGAGACGAAGTCCTTGCCCGCGTGGAGGGTCGGTTCGCTGCGCATGGCGCCGCCGTGCACCCAGGCGGGCGGCTTCGAGGAGCGGGCCGCCCCCGCGCGGTCGGTGAGGACCATCGCGCAGGCGCCGTCGGACGAGGGGCAGGTCTCGGAGTAGCGGATGGGGTCCCAGAGCATCGGCGAGGCCTGGACCTTCTCCAGGGTGATGTCGTGCTCGTGGAGGTGGGCGTACGGGTTCTTCAGCGCGTTGCGCCGGTCCTTGTAGGCGACGACGGAGCCCACGGTGTCGGGGGCGCCGGTCCTGCGCATGTACGCGCGCACGTGCGGGGCGAAGAAGCCGCCGGCGCCCGCGAGCAGCGGCTGCTGGAACGGGATGGGCAGCGAGAGTCCCCACATCGCGTTGGATTCCGACTGCTTTTCGAAGGCGAGGGTGAGTACGGTGCCGTGGACGCGGGCCGCGACGAGGTTGGCGGCGACGAGCGCGGTGGAGCCGCCCACGGATCCCGCGGTGTGCACGCGGAGCATCGGTTTGCCGACGGCGCCGAGCGCGTCCGCGAGGTACAGCTCCGGCATCATGACGCCCTCGAAGAAGTCGGGCGCCTTGCCGATGACGACGGCGTCGATGTCGGCCCACGTCAACTCGGCGTCGTCCAGGGCGCGTTGGGCCGCCTCGCGGACGAGGCCCGCGATCGACACGTCCCGGCGGGCGGCGACGTGCTTGGTCTGCCCGATCCCGACGACCGCCACCGGCTCTTTCGACACGGCCTTGCTCATCACTGGTCCTCCCCTTCGAGTACGGCGACCAGGTTCTGCTGGAGGCAGGGCCCGGAGGTGGCGTGGGCGAGGGCGCGCCGGGAGCTCCCGCCGTGGATGCGGGCGGCGGCCTCGCCGATGCGGATGAGCCCGGCGGCCATCACGGGGTTGGCGGCGAGCGCGCCGCCGGACGGGTTGATGTCGACGTCGTCGCCGAGGCTCAGGGCGCGGCGCAGGACGACCTCCTGCGAGGTGAACGGGGCGTGCAACTCGGCGGTGTCCACGGGCCGTTCGAAGGCCCCGGCGTTCTCGGCGGCGAGCCGCGCGGAGGGCGAGTCGGTGAGGTCGCGCACCCCGAGGCTGTGTGCCTCGATGCGGTGGTCGATGCCGCGGATCCAGGCGGGCCGCTCGCACAGTTCCCTGGCGCGGTCGCCCGCGGCGAGGATCACGGCCGCGGCGCCGTCCCCGATCGGCGGGCAGTCCCCGGTCCGCAGCGGATTTACGACGTAATCGCCGTGCGGCACGCTCCCGCGCAGCTGGGCGTGCGGATTGCCCGAGGCGGACTCCCGGCTGCGGGCGGCGACCCCGGCGAGCGCGGGCTCGTCGGTGTGTCCCCCGTCGATCAGCGCCTGCGCCTGGAGGGCGGCGAGCGCGACGGAGTCGGGCCACAGCGGGGCGACGTAGTACGGGTCGAGCTGACGCGTCAGGACGTCACGTACGGAGCCCGGTGAGGACTTCCCGTAGGAGTAGACGAGCGCGGTGTCGGCCTCACCGGTCAGCAGCTTGGTCCACGCCTCGTACAGGGCCCACGCGCCGTCCATCTCGACGTGGGACTCGGAGATCGGCGGCCAGGCGCCGACGCCGTCGAGCGCCATGGTGAACGAGAAGGCGCGCCCTGCGAGGTAGTCGCTCGATCCCGAGCAGGTGAACCCGATGTCGCTGGTCTTCAGGCCCGTGGCGTCGAGGACCTGGTGCAGGACGGGCATCAGCATCTCGACCTCCGACTGTTCGTCGGAGGTACGTGTGTGGTCGGTCTGCCCGAAGGCGACGACGGCGATGTCCCGGATCGGCGGCCGCATCAGATCATCTCCCTGTACGTGTCGTAATCGGCGTCGGGTTCACCGGTGGGCCGGTAGTGGTCCGGATAGCGCCCGCCCTCCGTCCACACGGGTTCGACGCGCAGCCCCATGCGCACCTGGTCGTACGGGATGCCCGCGATGCGGCCGTGCAGGGCGAGGTCGGCGCCGTCGAGGGCGATGTGGGCGTAGACGTACGGGACTTCGATGTCGAGGTTCTTCGCCTTGATGTTCACGATGCAGTACGTGGTGACGGTGCCCGCGGGCCCGACCTCGACCGCTTCCCCGGTGGCGACGCCGCAGGTGGGGCAGGCGCCGCGCGGCGGGATGTAGACCTTGCGGCAGGAGGGGCAGCGCTCGCCGACGGTGCGGCGCTCCGCGAGGGCGTTGATGTAGCGGGTCTGGGCGGCGCCGGGGCTGTAGGTGTAGTCGAGGCGGGCGTGGGCGACGATGCCGGTGACGGCGTCCTCGAACTCGCCACTGTGGGGCGCCGGTTGGGAGGGCGTGTCGTCGCCCTCGTACGGCTCGAAGCATGCGATGTCCGTGATGGCGCCCTCGCGTTCCTCGGCCCAGCGGACGCGCACGCGCATGCCGGAGTGCACGGCGTCGGGGCCCGGGGCGTCGAGGGCGTGCAGCAGGGCGGTGTCGGCGCCGTCCAGCTGGACGAGGACCCAGGCGAAGGGGGTGTCGAGGGGCTGGCCGCGCCGCGGCTCGGGGTTCCAGGCCCAGGTGGTGACGGTGCCGGTGGCGCCGACCTCGACGAGGTCGCGGATCTCCTCGGCGGTCACGGGGTCGTACTCGACCGGCGGCACCAGGACCTTCCCTTCGCCGGTCCGCACGCCGAGGACGGTGCGGTCGCGCAGACCGCTGAGGAAGGCGGACTGGACGGGGCCGAGGGAGCGGGTGAACGGGAACTCCACGACCAACGGCGCGCGCAGCACCTCCGGCCTGGCGGTGGATGTCATGAGGCCTCCTTGACGTAGGGGCGGGCGGGGCAAGGGGTGGTCATGGCGGTGGGCCTCACTCGCGCCGGAACTCGGCCGGTCGCTTCTCCGCGAACGCGCGGGCGCCCTCCTTCGCGTCGGCGGTGTCGAAGATGGGCCAGCCGCGCTTCAACTCCGAGGCGAGACCGTCCGTTTCGGTCATCTCGGCGGTCTCGTAGACGGACGCCTTGACCGCCTCGACGGCCAACGGGCCGCATGCGTTGATCTGTTCGGCGATCTCCAGCGCCGTCTCGAGCGCGGTGCCGTCGGGCACCACACGTCCGACGAGCCCGATCGCCGCGGCCTCCGGCGCCGGGTAGGGCCGCCCGGTCAGCAGCATCTCCAGGGCGTGGGTACGGGGAACCTGGCGCGGCAGCCGCACCGTCGAGCCACCGATGGGGAACAGACCGCGCTTGACCTCGAAGAGCCCGAACGTCGCCGACTCCCCCGCCACCCGGATGTCCGTGCCCTGAAGGATCTCGGTGCCGCCCGCGACGCAGTGCCCCTCGACCGCCGCGATGACGGGCTTGCGCGGCCGGTGGTGGCGCAGCATCGCCTTCCAGTGCAGGTCGGGGTCGGCCTTGAGGCGGTCCCGGTAGTGCTCGCCCTCCATCCCCTTGCCCGCGAGTGCCTTGAGGTCCATGCCGGCGCAGAACACACCACCCGCCCCGGTGAGCACGATGGAGCGGATCGAGTCGTCGGCGTCGGCCTCCAGCCACCCGTCGTAGAGGCCGACGAGCATCGGCAGGGACAGCGCGTTCTTGGCCTCCGGCCTGTTGAGCGTGAGTACGAGCGTGGCGCCCTCGCGCCGGACGTCGAGATGTTCGGTCCCACCCATGAGGGGTCCTCCAGTCAGCCGCAGCCTCGGACCTGGAACAGGTTGCAGGAGGGCACGTGCCAGTTCAAGAGTTTTCTGACACTCAGTCAGTTTTCTTGTGCGGAGGCCCTTCCCCCTTACTCCCGGTTCTGTTCTGATGACGGCCAGGAGGCGCCCGGGAGACATCCGGCCCTGGATCATCTGGATCAGGAGGAGCGCGGTGGAGTACAACCTTGCCGACCTGTTCGAGTCGGTCGTCGACGTGGTCCCCGACCGCGAGGCGCTCGTCTACGTGGATCATCCCGGTACGGGCGCGGAGCGCCGGCTCACCTACGCGCAACTGGACGCGGCGGCCAACCGGGTCGCCCACCACCTGATCGCGGCCGGGATACGCCCCGGCGAGCATGTGGGCCTGCACCTCTACAACGGCATCGAGTACCTGCAGACGGCGCTCGGCTGCGTCAAGGCGCGGGCCGTCCCGGTGAACGTGAACTACCGCTACGTGGAAGAGGAGTTGGCCTACCTCTACCAGGACGCGGATCTCGCGGCCCTCGTCTTCGACACGGAGTTCACGCCGCGCGTGGCGGCGGCGCTGCCGCGTGCCGAGAAGCTGCGCCACCTGGTGCGGGTGGGCGCGCCCGAGGCGGACGCGCCGCCGCTGAAGGCGGTGGACTTCGAGGAGGCGACCGCGCAGTCCTCCCCCGAGCGCGGCTTCCCGCCGCGCTCCCCCGACGACCAGTTCATCATCTACACCGGTGGCACCACGGGCATGCCGAAGGGGGTGATGTGGCGTCAGGAGGACCTGTTCTTCGCCGGGTTGGGTGGTGGCGCGCCCACGGGTGAGCCGGTGTCACGGCCCGAGGAGCTGGCCGAGCGGGTGGCGGCCGGCGGCGACGGCATCACGTTCTTTCCCACTCCCCCGCTGATGCACGGCACGTCGACCCTCACGGCCTTCATCGGCTTCAACTTCGGCCAACGCGTCGTCATCCACCGCAAGTTCGCCCCGGAGGAGGTGCTGCGCACCATCGAGAAGGAGAAGGTGACGAGCATGTCCCTGGTGGGCGACGCGATGCTGCGCCCGCTCATCGACGCGCTCAAGGGGCCGTTGAAGGGCACGGACTGCTCGTCGATGTTCAGTGTCTCGTCCTCGGGCGCGATCATGTCGGACACGGTGCGCGCCCAGTTCCAGGAGCTGGTGCCGAACACCATGCTGCTCAACAACTTCGGCTCGTCCGAGTCCGGCTTCAACGGCACGGCGACGGCCGACTCGGGCGCGGGATCCGGCTTCCACGTCCAGGTCAACTCCCGTACGCAGGTGGTGGACCCGGCGACGTACGAGCCGGTCGCGGTCGGCGAGGTGGGGCGGATCGCGCAGCGCGGGCACGTACCGCTCGGCTACTACAACGACCCCGCGAAAACCGCCGAGACGTTCTTCCAGAAGGGCGAGGAGCGCTGGGTGCTGCTCGGCGACATGGCGACGGTCGACGAGCAGGGCATCGTCACGGTCCTCGGACGCGGCTCGCAGTGCATCAACACGGGCGGCGAGAAGGTGTACCCGGAGGAGGTCGAGCAGGCACTCAAGTCCCACCCGGACATCTACGACGCGCTGGTGGCCGGTGTGCCGGACGAGAAGTGGGGCAACCATGTGGCGGCGGTGGTCCAGCTCATGGACGGCGCGGAACCGCTGACCCTGGACACCGTCCAGAGGCACTGCCGCAGCCATCTCGCCGGTTACAAGATTCCCCGGCAGCTGGTGGTGACGGACAGCATCCAGCGCTCGCCGAGCGGGAAGGCGGACTACCGGTGGGCGCGGTCCGTGGCCGCGGAGGGGAACGCGTAGGCCCCCTCCGCGTGGCTCGTGCTCAGTCGAGGCAGAACTCGTTGCCCTCGATGTCCTGCAGCGTGATGCAGGACTCGTTCTCCTCGTCGGCGCGTTGCGTCAGGACGTGGGTCGCGCCGAGCTTGTACAGGCGCTCGGCCTCGGCTTCGAGCACCGCGAGCCGCTCGTCGCCGACGAGGCCAGCCCCGGCCCGCACGTCGACGTGCACCCGGTTCTTGACGACCTTCCCCTCCGGAACGCGCTGGAAGAAGAAGCGCGGCCCCTCGCCCTTGGGGTCGGCGCAGGCGGACCATGTCTCGTCCTCGTCGGCCCCGGGCGGCATGACGTATCCGAGCACCTCGCACCAGAAGCGGGCGACCCGTACGGGCTCCGCACAGTCGAAGGTGATCTGGACCTTCTTGATCGATGTCATCGGCGCACCATAGCAAGGGTGTTCCATGGCGCGCGGCCGGATTTATCTCGGTTGCCCGGCCGTCGTCCCGGTGCTGAAGTTCGCGCATGAATCATGCGAAGGTCAGGGACCTGTTCGATCAGCAGATGCGGCGCGAGGCGCAGCCCGACGAGCCCGGGGCGCGGGTCGAGCGGATCGGCGACGTGGTGCGCCACGTCGGCCCGGCGGCGGGGTGGAACGGGGTGCTGTGGTCGGGCCTCGACGAGGATTCGGCCGACGCCGCGATCGCCGAACAGGTCCGCTTCTTCGGCGACTTGGGCCGGGAGTTCGAGTGGAAGACGTACGCGCACGACCGCCCCTCCGACCTTCCCGACCGGCTCGAGGCCGCCGGGTTCGTACCGGAGGTGCCGGAGACACTGCTCGTCGCGGAGACGGCCGCGCTGCCTGTCGACACCGCGCCACCCGAAGGGATCCGGCTGCTCCCGGTCACCGACGAGTCGCGGGTCGAGCTGGTGGAGCGGGTGCACGAGCTGGCCTTCGAATCCGGCCGCTCGGCCATCGGTCACCAGCTCAGGACCCAGCTGGCCCAGGACCCGGCCACCGTCCCCGCGGTCGTGGCGCTGCACGGCGACGAGCCGGTGAGCGCCGCCCGCATGGAGCTGCACCCGGGGACGGCCTTCGCGAGCCTGTGGGGCGGCGGCACGGTGCCCGAGTGGCGTGGCCGCGGGATCTACCGGTCGCTCGTCGCGTTCCGCGTCCGCATCGCCGCCGAGCGCGGCTTCGCGTACGTCCAGGTGGACGCGACGCCGTACAGCCGGCCGATCCTGGAACGCCTGGGGTTCGTGGCACTCGGGACCACCACGCCGTACGTCTGGGAGCCCCCGGCCGGCCGCTGACACCGGAACCGGCGCGTCGCATGTCTTGACGAGCGCGGGCACTCCTTGAATTACTGATCGACAGCAGGGCAACCGAATGATCGGTCGGGAGTTTCGGGAGTGCGTGCGATGGCGTCGATGGCGACGGACTGGCGGGACGAGGGCGAGCGGCTCGGCGCGGACGAGCTGCGCGCGCTGCAGCTGGAGCGGCTGCGCGGGACGCTGCACCGGGTGTACGAGCGGGTGCCGTTCTACCGCGAGGCGTTCGACAAGGCGGGGGTGCGGCCCGAGGACTGCCATGCCCTGGCGGACCTGGGGCGCTTCCCGTTCACGACCAAGGCGGACCTGCGGGACAACTATCCCTTCGGGATGTTCGCCGTGGAGCAGTCCGAGGTGCGGCGCCTGCACGCGTCGAGCGGCACGACGGGGCTGCCCACGGTCGTCGGGTACACCGAGGCCGACCTGTCGATGTGGTCGGACATGGTGGCGCGGGCGATCCGCGCGGCGGGCGGCAGGCCGGGGCACAAGGTCCATGTGGCGTACGGGTACGGCCTGTTCACCGGCGGGCTGGGCGCGCACTACGGGGCGGAGCGGCTCGGGTGCACGGTGATTCCGGCGTCCGGTGGCATGACGTCGCGCCAGGTGCGGCTGATCCTGGACCTGAAGCCCGAGATCATCATGGTGACGCCCTCGTACATGCTCACGCTCCTCGACGAGTTCGAGCGCCAGGGCGTCGATCCGCGCACCAGCTCCTTGAAGGTCGGCATCTTCGGCGCGGAGCCGTGGACCGAGGAGATGCGGCGCGAGATCGAGGAGCGGGCGGGGATCGACGCGGTCGACATCTACGGTCTGTCGGAGGTCATGGGTCCCGGCGTGGCCCAGGAGTGCGTGGAGACGAAGGACGGGCTGCACATCTGGGAGGACCAGTTCTACCCGGAGATCGTCGACCCGATCACGGGTGAGGTGCTGCCGGAGGGCGAGCACGGCGAGCTGGTCTTCACCTCGCTGACCAAACAGGCGATGCCGGTGGTGCGGTACCGGACGCGGGACCTGACGCGGCTGCTGCCGGGGACGGCGCGGCCGGCGTTCCGGCGCATGGAGAAGATCACCGGGCGCAGTGACGACATGGTGATCCTGCGGGGCGTGAACCTGTTCCCGACGCAGGTCGAGGAGATCGTGCTGCGCACCCCCGGCGTCGCCCCGCACTTCCAGCTCCGCCTCACCCGCGAGGGCCGCATGGACGCGCTCACCGTACGCGCCGAGGCCCGGCCCGACGCGACGCCCCAGGAGCGGGAGACTGCGGCGCGCGCCATCGCGGCCGGGATGAAGGACGGGGTGGGGGTGTCGGTGTCCGTGGAGATCGTGGAGCCGGAGTCGCTCGAGCGGTCGGTGGGCAAGATCAAGCGGATCGTGGACGAGCGGAAGTCCTGAGCGGGGCTGCGCCACTCCCCCGCTCCGTCATGCGAACCGGTCCCGCAGCTCCCGCTTGAGGATCTTGCCGCTCGCGTTGCGCGGGAGTTCGTCCACGAAGACGACCCTCTTGGGCGCCTTGAAGTGGGCGAGCTGCTCGCGCGCGTGGGTGATCAGATCCTCCTCCGTGACGTCGGCGGACCGCACCACGACCGCCGTGACCGCCTCGATCCAGCGCTCGTCGGGCAGTCCGACGACGGCGGTCTCGGCGACGGCCGGGTGGGTGTAGAGAGCGTCCTCGACCTGGCGTGAGGCGACGAGCACGCCGCCGGAGTTGATGACGTCCTTCACCCGGTCCACGACGGTGAAGTAGCCCTCGCTGTCGCGCACCGCGAGGTCTCCGGACCTGAACCAGCCGTCCCGGAAGGCCTGTTCGGTCTCCTCCGGCTTGTCCCAGTAGCCGTCGCACAGCTGCGGGGAGCGGTAGACGACCTCGCCGGGTGTGCCGTCGGGCACGTCCTTGCCCTCGTCGTCGACGACCTTCGCCTCGACGAACAGCACAGGACGCCCGCACGAGTCCATCCGCCCCTCGTGCTCGTCGGGTCCGAGGACGGTGGCGAGCGGGCCGATCTCGCTCTGCCCGAAGCAGTTGTAGAAGGCGAGTCCCGGCAGCCGGGCCCGCAGCCGTTCGAGCACAGGGACCGGCATGATCGAGGCGCCGTAGTACGCCTTGCGCAGCCCGCTCAGGTCGCGGGCGGCGAACTCGGGGTGCTGGGAGAGCCCGATCCACACCGTCGGCGGCGCGAACAGGCTGTCCGCCTCCCCCGCCTCCACGAGGTCGAAGACCCGGTCGGCGGCCGGCGCGTCGAGGATCGTGTTGGTGGCGCCCACCGCCAGGTACGGCAGCAGGAACACGTGCATCTGCGCCGAGTGGTAGAGCGGCAGCGCGTGCACCGGCCGGTCCGTCTCCTTGAGGTCGAGCGCGTGGATGGCGCTCACGTACTCGTGGACGAGCGCGCGGTGCGTCATCCGGGCGCCCTTGGGCAGTGCGGTGGTCCCGGACGTGTAGAGCAGTTGCGCCAGGTCGTCGGCGTCCGGCGACTCCCCGTCGTACGGGGCGCTGGCCGCCAGCCGTGTGAGCAGGGTGTCGTCCGCGTCGCGCAGCGGCAGCACGGGCACGTCGCCGGGGAGGCGGTCCGCGATGTCGGGGTCGGCGAGGACGAGCGAGGCGCCGGACTGGCGCACGATGTACACGAGGTCCTCGCCGGTCAGGTTCTGGTTGACCGGGACGTGCACGAGGCCCGCGCGGGCGCAGGCCAGGAAGCCGATCAGGTACGCGTCCGAGTTGTGCCCGTAGGCGCCGACCCGGTCGCCCGGCGCGAGGCCCTCGGCGCGCAGGGCGCCGGCCGCGCGGGACACGGCGTCGTCCAGCTCCCCGTACGTCCAGGAGCGCGGCCCGTAGCGCAGGGCGACGCGCTCCGGGGTGCGGCGGGCGCTGCGGCGCAGGACTCCGTCGACGGTGCTGCTGGCGGCTTCGGCGGCAGGTGACCTCGTCATGGCGTGATCCTGTGCGGTGACGGGCGCCGGGTCAAGGCGGCGGACGCGGCGGGTCGAACGACCGATGCGGTGCATCCGATCCGGCCGTTCGGGGCGAAGGGAGGAGTGAGGCAGCGGGTTCCACCTCGCCCGCTGATCCCCTTCGCCGCTGACGCCGGGTGCCTGCTCGCCTCGGTGTCAGCGGCCCTCATCGCCGGGCATGTCCGGTACCGGACATGCCCGGTCTCGGCTCAGGGCCGACTTCCGGTACGGGCTCCGCTCCCGCCGACCTCTCCGCACCGGACATACCCGTTGGTACGCTCAGCGCCCTCACGCAGCTCAACCACCTCAGCCCGCACTGCAGTTGGGAGCACGATGCGCACACGTCCGGGACACAGACGCCTCGCGGCCCTCGGGGTCGCCCTGTTGACCGCGCTCAGCGGCACCGCCTCGGTGTCGTCCGCCGCGGCCGACCGTGACACACATCCGCACGGCGGCGGCCTGTCCGCCACCATCCGCTACACCGAGTACGGGATCCCGCACATCGTCGCCAAGGACTACGCGAACCTCGGTTTCGGCACGGGGTGGGCGCAGGCCGCCGACCAGGTGTGCACGCTCGCCGACGGGTTCGTGACGCTGCGCGGCGAGCGTTCGCGCGTCTTCGGGCCCGACGCGGCGCCCGACGGCTCGCTGTCGTCGGCGACCAAGAACCTCTCAAGTGACCTGTACTTCAGGGGTGTTCGCGAGGCGCACACCGTGGAGAAGTTGCTCGACGTCCCCGCGCCCGCGGGCCCGAGCCGCGATGTGAAGGACGCGATGCGCGGCTGGGCCGCCGGGTACAACGCGTGGCTGAAGCAGAACCGGATCACCGACCCGGCGTGCAAGGGCGCGGACTGGGTGAAGCCGGTGACCTCGCTCGACGTGGCGACGCGCGGCTTCGCGATCGCGGTGCTCGGCGGGCAGGGCCGCGGGATCGAGGGCATCACGGCCGCGCAGCCGCCGACCGCGGGTGCCGCGCAGACTGGGCCGGACAAGGCCGATACCGCCCGCGCCGCCCGCGAGTTGTTCGCGCAGGACGACTCCGACATGGGCTCGAACGCGGTGGCGTTCAGCGGCGCGGCGACGGCGAACAAGCGGGGCCTGCTGCTCGGCAACCCGCACTACCCATGGCAGGGCGGCCGCCGCTTCTGGCAGTCGCAACAGACGATCCCGGGCGAACTCAACGTCATGGGCGGCTCGTTGCTCGGCACCACCGGGATCTCCATCGGGCACAACGCGAACACAGCGTGGAGCCACACGGTCGCCACGGGCGTCACGCTCAACCTCCACCAGCTCACCCTCGACCCGTCCGACCCGACGACGTACGTGGTCGACGGCAAGAAGGAGAGGATGACGAAGCGGACCGTGAGCGTGCCCGTCAAGGGCGGCGGCGACGTGACCCGCACCCAGTGGTGGACCCGCTACGGCCCCGTCGTCACGAACCTCGGCGCCCAGCTCCCACTCCCCTGGACCGCGACGACGGCCTACGCCCTGAACGACCCCAACGCGGTCAACCTGCGCGCCTCCGACACGGCGCTCGGCTTCAGCAAGGCCCGCTCGACCGCCGACATCCTCGCGTCGCTGCGCCGCTCACAGGGTCTGCCGTGGGTGAACACGATCGCCGCGGACTCCTCGGGCCACTCGCTGTTCACGCAGTCGCAGGTGCTGCCGCGGATCACCGACGAGCTGGCGGAGCGCTGTTCGACGGCGCTCGGCAAGGTGACGTATCCGGCCTCGGGTGTCGCCGTCCTCGATGGCTCGAAGAGTGACTGTGGGCTGGGCAGGGACAAGGACGCCGTGCAGCCGGGCATCTTCGGCCCGTCGAAGATGCCGGTGCTCAAGGACGCCCCGTACGCGGAGAACTCCAACGACAGCGCCTGGCTCGCCAATGCGGACCACCCGATCACCGGCTACGAGCGGGTCTTCGGGAACATCGGCACGCAGCGGTCGATGCGCACGCGCGGCGCCGTCGAGGACGTTGCAGGGATGGCGGACAAGGGCGGGCTGAAGGTCGCGGATCTGCAGCGGCAGCAGTTCGCCGACCGGGTACCCGCCGCCGATCTGACGGCCGCCGACACCGCGAAGGCGTGCGCCGCGCTGCCGGGCGGCTCGGCAACGGGCAGCGACGGCAAGCCGGTTGACGTCTCGCGGGCCTGTGACGTGATCGGCGCGTGGGATCGCACCATGAACACCGACAGCCGGGGCGCCCTGCTCTTCGACCGGTTCTGGCGGAAGCTGACGGCGGCGGTGCCCGCGGCCCAACTGTGGAAGGTGCCGTTCTCGGCGGCGGATCCGGTGCGTACACCGAACACACTGAACACTCAGGCGCCCGGTTTCGCCACGGCGCTCGCCGACGCGGTGGCCGAACTCAAGGCCGCGAACATTCCGTTGGACGCCGAGCTCGGGGATCACCAGTTCGTGACGCGCGGCGGCGAGCGCATCCCGGTGCACGGAGGCACGGAGTCGCTCGGCGTGTGGAACAAGGTCGAACCGGTGTGGAACGCCGCGGGCGGCGGCTACACCGACGTCACGACCGGGTCGAGCTACATCCAGGCGGTCGGCTGGGACGGCGGGCGCTGCCCGGTGGCACGCACCCTCCTCACGTACTCCCAGTCGTCGAACCCGAACTCGCCTCACTACAGCGACCAGACCCACCTCTTCTCAAAGAAGAAGTGGGTCACGGAGCGCTTCTGCGAGAAGGACATCCTCAGGTCGCCCGCACTGAAGGTGGTGCGGGTGCGCGACTGACGGGCCCTCCAGGACCGGGGTGGTCTCACACTGGTTTCACACCACCCTGGTCCGCCCCTCCCAGTACGGGTCTCGCAGGCGGCGCTTGTAGAGCTTGCCGTTGGGGTCGCGGGGCATCGTCTCGATGAAGTCGACGCTCTTGGGCCTCTTGTAGCCCGCGAGTTGGGTCTCGCAGTGGGCGAGGATCTCGGCCGCGAGCGCGTCACCGGCTGTTCGGCCCTCCGCGACCTCGACGACCGCCTTGACCTCCTCGCCCCAGTCGTCGTGCGGGATGCCGAACGCGGCGGCGTCGGCGACGGCGGGATGGGTGAGCAGCGCGGATTCGATCTCCGCGGGGTAGATGTTGACGCCGCCCGAGATGATCATGTCGATCTTGCGGTCGCGCAGGAAGAGATAGCCGTCCTCGTCGATCACCCCGAGGTCACCGACGGTGAAGAAGTCGCCGATGCGGTTCTTCTTCGTCTTGCCCTCGTCCTTGTGGTACGAGAATCCGCCGGTGTTCATCTTGAGGTAGACGGTGCCGAGTTCACCGGCCGGCAGCTTGTTGCCATCGTCGTCGTAGATCGCCAACTCGCTGATGGGCCAGGGCTTTCCGACGGTGCCCGGCTTCTTCAGCCAGTCCTCGGCCGTCGCGAACGCGCCGCCACCCTCGCTGGCCGCGTAGTACTCCTCGACGCACGTCCCCCACCAGTCGATCATGGCGCGTTTGACGTGGTCGGGGCAGGGCGCGGCGCCGTGGATCGCGTGCCGCATGGACGTGACGTCGTAGCGGTCCCTGACCTCCTGCGGGAGCGCGAGCAGGCGGTGGAACTGGGTCGGCACCATGTGCGTGTGCGTGCACTTGTGGGTGTCGATGAGGCGGAGCATCTCCTCGGGCGTCCACTTGTCCATCAGGACGAGCTTGTGCCCGATGTGCAGGGACGCTCCCGCGAACTGGAGGACCGCCGTGTGGTAGAGCGGCGAGCAGACCAGGTGCACGTTGTCGTCGTACGGCTTGACGCCGAAGATGCCGAGGAACCCGCCGAGGTACGACTCCTCCGGCAGCTTTCCGGACAGCGGACGGCGGATGCCCCGGGGGCGACCGGTGGTCCCGGACGTGTAGTTCATGACCCAGCCGAGCGTGCGCTCCTCGGGCGCCGACTCGCTCTGTCCGTCCAGGAGTTCGGCGTACGGGCGGAAGCTCGCGACGTCACCGACCGCGTACCGATGGCTGTCGGGCAGGCCCGCCTCGTCGGCTGCGGACCTCGCCGCGTCGGCGAACCGCTCGTGCGCGATCAGCACCTTGGCGCCCGAGTCGGAGACGATCCAGGCGATCTCCGGCCCCACGAGGTGGTGGTTGACCGGCACGAGATAGAAGCCGGCCTGTGAGGCGGCGAGGTAGGCGGTGAAGAACTCGACACTGTTGGGGAGTACGACGGCGAATGCGTCGCCCCGCTGAAGGCCTGCCGCGCGCAGACCGTGGACCATCTTGTTGGACGCGGCGTGCAGGCGCCCCGCCGTCCACGGTTCACCGTCAGGGGCGATCAGGATCGTACGGTCGGGATCGGCGGCGGCCTGCGCCCAAAAGCCATTGGCCGGAGTGCTTTTGGAAGGTGCGCCGTTGGCGGAGGTGTTGCCGTTGGGGGATGCGCTCATGCTGGTCACTCACCGTCCTGCGATCTTGTTGATGCGGTCGATCGCCTTCTCGAAGCCGCGCGTCAGGTCGTCGAAGACCGCCTGGACACTGCGCTCCTCGTTCATCCGCCCCACGATCTGCCCCACGGGCGTGCCGAGCAGGGGCTCCACCTCGTACTTCTGGATCCGGGACACGGCCTCGGCGACGAGCAGGCCCTGGAGGGGCATCGGCAGGGTGCCGGGGCCCGCCGGGTCGTCCCACGCGTCCGTCCACTCGGTGCGCAGCTGGCGCGCGGGCTTCCCGGTCAGCGCGCGCGAGCGCACTGTGTCGCCGGAGCCCGCGGCGAGCAGCTTGCGGGTGACGGCGGGCGAGTGCATGTCGGCCTCCGTCGTCGTCAGCCACACGGAGCCCAGCCACACCCCCTGCGCGCCGAGCGCGAGCGCGGCCGCGACCTGCTGCCCGCTGCCGATGCCGCCCGCGGCCAGGACCGGCAGCGGGTCGACGGCCTCCACGGCCTCTGGGGTGAGCACCATGGAGGCGATCTCGCCGGTGTGTCCTCCGGCCTCGTAGCCCTGCGCGACGACGACGTCGATGCCCGCCTCGGCGTGCTTTCGGGCGTGCCGGGCGCTGCCGGCGAGCGCGGCGACGAGGATGTCGTGCTCGTGCGCGCGGGCGATGACGTCTGCGGGCGGCGATCCGAGCGCGTTGGCGAGGAGTTTGATCGGGTAGTCGAAGGCGACGTCGAGTTGGCTGCGGGCGACCTTCTCCATCCAGCCGGTGATGCGCCAGCCGGACGCCTCGCCCTCGGCGAGTTCCGGGACGCCGTACTTGGCGAGGGTCTCCTGGACGAACTGCCGGTGCTCCGGCGGGATCATCGCCTCGATGTCGGCCTCGGTGACGCCCTCGACCTTCTTCGCGGGCATGACGACGTCGAGCCCGTAGGGCCGGCCCTCCACATGCTCGTCCAGCCAGTCGAGATCGCGTTTGAGTTCGTCGGGTGCCGCGTAGCGGACCGCACCGAGCACGCCGAAGCCTCCGGCCCTGCTGATGGCCGCGGCCACCGCAGGGAACGGCGTGAAGCCGAAGACGGCGTGCTCGATCCCCAGTTTCTTGCTCAGCTCCGTCTGCATGCGCGCAGGATGCCGCAGCGCGGCGGACGACGGAAGAGGTTTTCTGATGCGGCGTCAGATTCTTCACCGGCCGGTCATGACGCGCAGGTGGCGCACGGGTGTTGACACGAGGCAGCGCTGACAGAGAAGTTTCATCCGTCGCACGAGATCACGAAAGATACTTTCAGGAGGCCTTCCATGGGCTCAGCGGAAGCAGACAGATCGTCGGCCGGCCTGACCAGGCGCCACCTGGGCGCGGCCACGCTGGCGTTGGGCGGCGCGATCGCCCTCGCCCCGTTCCCGGCGGGCCCCGCCGTGGCGGCCGCCGACGCGCCGTCGCGCCCCACCCTGCGCCGCGGCTCCCCCGAGCGCGCGGGGCTGCTCGCCGGCCATCTGCGGCAACTGGTCGTGGACGCCGAGAAGTTCCTCGGCCCCTCGCCCAAGCACCCCTGGTACGCGGGCGCGGTGCTGCTCGCGGGGCGCGGCGGCACGGTAGCGCTGCACCAGCCGATCGGCAAGGCGGTGCGCTACTCCCACTACGACGACAAGACGGACACGGGGATCGAGTTCCCGGCGGACCAGCAGATCGACATGGCCGACGACACGGTCTTCGACCTCGCCTCGATCTCCAAGCTGTTCACCTCCATCCTCGCGGTGCAGGAGATGGAGCGCGGCGCGCTCGAACTCGAGGCGAAGGTCGTCACGTACCTGCCCGAGTTCACCGGCGGCGGCAAGCAGGACGTCACGATCCGCCAGCTCCTCACCCACACCTCCGGGTTCAGGCCCTTCCTGGCCTTCTACAAGGAGTCCGAGCACGACGCGCAGCTCGCCCTCCTGTGGAAGGAGGCGCTGCTCAACCC
Organism: Streptomyces sp. UC4497; assembly: GCF_054871485.1. NCBI lineage: Bacteria > Bacillati > Actinomycetota > Actinomycetes > Kitasatosporales > Streptomycetaceae > Streptomyces > Streptomyces sp. UC4497. The sequence continues at coordinate 39,061 of NZ_JBTYHB010000008.1, read as the reverse complement.
GGCGGGCACCACCTACCTGTACTCGGACCTCAACCTCATCACGCTCCAGCTCGTCATCGAGAAGCTCGCCGGCAAGCCCTTGGACGTGCTGCTCCCCGAGCGGATCACGGGGCCGCTCGGCATGACCCGCACCCGCTACAACCCGCCCGCCTCCTGGAAGCCCAAGGTCGCGGCCACCGAGGACGCCCGCGCGCCCTGGTCGGGCCTGGACCGGGGCCTGGTGTGGGGTGAGGTGCACGACGAGAACGCGTACGCGTTCGGCGGCGTCGCGGGCCACGCGGGCGTCTTCTCCTGCGCCTGGGACATGGCGGTGCTCGGCCGGGCGCTGCTCAACGGCGGGATCTACGGCAAGGCAAGGATCCTGTCCCAGAAGTCCGTGGACCTGATGTTCACCAACTTCAACACGGACTTCCCCGGCGACGAGCACGGCCTCGGCTTCGAGCTCTACCAGCACTGGTACATGGGCGCGATGGCGACGCCGCGCACGGCGGGCCACACCGGGTTCACCGGTACCTCGCTCGTGCTCGACCCGACGACCGACTCCTTCCTCATCGTGCTCGGCAACTCGGTACACCCCGTGCGCAGTTGGCGATCCGGTTCCGCTCCCCGGGTCGCCGCGGGCAACAACATGGCGCGCGCGGTCGCCGTCCGCCCCAAGCACGGCCGCACCGCCTGGTACTCCGGCATGGCGAGCGCCACGTCGGCGACGCTGACACTGCCGGATCTGCGTCTCGCCTCGGACGGGGCGCGCCTCGCCTGCGACCTGTGGTGGGACACGGAGCCGCACTCCGACTTCCTGTTCCTGGAGACGTCGACGGACGGCGGCAAGAACTGGAAGCCGCTGCCGTTCACCACCGGCCGCTCCGACGCCCACCCGTCCGGTGCGGTCGACGGCTACGCCGACCGCACCTGGCACCGCCTCACCGCCGACCTGGGCCCCTTCGCCACGGCGCGGCTCCGGCTCCGCTGGCGCTACGCGACGGACCAGCTGTACGTCGGCCGGGGCGCCTACGTCGACGGCATCCGCGTCCTCGACGGGGACGAGGTGGCGTTCGACGACGCACGCCCGGCGGACGCGTCCCGCATCGAGGCGAAGGGATGGACGGCGTCCCGGGACTAGGGCCTGCCGTTTGGATCAGGCCGGGCTCGCGGGGCCCGGCACGCACGCTCGCGGCGTTGTCGTCGGTCGACGACGCTCCGCGTCGACTCCCTCCTCCGCCTTGCGATCGCACGCACCGGACCCCGCTCCCTGATCCGGCCCGATCCAAACGACAGACCCTAACGTCTACGCGCGTGCGGCCGGGGTCAGTGGCCGAGCACCGCCATCGCGGCGTTGTGCCCCGGAATCCCGCTGACCCCGCCGCCGCGCACGGCGCCCGCCCCGCACAGCAGGACGTTCGCGTGACCGGTCTCCACACCCCAACGGCCGGTGCTTTCCGAGGCGTACGGGAACGAGAGCTCCCGGTGGAAGATGTTGCCGCCGGGCAGCCGCAGGTCCCTCTCCAGGTCGAGCGGGGTCTTCGCCTCGATGCACGGCCGGCCGTCCGCGTCCTCGGCGAGGCAGTCCTCGATCGGTTCGGCGAGGTGGGCGTCGAGCTGGGCGAGCGTGGCCTTCAGGAGGTCCGCGCGGGCCGTGTCGTTGTCGGCGGTGAAGAGCCGGGCCGGGGTGTGCAGGCCGAACAGGGTGAGCGTCTGGTAGCCGCGTTCGACGAGGTCCGGGGCGAGGATCGTCGGGTCGGTCAGCGAGTGGCAGTAGATCTCGGAGGGCGGTGCGCCGGGCAGGGTGCCCGCGGCGGCCTCGGCGTGCGCCGTGGCCAACTGGCCGTATCCCTCGGCGACATGGAAGGTTCCGGCGAACGCCTCGCGCGGGTCGACGGAGGTGTCCTTGAGGCGCGGCAGTCGCTTCAGCAGCATGTTGACCTTGAGCTGGGCGCCCTCCGCGGGGGCCGGCGGGGTGTCGCCGGTGAGCCGCGCGAGGTCCTGCGGTGAGGCGTTCACGAGGACGTTGCGGGCGGCGACGGTGCCCTCGGAGTCGGCCGTCCTGTACGTGACCTCGGCCTCGGTGCCGTCCGTCTCGATCCGGGTCACCTCGTGCCCGGTGACCAGGTGCGCACCCGCCAAGCGGGCCGCGGCGGCGAGCGCGTCCGTGAGCGCGCCCATGCCGCCGACGGGGACGTCCCAGTCGCCCGTGCCGTTGCCGATCACGTGGTAGAGGAAGCAGCGGTTCTGGGCGAGGGAGGTGTCGTGGGCGTCGGCGAAGGTGCCGATCAGGGCGTCGGTGAGGACGACGCCGCGCACCAGGTCGTCCGTGAAGTGCTCCTCGATGCCGACGCCGATGGGGTCCTCGAACAGCAGCCGCCAGGCATCCTCGTCACCGACGCGCTCACGCAGGGCGTCCCTCGAAGGGAGCGGCTCGGTGAGCGTCGGGAAGACCCGTTCGGCGACGCGCCGAGTCGTCTCGTAGAAGCGGGTCCACGCCTCGTACTCCCGCTCACCACCCGTGAGTTCGCGGAACGCGGCGCGGGTGCGCGCCTCCCCGCCACCGACGAGCAGCCCCGTCGGCCGCCCGTCGCGGACGGTCGGGGTGTACGAGGAGACGTCGCGGGTCGCGGTCGCGAAGCGCAGCCCCAGGTCGGCCACGATCTTCTTGGGCAGCAGGCTGACGAGGTACGAGTAGCGGGAGAGGCGGGCGTCGACGCCGGGGAACGGGCGGGTGGAGACGGCGGCCCCGCCGGTGGTGCCGAGGCGTTCGACGACGGCGACGGACTGTCCTGCGCGGGCCAGATAGGCGGCGGCCACCAGGCCGTTGTGGCCGCCGCCGACGATGACCGTGTCGTAGCGGGCGCGGAGATCATGTGCGGGCATGGCCCTTGGTAACACGGGCCGCGCACGGCGGACCAGAGGGCGGGCCCACGGTCACGCGCGTGGTGCGCCCTGTTGGCGCAGCGCCGCCACTCTTCGGTAGAGGGCGACGGCGTCCGCCGTGCGGCCGAGCTGCTCCAGGCAGTGCGCCTCGTCGTTGCGGCTGGCGAGGGTGCTGGCGTGGGCCTCGCCGAGGACGCGCTCGCGGGCGGTGGACACCGCGCGGTACTCGCCGAGTGCGTCCTGCCAGCGTCCGAGCCAGCCCAGACCGACGGCGACCTCGCGGCGGCTGACGAGCGTGTCCGGATGGTCGGGGCCGAGCACCCGCCCGCGGATCGCGCACACGTCGCGGGCCTCCGACAGGGCCTCCTCCCAGCGGGCCAGCCGCCCGAGGTTCACCCCGAGCCCGTGCCGGGCGCGCAGCGTCTCGGGGTGCTGCGGCCCGCTGACCCGCGTACGGTCGTCGATCAGGTCGCGGTAGAGCGTCAGGGCCTCGGCGCTGCGGCCGAGGCGGCCGAGGCTGATGCCCACCTCGTAGCGGACGGAGAGGGTGTCCGGGTGGTCGCCGCCGAGGGCCCGCGCCCTGGCCCGGGCGACCTCCTGATACGTCGCGAGGGCCTCGCTCCACCGCCCCAACTGGCCCAGTGCGTAGCCAACTTCGCAGCGTGTGACGAGCGTGTCGGGGTGGTCGGCGCCGAGCACACGTCCGCGCGCATCGGCCACCTCCTCCGCCATCCGGTACGAGTCCTCCAGGCGGCCGAGCCTGCTGAGGTTGAAGGCGAGGTTGTGGCGGCAGCGCAGCGTGTCCGGGTGCTCGGGCCCCATGGCCCGCTCACGGGCGGCGAGGACGGTGCTGTACACCTGGTGCGCCTCGAAGTGCCGACCCAACTTCCCCAGGACGTAGGCGACTTCCTGCCGCGCCCCGAGTGTGTCGGGATGCTCCGGGCCCAGCACCCGCTCGCGCCCCTCGACGACGCCGCGGTACTCGCGCAGCGCGTCGGCGGCCCGCCCGGTGCGGCTGAGGGTGAAGGCGACCTCGTAGCGGCTGGCGAGGGTGTCGGGGTGGTCGGGGCCGAGGGCGTGCTCCCGCTCGGCGGCGACCGAGCGGTGCACCTCGCCCGCCTCGGCCCAGCGCTCGAGCCGGCCGAGGCTGAGCCCCGCGTTGTGCCGGGAGACGAGAGTGGCGAGCAGTTCCGGGTCAGGGGCGGTGCGCCTGGCCGCCTCCGGCAGCGCGGGGGTGTGGTCTGTGTCGCGTGGGATCCACTCACCGGAGAGCCCGGCCGCGGTGTCCGGGGGTGTGACGCGCGGGCCGGTGCCCCCGGCGGCCTTGTGTCCTGTGGTCATGCCGCGGGTCCAGGAGGGCAGCCGGGGCTCGCGCGACGCGGGCTGCTCCCGTACGGGCTGCTGCGGCAGTTCCGGCTGTTCGCGCACGGGAGCGTCCGGGCGCGGCTCGATCTGCGGCGCCCGCACCGTCGGCACGTACGTACCGGGCCCGGGCCGCGCGCCTTGCGTGATCCGGCGCTCCAACTCCCGCGCGTCACGCGGCCGTTCCTCGGGGTCCTTCGCGAGCAGGTCCAGGATGATCCGGTCGAGATAGTCGGGCAGCTCGGGCCGGTGCCCGCGCGGCGCCTCGGGCGCGGTGTCGCGGTGCCCGACGAGCACGGACCACGCGTCCTCGAGGTCGAACGGCGGGGCGCCCGTGGCGATTTCGTAGAGCACGCATCCCAGCGAGTACAGGTCGCTGCGCTCGTCGACCTGGTCGCCGCCGATCTGCTCGGGCGACATGTAGTGCGGGGTCCCCATGGCGATGCCGGTGCCGGTGAGGCGTGCGGTGAACCCGATGTCGTGGCCGAGCCGGGCGATGCCGAAGTCGCAGATCTTGGCGGTGCCGTCGCCGAGCCGCATGATGTTCGCGGGCTTCAGATCGCGGTGCACGACGCCCTGTTCATGGGTGTAGGCGAGGGCGGCGGCCACCTGCTCGGCCATGTCGACGATGTCGCCCACGGGCAGCGGGTGGTGCCGATTGTCGTCGAGGAGCTGGCTGAGGTTCTTCCCGTCGAGCAGCTCCATGACGAGATAGAGAATGCCCTCGTACTCGCCGAAGTCGTGCACGACCGTGATGCCCCGGTGCTGGAGCGCGGCGGCGACCCGCGCCTCCCTGCGGAAGCGCTCCCGCAGGATGCGGGTGAAGCTCTGGTCGCGCTCGGGCCCGAGCGGCTTGAGGCACTTCACCGCGACGTGCCGGCCGAGCGCCTCGTCGCGCGCCCGCCAGACCTCGCCCATACCGCCCCGGCCGATCAGGTCGAGCAGCTGATACCGCCCGTGGATCAGCCTGACATCCCGCGTCTCCCCCACCCCTGGCATCTCCCGCCGTCGCCCCCGTCGCGTCGCTACGCCCTCCCCGGCCCGTCCAGTATGGCTTCCCCTCTGTCGACTTTGTACGGGGCAGGACGGGCGTCCACACCGAGTCTCCCCATGGCCCGCAGGATGTGTTTGGGCGGCAGTTGCCAGCGCACACGGGCGGGAATCAGGCGCAGCGCGGTGCCCGTGGCGCGCAGCCGGCGCGTGACGGCGCGCGGTTCAGGGGCCTGTCTGCCGTACAACTCATGGGCGTACGGCGGCAGGGAGGCGTACGCGAGGTTGGCCACGCGCCGCCACAGAACTTCGCGCGCGGGGATCAGCAGCAGGCGGGTGGGCGGCCGCTGCAGGAAGTCGTCGACGTCGCGCGCCTCGGGCCCGGCGGCCAGCTCGGGACGTACGGACTCGAAGTACGCCGCCAACTCCGCCTGGCTGCCCGGAACCTTCGCCGGGTCGAGGCCGACGAGCCGGGCGCTGGTGCGGTGCTCGGCAATGTACCGGTCGGCCTGCGCCTCGGTGAGGCGGAAACCGGAGCGGCGCGCGACGTGCAGATAGGAGTCGATCTCGGCACAGTGCACCCACAGCAGCAACCCGGGTTCGTCGACGCCGTAGCGCTCCCCCGTGTCCGGGTCGGTCGCCCCCAGGTGGCTGTGGATCCGCCGCACGCGCGCACCGGCCTTCTCTGCGGCCTCGCTCGTCCCGTACGTCGTCGTGCCGACGAAGCCCGCGGTCCGCATCAGCCGGCCCCATGCGTCGCGCCGGAAGTCGGAGTTCTGCATGACGCCGCGCACGGCGCGTGGGTGCAGCGCCTGGAAGTACAGGGCGCGCACGCCCGCGACCCACATCATGGGGTCGGCGTGCAGCTGCCAGGTCACCGAGTCGGGGCCGAAGAGCCCGGGGTCCGCTTCGCTCATGTCGCACAGCACCTCCTGTGCGCAGCGTACGCACCCGCTTCCGGTCGGCGGACCGTCCCGGCCTCCCGTCAGTGGACCGTTCCGGTGGCGAACGCGGGTACGGGGGCGGGCACCAGCGGCAGCAGTACGTCCAGGGCGGCCTGGCAGGCGGCCACGATGCGCGCGTTCTCCTCGGTGTCACGGACCGCGATCCGCACGGTCCGGCCCTCGTACGCCGTCGACAGCGGTGACAGGTCGCACAGGTACACGCCGTGGCGGCGGCACTCGGCGACGAGCCGTGCGGCAGACGGTCCGCCGTGCGGCAGGGTCACGTTGAGGAAGTTCGCCACGCCGTCCTGCACGCTCACCCCCTCCCCCAGCTCGGCGAGTTCGGCGGCCAGTCGCGAGCGCAGGGCGTGGGTGCGCAGCCAGTGGTCGGTGTAGTACGCGGGCTCGCGCAGGGCGGCGACGGCGGCGAGTTGGGCGGGCAGGCCGACGGGCCAGGGCGGTGTCCAGCGGCGCAGCCGGGCGGCGGTGTCGGGGGCGGCAACCAGGTAGGCGGCCCGGACGCCGGAGAGCGCGTACATCTTGGACAGGGAGCTGCAGACGACGACGCGCGGGTCCGTCGCGGCGAGCGGGGCGAGCGATTCGGCGGGGTCGACGTAGCCGAGGTAGGCCTCGTCGATCCACCACCGGGTGCGCCCGGACGTGGCGGCGATCGCCCGGCGCAGGTCGGCGGCCGGGAGATGGACCCCCGTGGGGTTGTTCGGGTTGACGATCACGACGAGGTCGTAGCGGCCGGAGCCGACGGCCGCGGTGAGCCGGTCGGTGTCGATGCGCCAGCCGTCCTCGCGGCGCAGCCGGAACCGGTCGGCGCGGCAGCCGATGACCTGCTCGGTGACGTGGGCGTACTCGCCGTAGCCCGGGTCCATGAGGAGGACGCGGCTGCTCGGGGCCAGCCACTGGCCGAACGCCCGGAAGATCAGGTCGGAGGAGCCCGCACCGACCGCGAGCGCCTCGGCGGGCAGGCCCCTGCTCTCGGCGATCCGGGCCACGAGTCCCTCGGCGGCGGCCGGCGGAGAGGTGCGGGCGATCCAGCCCGGATCGTCGGTGAGCGCCGCCCGTACGCCGGGAGCCGGCGGGAACCAGGCGTCCAGCACGTCGGCCGCGACGATCTGCTGCCTGCGGTGCAGGGTGCGGAAGTCCGTGCCGATGGCCGTGAAGGAGTCGCCGCCGTGTTCGCAGCCGTCGGGGCGGGCGTCGAAGGGCGTGTCGAGCCGCCAGTCCGCGGCGTCCCGCAGCCGTGCGAGCAGGCGGTGGTGCCGGGTGCGGGCGGCGCGGGTCAGTTCGCGTACGTCGCCGGTCAGCACCTCGAAGGTCCGGGCGCCGCTGCGCACGGTGCGGCCGACGGCTCGCAGCCCGGTGGCGAGGTACATGTCCAGCAGGTCGCTGCGGCCCATGGCGACGATCCGGCGGCCGCCGCGCGCGGCGATCCAGCGCAGTGCCGCGTACATCAGCAGGGGCGCCGCCGCGGTGGTCCGTGCGCGGGGCTCGACGGTGAGGATGCGCACCTCGAACACGTCGGGGTCGGCGAGGAGCGGCAGTTCGTCGCGGGTCAGGTACTTGTCGAGGCCGTAGCGGCCGGCCCAGGGCGGGGTGAGGCTGACGAAACCGGCCCGGTCGTCGCCGCGCGCGGCGACCAAGTACACGTTGTCGCCGTCGAGTCCGTCGCGCAGCCGGCCGTCCGGGGTCGGGGCGTGCTGGCCCAACTCCTGGGCGTACACCCGGAGTCGGAGCTCGTGGATCCAGTCCAGGTCCTCGGGTGTGGCGGCGCGCAGTTGCAGTGGACGGCTCATGGCTCCCTCGTTCCGAACGGCGTGGGGGGGGCGGTCACATCGTGCGCGCCGGGAGGCGGCGGACGGCAGGGCTGCCGTGCGCAGTGCGTCTGAGTACGGATACTCAGGCGCGCCCGCCGCCCGGCGCACCCAGGACCGCCGAGGAACTCGATCACGGGCTGCTTCGTCCTGTTGAGCAGGGACAACGGGCGAGCGGGCGGGGCGACATGAGTGAGCGGGCCGGCGGGACGACGACTTCCACGGGCGGTGCGGGCGGCAGACGCCCGCTCTGGCGTCGCGGCCGGGTGCTCGCGGCGCTCGCCGTCGTGACCGCGCTCGTGCTGCTCTTCCACCGGCAGGTTCCGAACACGCCGGGGCGTCTTGGGAGCCTGGTGGAGTCGTTCCTGCCGTGGTTCTGGGTGCCGCTGGTCGTCATGTTCGGGCTGGGGCTGCTGCGCAGCGCGCCGCTCGCGCTGCTGGCCCTGCTGCTGCCGACGGCGGTCTGGGCCCATCAATGCGGCGTATTGCTGCCCGAGCCCCGGTCCGACGGGCACGACCTCGTCGTCGTGCAGCACAACGTCAGTGACGAGAACACCGACCCGCAGGGCACGGCGCGCGACCTGTCCGGGCCGTCCCCCGATCTCATCGCCCTGGAAGAGCTACTGCCGAAGGCCCGCGGAGTGTACGAGCGCGGTCTCGCCGCGAGCCATCCGCACCACGCGGTGGTCGGCACCGTCGGGCTCTGGTCGAAGTACCCGCTCACCGGCGTCCGGGCCGCGGACATCAAGCCCGCCGGGATCAAGGAGCCGTGGAACCGCGGCCTGCGCGCGGTCGTCGAGGCCCCGCAGCGCGACATCGCCGTGTACGTCGCCCACCTGCCCTCGATACGGATCGGCGCGAGCGGCCTGGCGTCGCAGTGGCGGGACGAGAGCGCCCGCAGGCTCGGCGCGGAGGTCACCGCCGAGAAGACGGACACGGTCCTCGTCCTCGGCGACTTCAACGCAACGGTGGACGACCGCGGCCTCGCCCCACTGACCTCCCAACTGGACGTGCCGGACCGTGGGTTCGCCTTCAGCTATCCCGCCGCGTTCCCCGTGGCCCGGATCGACCAGATCATGGCCCGCTCGGCGAACGTCGGCCGCATCCGCACCCTGCCCGGGACCGGCAGCGACCACCTTCCCGTGCTCGCCCGGATCGCCCTGGAGGATCCGGTCAGCGCCGCACCCTCGGCATCCCCAGACCGATCCACGAGATGATCTCCCGCTGGATCTCGTTGTTCCCGCCGCCGAACGTGAAGATGACCGCCGACCGGTAGCCGCGCTCCAGCTCCCCGTGCAGGACGGTGCCCGCGCTGCCCTCCTTGAGCGCGCCCGCCGCGCCCACCACCTCCATCAGCCAGGCGTACGCGTCCCTGCGGGCCTCGGAGCCGTAGACCTTGACGGCGGAGGCGTCCTGCGGGAGGAGGGTGCCCTGCTGAACGGCGTTCACCATCTGCCAGTTGAGGAGCTTCATCGCGTCGAGCTTGGTGTGGGTCTGGGCGAGGCGCTTCCTGACCCATCCGAGGTCGATGACGCGGCGGCCGTCGGCGAGCTTCGTCTCCATGGCCCAGCGCTGCACGTCGTGCAGGGCGCGGATCGCCATGGTGCCGTGCGCGGCCAGCGTGACGCGTTCGTGGTTGAGCTGGTTGGTGATCAGCCGCCAGCCCTTGTTCTCGTCGCCCACCCGGCGGGAGACCGGGACGCGGATGTTCTCGTAGTAGCTGGCCGTCGTGTCGTGCGAGGCAAGGGTGTTGATGACGGTGCAGGAGTAGCCGGGGTCGCTCGTCGGGACGAGGAGCATGGTGATGCCCTTGTGCGGGGGCGCGTCCGGGTCGGTGCGGACGGCGAGCCAGACCCAGTCGGCGGTGTCCCCGTTGGTCGTCCAGATCTTCTGGCCGTTGACGACATAGTCGTCGCCGTCCCTGACCGCACGGGTCTTGAGCGCCGCCAAGTCGGTGCCCGCGTCCGGTTCGCTGTAGCCGATCGCGAAGTCGAGCTCGCCGGAGAGGATCTTCGGAAGGAAGAACTCCTTCTGCTCGTCCGTGCCGAACTGCATGATCGTCGGGCCGACGGTGTTCAACGCCATCAGCGGCAGCGGCACGCCCGCCTGGGCCGCCTCGTCGAAGAAGATGAACTGTTCCATCGGGGACAGGCCACGGCCGCCGTACTCCTTCGGCCAGCCCACGCCGAGCCACCCGTCACCGCCGAGCCTGCGGACCGTCTCCCGGTAGAACCGCTTCTGCGCGGCCGGGTCCTCGTAGCGCGCGTACGCGTTCTCGGGGACGAGCTCGGCGAAGTACGCGCGCAGCTCGGTGCGCAACTGCTGCTGCTCAGGCGTGTATTCGAGGTGCACGGCCCCTCCTGGCGTTCGACTGCGTGGTCCGGGAGCCGGCTTGCGCCAGCCTGACGGCGCACACAGTAGAACGCGTTCCAGAAATAGGGAATGCCGTGGACCGCGGGAACTGATGGAACGTCAGCCGAGGGTCGCGAGGAAGTCCGTGCAGGCCCGCGCGCAGGCCCGGCACTGTTCGGCGCAGTCGGCCGCGTCGCGCGTGCGGTCGCAGGCGTGCGCGCACTCCAGGGTGACGGCCCGGCACCACTCGACCTGGAGCCGGATCCCGTACTCGTCCTGGTGCGCCTCCTCCGAAAGCAGTCGGCAGGTCGCGTCGCACACCTCGACGCTGAGCAGCAGTGCGCGCCGCAGTCCGAGCGGCGCGTCGGCCTGTTCGGGGCCCTCGTCCGGGACCGGACGTACGGGCCCGTGCACATGCGGGGCGGCGGGGCCGAGGTCGGTGGAGCTGACCAGCAGGGCGCAGGAGCGCGCGCACTCCGTGCACGACTGCGCGCAGGCGAAGCGGTCCTCGAGGAAACGGACGAGGTCGTCCTTGGGTGGTTCGATCATCAGGCCACGGTCGGCGCCCGTGGGGGCCTCGGCGTATGGATGCGGATACTTCGCCAGGGAGGTCACCGGCCCGGCTCCTTTCCAGGGGACGTACGGCTTCGGTGCGAGTAGCCGGATCGACGGGCGTGAAACCGGTCACCGGGGGACTCAGGCCACCCGGTACTCCTCCACCTCCTCGCTTCGCAGGAGCAGGCCGTTGCCCGGGCCGTTCTGGCCGGGGCGGACCGTGCCGCCCGAGGGGTCCAGGACGCCTGCGAAGAACATGGACTCGATGCGGACGTGGTCATGGAACCACTCGGCGTGGCGGAGGTTCGGGATCGCCGCCGCCACGTCCGCGTGGGCGTGCGGGGCGCAGTGGGCCGAGACCTCAAGGCCGTGGGCGTGCGCGAGGGAGGCGGCGCGGAGGAATTCGGTGATGCCTCCGCAGCGGGTCACGTCGACCTGGAGGCAGTCGACGGCGCCCGCGGCGATCATGCGGGCGAAGTACGGGACGTCGTAGCCGTATTCGCCGGCGGTGACGTCGCAGACGAGGGCGTCGCGGACGAGGCGGAGGCCTGTGAGGTCGTCGGAGGAGACAGGTTCCTCGAACCATCCGACGCCGTGGGGGACGAGCGCCTCGCCGACGCGGATCGCCTGTTTGCGGTTGTAGCCGCCGCCCGCGTCGACGTACAACTCGGCGTCCCCGCCGATGACTTTGCGGGCGCTGCGGACCCTTTGGAGGTCGCGGGGCACCGACCGGCCGCAGGCCTCGCCGATCCTTATCTTGACCTGGGGGATGTGCTGCCCGTGCACCCAGCCGCTGAGCTGGGCTGCCAGGTGACTGTCGTGGTACGTGGTGAAGCCGCCGCTGCCGTAGACGGGGACGGTGTCCCGTGCCGCACCGAGGAGGCGGACGAGCGGGAGGTCCATGAGGCGGGCCTTGAGGTCCCACAGGGCGAGGTCGACGGCGGAGATCGCGCAGGACGCGATGCCGGGCCTGCCCGCGTTGCGGATGCCCTGGCACTGCGCCACGTGGGCGGCGGGGATGTCGAAGGCGTCGCGTCCCTCGACGAGCCCGGCGAGTTGGTGGCGGACGACGTCGGCGGCGGCCGGTGGCGCGTACGTCCAGCCGACGCCGGTGAGGCCGCCGGCCCTGGCCTCGACGAAGACGATCGTCGTGCTGTCCCAGGCGAGGGTGGCATCGGCTTCGGGGGCGTCGGTGGGCACCGTGTAGGCGCTGACGTCGAGGCGTTCGACGGGGAGGCAGGTGCTCGGGGACTTCGGGGTGTCGGTCATCATCGTCGTCGGCCGCGCCTCACCCTGCCGAGCCGCTGGTCGCGGGTCCGGGCGTGGCGTCCTTGAGCTGCGGCAGCACCTTCGTCCGGTAGAAGTCGAAGAACTCCTGCTGGTCCGGGCCGATCTGGTTGACGTAGACCCGGTCGAAGCCGGCCCGGGCGAAGGCGTCGAGGGCGCCCACGTGCTCGTCGACGTCGGGGCCGCAGGGCAGCGCGCCATCGACCATCTGCTCGGTGACGAGGGTCTCGGCCTGCTCGAAGTGGCGCGGCGTGGGCAGGACTTGGCCGAGTTCGCCGGGCAGCAGCTGGTTGGCCCACAGCCCGTGCACCCGGCGCACGGCCTCCGCCCGGTCGGGCCCATAGCAGACCTTGAGGCCGCCGGCGACGGGCTTCGCACCGCCTCCGCCCTTACGGAACTGGGTGACCAGCGCCTCGTCGGGGCTCATGGTGATGTAGCCGTCGCCGACGCGGGCGGCGAGCGCCGTGGCCTGCGGGCCGAAGCCGGAGATGTCGATGGGCACCGGGCCTTCGGGCAGCGTGTAGATGCGGGCGTTCTCCACCGTGTAGTGCTCGCCGCGGTGGGTGACCTCGCCGCCGTCGAGGAGCCTGCGGATGATCGCGACGGCCTCTTCGAGCATCTCCATGCGCACGTGCGCGGAGGGCCAGGGTCCGCCGAGGATGTGCTCGTTGAGCGCCTCCCCGGTGCCGACACCGAAGCGGAAGCGCCCCTCCAACTGCACCGCGCTGGTGGCGACGGCCTGGGCGAGGACGGCGGGGTGGATACGGACGGTGGGGCAGGTGACCGCGGTCTCCACGGGCAGCGACACGGCCTCCGCGAGAGCGCCGATCACGTTCCAGACAAAGGGGCTCTGGCCCTGGGCGTCGTTCCACGGGTGGTAATGGTCGGAGATCCACAGGCAGTCGAAGCCCGCCTGTTCCGCCATTCGGGCCTGTTCGACGAGCTCGCGCGGCCCGAATTCCTCCGACGCCAGAAAGTAGCCGTACTCGGGCATGCCGCCCTCCCGGGGGTGTGGTTTGTGCCAGGCCTTCCGGGTAACCCCGGCCCCCGCCGGGAAACCCGCCGTGACATCACACAAGTGCCGTCCGGACCGGCATTTCGCGGATCATTCCCGCCGGTCCTGACGGCACTTCAAAGGTTTCGTTCCGGGGTTTATCGGTACCTGGTCCGGTTACTCACCACCGGTACCATCGTGACCTCGATCCACTCGCCGACGTACTGCGCATCACGAATCCGAGCAGCCACACGACCAGCACGGCAATCGCCACCCACCACAGCAGTTTCACGGCGAATCCCGCACCGAAAAGCAACAGCGCGAGCAACAGAACCAGCAGAACAGGAATCACGGTAAATACCTCCTCGAGGCGCCGAGTTCCCGAGAATTCCCCCCGTACTCCACTCCCCCGTCTGCGAGTTGACGTGACCGCGAAGAATTCCAAGGAAGACGACCGGCGGACCCGGATCACCGTTCTTGTGGCGCTCGCCGCCAATCTGCTGATCGCCGTGGCCAAGGCCGTGGGCGGTCTCATCGCCGCGTCGCCCGCGCTGCTCTCGGAGGCGGCGCACTCGGTGGCCGACAGCCTCAACGAGGTGTTCCTGCTGGCCGCACTGCGCCGCAGCCGCCGGCCCGCCGACCACAGGCATCCGTTCGGGTACGGCAAGGAGCGGTTCTTCTGGTCGCTGCTCGCCGCCGTCGGCATCTTCGTGATGGGCGGCTGCTTCTCGTTCTTCCAGGCGTTCGAGGCGCTGACGTCGGGCGGCCAGGAGGAGTCCCGCAGCGGGTACGTCGCCGGGCTCGCGGTCCTCGGGGTGGCGCTGCTCGCCGAGGGCAGCTCCCTGATCCGGGCCGTGCACCAGGTGCGCACCCAGCCGGGCGAGGGCATCGGCTCCGACCCCGCGCTCCGCACGGTCCTCGCCGAGGACGGCACGGCGGTGATCGGTGTGCTCCTCGCGGCGGGCGGGATGGTGCTGCACATGGTGACGGGGCGGATCGAGTGGGAGGCGGCCGCCTCGTTCTCCATCGGCCTGCTGCTCGTGTACGTGGCGTACCGGCTCGGCAGGAGCGCCCGCGACCAGTTGATCGGCGAGGCAGGCGACCCCGAGCTGCACCGCGGCATCCGTGAACTCCTCGCCGCGCAGCCCGAGATCGACAATGTGGCCGAGCTGCACACGATGCAGCTGGGCACGGACTCGACGCTGGTCGCGGCGCGGATCGATCTCGCGCCCGGCATCGAGAGCGAGCGCCTGGAGCTGGTCCTCGAACGCATCAAGCGGGCGGTCGGAGACCGCTGGCCCGAGGCCGACCAGGTGTTCCTGGACGTGGTGGACGCGCCGAAGCCGGTACGTGAGGGGTGACCGGGGGGCGGGTCAGATCACGCGGAACAGATCGGCGGCCGCATGCACGTCGGTGAAGTCCTCCACCGAGCGGAGGTTGTCGCACAGCGCGTCCAGGACGGAGTCGCTCTCGGCGGCGCGCGGCGCGCCGACGGCCACGCCGAAGACGCGGAAGCCCAGGCGGTGCTTGGCCGCGTTCCAGCCGCGCATCCACTCCTCGGTGACGCCGCAGTCGTCGTCGGTGAGGAGCACGATGTCGCCGCGGGCGCGGGCGGCGTCGTCGAACTCCCGCTCAAGGACGTCGCGGGCGGCGCCCAGCGGCGCCTGGTAGCTGGTGCCGCCGCCGAGGAAGGTCTCCGCGAACTCCAGGGTCGTCTCCAGCGCCGCCGGCCGGTCGGCGGGGAAGCGGAAGACGCGGACCTTGTCGGCGGCGGAGAACACGATGCCGACGAAGTCCCGCCCGCCGGCGCGGGCCTGGTCGAGCAGCGCGAGCGCGCACGCCTTCGCCCACACCTCACGGGTGACTCCGCCGGGCCCCGCCTCGTACATGGAGTGCGAGGTGTCGACGCAGGCGATGACGGCGCCGCGTCCGGTGGGCTGCTCGCCCCGGCTGTCGTAGAGCATCAGCTCGCCGGCGGCGTACCGGGCGGCGAACACCGCGCGCAGGGCGGGCACGCCGAGTCCGGCGAGTTCGGAGGGGACGACGCGGGACAGGTCGTCGCCGAGGGTGACGCCGACGAGTTCCCCGGTGGTGTTCTCCACCTTGCGGGCGCGTTCGCCCGCGGCCATCTGCCGGAAACGGCCGATGAGTTCGGCCCACTCGGCGAGCCGCCCGGTACGCAGCCGCTCGGCGAGCCGGGCGCGCTCCTCGAACGGCAGCCGCTCCAGCTCGCCGGGCCCGACACCCCAGGCCCGCATCAGGGAGGCCTCCTGGCGTACGGCGCGGGATGCCTGCGCGGCGGCGCTGCGGGCTGCGGCACGGACGCCGGGAGAGCCTGGGGAACCCGGGGCGCCTGGAGTGCCTACAGCCGCCTCGACGGCATCCTTGCCGTCGCGTCCGGCGGCCTCTCCCGTGCGCTCCTGCGCTTCCCGCTCCAACAGCCCCCGCAGCGCGGGCCCCTGCGCCAGTAGGGCCATGGCCGCGGCGTACGGGTCGCCGGCGGTGTCCCGGCGCAGCTCCGCGAACTCCGGCGAGTCCACGAGCGCGCTCACGAACTCGTGGTTCACGAGCCGCGAGCGCGCCATGTCCGTGCGTTCGCGCACCTGCACGCGCGTCTTGTACGCGGCCAGGAACACATCGACGAGCAGATCCTCCGCGCACTCGTGGCGCGCGCCGAGTTCCACCGCCAACTCCCTTACTCCGGCGGCCTGTTCATATGTATCGCGCCATGTCATCCGGTCGAACCGGTCCGCCGCGACGGCCGCGCGGGCGGGCTCCGGCGCGTTCAGGGCCGGTCCCGCACCATGTTGGCGTCCACGCCGAGTGCCTCGGTGAGGATGCGGGCGCGGACGGCACGCTGGCGTCCCGTGACCCGGTCGATGGCGGCGGTGGAGCGGCCCGCGCCCGCCGCCTCCGCGCGGAGCTTCTCCAGGCGCTGCCCGGCCGTGGCGAGCTGGTGGTGGGCCTTCTTGATGACCCAGTCGCTCAGCGCCTCGCGGGACTGCCCGGCCATGGAGTCGAGTTGGGTCTCCAGCTCCTCGATGGTGTCTGCCAGGTCGAGCGCTTCCTTGGCGTCGGGGTTGACCAGGTGCAGCACCTCGCGCTCGACGGTCGGGCGCTGGGCGGGCGAGTCCCACAGGACGTGGGTGAGCACCGACAGGTCGGTCTCGGCGACTTCCGGGCGGCCGTCGAGGTACGCGGAGGCCTGGAGCAGGCCCACCGCCTGCCGCCAGCGGCGGTCGGACGCGACGAGTTCCTTGCGGCGCAGCGCGGCCCGCAGTGTGCACACGGCGTCGACGATGGCGTCGGGGACATCCACGGCGGGGACGGTTTCGGTCACGGCCCGCTGAAGGTCGGCCAGTTGGACGGTAGTGCGTGGCGGGGCCTCCGAGCGGCCGCCGACGGCGGAGCGGACGAGGGCGGCGAAGTTCGAGGGGTCCTCGAGGTAGCCGACCTCGATCCGTACGAGGAGCCGGTCGTAGATCGCGGCGGTGTCCTCGCCTTCGGGCAGTTCGTTGCTGGCCGTGATGGCGCCGATCAGCGGGCAGTGGATCGGCGCGCCGCCGTTCTCGGGGTGGTAGATCCGCTCGTTGAGGTAGCCGAGTGTCTCGTTGAGGGCGGCGGTGGAGCACTTGAAGATCTCGTCGATGAACGCGATGTGCGCGGTCGTGGCCCGGCCGTCGTAGACCTGCCGGTACTCGCCGCGGGCCAGGGCGGCGACGTCGATGGGCCCGAACATCCTGGTGGGCCCGGTGAACTTGGACAGCAGGATCTCCCAGTACGCCGCCCCCTCGACCCGGCCGGTGAGCTCGCGGGCCAGCTCGGACTTGGCCGTGCCGGGCGGCCCGAGCACCAGGGAGTGCTGCCCGGCGAGCAGCGCCGTCACCAGGGTCCGTACGACGTCGGCGCGTTCGTAGAAGCGCTCCGACAGCTCGTCGCAGATGGCGCGCAACCGCCCGGCCGTGTCGTCCCGCTCGGCCGTGTCGTCCCGCTCCCCCAGCGCGTCCCGCGCGTCCACTGCCGCTCCCCTGCCCGCAAGGCCCCACCGATCCGTCTCAGGTCGGACCCCAAAATACGTCAGTGGCCGCGCTTGCCGACGCCCGGCATGAACTCCTGCACCTTCGCCTTGAAGCCCTGCTTGACCACGTCCGTGCTCTGCGGGTCACCCTTGAGGATCGCCTCCGCCGTGGACTCCATCTGCTCCCACGTCGCGTGCGGCGGGATCGGCGGCACGGACGGGTCGGTGCGGAAGTCGACGACGGCGGGCCCGTCGGCGGCGAGGGCCGCGCTCCAGGCGTCGGCGACCGCGTCGGGCTTCTCCACGCGGATGCCGGTGAGCCCCAACTGCCGTGCGAACGCGGCGTAGTCGACGTCGGGAAGCTCCTGCGAGGGCACGAAGGACGGCGCGCCGCCCATGGCGCGCAGCTCCCACGTCACCTGGTTGAGGTCCCGGTTGTTGAACACGCCGACGACGAACCGCTGATCGGTCCAGCGGTGCCGGTACTTGGCGGCGGTGATGAGTTCGGCGAGCCCGTTCATCTGCATCGCGCCGTCGCCGACGAGCGCGACGACGGGCCGGTCGGGATGGGCGTACTTGGCGCCGATCGCGTACGGGACGCCGCAGCCCATCGTGGCGAGGGTGCCGGACAGGGAGCCGCGCATCGTGCCGCGCATGGTGATGTGGCGGGCGTACCAGTTGGCGGCGGAGCCGGAGTCCGAGGTGAGGATCGCGTTGTCCGGGAGCAGCGGGTCGAGGGCGCGGGCGACGTGTTCCGGGTTGATCGGGTCGGCGCTCAACTCGGCGCGGCGGTCCATGACGTCGTGCCAGCGCCGGATGCTCGCGCAAGTCTCGTCGAACCAGTCGCGGGCCTCGTTGCGGCGCAGCAGCGGCAGCAGCCGGCGGAGGGTGGCGCGGGCGTCGCCGACGAGGTTCACCTCGTACGGGTAGCGCATGCCGATCATGTGCGGGTCGATGTCGATCTGCACGCCGCGCGCCTTGCCGTAGTCGGGCAGGAACTGCGCGTACGGGAAGCTGGAGCCGATGGTGAGGAGGGTGTCGCAGTCCCGCATCAGCTCGTAGGAGGGGCGGGTGCCGAGCAGGCCCGACGCCCCTGTCACGTAGGGGAGTTCGTCGGAGAGCACGTCCTTGCCGAGCAGCGCCTTGGCGACTCCGGCGCCGAGGAGTTCGGCGACCTCGCACACCTCGTCCTTCGCGCCCGCCGCGCCCTGGCCGACGAGGATGGCCACCTTGTCGCCCGCGTTGAGCACCTCGGCGGCCCGTTCCACCGCGTCCTGCGCGGGCTCGGCGGTCCACGAGCTGCGGTCGAGGCTGGAGGGCACCATCTTGAACGCGTGCGGGGGCGGGGTGTGGTCGAGTTCCTGCACGTCCCCCGGGATGATCACGGCGGTGGGGGCGCGCCGCGCGTATGCGGTGCGGATGGCCCGGTCCAGGACGTTGGGCAGCTGCTCGGGGACGTTGACGGTCTCCACGAAGTCGGAGGCGACGTCCTTGTACAGCGTGTGCAGGTCGACCTCCTGCTGGTACGAGCCGCCCATGGCGCTGCGGGCGGTCTGGCCGACGATGGCGACGACCGGTACGTGGTCGAGCTTGGCGTCGTACAGGCCGTTCAGGAGGTGGATCGAGCCGGGTCCTGACGTGGCGACGCAGACGCCGAGGCGGCCGCTGAACTTCGCGTAGCCGACCGCTTCGAAGGCGGCCATCTCCTCGTGCCGCGCCTGGACGAACTCGGGCCGGTTGTCGGCGCGGCCCCAGGCGGCGAGCAGGCCGTTGATGCCGTCGCCCGGGTAGCCGAAGACCTGTTCCACGCCCCAGGCGCGCAGCCGGTCGAGGACGTGATCGGCGACCTTGGTGCTCATGCCGGGACCTTTCGCTTCGAGGAACGCTGCCGGAGGCCGGGTGACCAGTCGGGGACCGGGGAAACCCGGTTGGCACCGCCCTCACGGGGTACTCGGCGCCCCGACGCGCCACGGGGGTGCGACGGAGGAGGAGACATGAGCCTGGTGCGGGCTGGAGTGCTGGTCCTGGACTGTGCGGAACCCGAGGAACTGGCCGAGTTCTACCGGGAGTTGCTGGGCGGCGAGATCGAGGCACTGCCGGGCAGCAACCGCATCGACATCGTCGGCGAGCAGGGCATGCGGATGGCCTTCCGCCGCGACCTGAACGCCGCCCCGCCCAGCTGGCCGCGCCCCGACGACTCGCAGCAGGCCCATCTCGACTTCCTGGTGGACAAGGAGAACCTCGACGAGGTGGAGCGCCGGCTCATCGGCCTGGGCGCCCGCCCGCTGGAGACCCGCGGTGCGCGCGGCCCGAACGAGATGCGTATGTACTCCGACCCGGCCGGGCATCCGTTCGCGACGCACTGCGCCCGGCACCCGGCGCCGAAGACCGGCTGAGCCGGCCGCCGGGAAGGCTCACGGCGCGGCCCCGAACGGGGCGTCTACAGAACCGTCTACAGCCGAACTCGACCGAATTCCATCGGATATCGGTCGGAGAGGGATCCGATCATGAACACAAAGGAGCGCGCCCCGCACCCCGCAGAGACCAAGCGCGAGGTCAAGGGCAGGATCCGCACCTGCAGGCCCGCGCGGCGCGACGGACGCGAGTCCTCCGGCGGCGCGAACGACCGCGACACGGACTGGAATCTGGTGCGCGGAGAGGACTGAGCGACCTCTTCCCTCCCGTTGATTCCGGCATATGCTGTCGGTGCCGACGAGGGGAGGCGCCCCGCGATGCCCACCGCTGCACGGCCGAGGATTCTCGTCGTCGACGACCGGGACGACACTCTTTTCGCGATGGAGAGTGCGCTGGCCCCGCTCGGCTATCCGATCGTCCGGGCCCAGACCGGGGACGACGCGCTCAAGGCCGTGCTGCGCGGCGGCATCGGCCTGGTCCTGCTCGACGTGCTGATGCCCGACGTCGGCGGCTTCGAGGTCGCGCACTACATGACGCGCCTCGAACAGACGCAGGACATACCGATCATGCTGATCACCGGCGCGGGCCAGGACACCAAGCTCGCCGCCAGGGCCTTCGAGCTCGGCGTCGCCGACTACGTGGTGAAGCCGATCGAGCCATGGATGATGCGGACGAAGGTCCGCTATTTGTACGAGACGAGCCTGCGCATGAACGCGTTGCGCGAGCGACTTCGGACGTATGAGAACGGCGACGCCAAAAAGTCCGCGCCACCGGCGCACGCCGCCGCGGGCCGCCCCCTGTCACGCCCCGCCTGACCTGCCACTTCACTGCCGGGTGGCCATGGTCACACCGGCTCGGGGACTTTCGACCCCCTCCATGGTTGTAGAGTACAACTGCACCAAGAGTTGTAAAAGCCAACCGATTCGACCGTGGAGGTCCTGCTCATGAGCGGCACGCGCGAACCTGCGCTGCGCCACGTTCTGACGCATCTGCTCACCCCGCTCCTGATGTGCGTCGGCATGGGCCTCGCCTATCTCGGCGCCTTCGCCTCGCCCGAGCCGCACCATCTGCCGATCGCCGTCGTCGGCTCGGGCCCGGAGGCGAAGGTCTTCGCGCAGACGGTGAAGGACAAGGCGGGCGACGCGCTCGACGTCCGCACGCTCGCCTCCCGTTCCACCGCGGTCGACCAGCTCGAGACCCGGGACATCGACGGCGCCTACGTACTCGGCGACAAGCCCGAGCTCGTCGTGGCCTCGGCCGGCTCCGACACCACCGTCTCCGTCGTCCAGAAGATCTTCACGCCGGTCGCGGCCGAGCAGGGCGCACCCCTGAAGGTGACCGACGTGGTGCCCTCGGTGGACGACGACCCGACGGGTCAGGGCCTGTTCTTCCTGCTCGTGGCGGTCAGCATCGGCTCGTACGCCTCGGTCGCGGTGATCGGCGGCGCGGGCGGCGTGCTGCGGATGCGCACCCGCGCGCTGCTCGTCGTCGGAGCGTCGGGCGTGGTCAGCCTGATCGGCGCGGCGTTCGCAGGCCCCGTCTTCCACCTGGCGCACACCCACCTGTGGGGCCTGTGGGGCATGACGTGGCTGTACTCGGCGGGCGTCCTGCTGATCGGCGTGGGACTGCACACGTTCCTGAAGAAGTGGACGACGCTCGGCGTGATGGTGCTGTTCGTGATGCTGAACTTCACCAGCTCCGGCGGGATCTTCCGCCCCGAGCTGCAGGACGGCTTCTTCGCGAGCCTGCACAGCTTCTGGAACGGCGCGGGGTACGTCGAGGGCGCCCGCAGCCTCCTGTACTTCGGGCAGCACGATCTGGCCCGCAACATCTGGACGCTCGTGGCCTGGCTGCTCGTGGGAGCGGCCATGATCACGGTGGCGGGCCTCGCCGAGCGCCGGCGCGGCACCCCGGCCGCCGTCGAGTCGGCCCCCGCGCACAAGCACAAGCGGGAGGCCGTGCGCGACCAGGAGCAGGAAGAGGAGATGGAGGAGGCCGTCGGCGTCTGAGGCGCACTCCCCCACCCCGCATACGGCGAGGGCCCCGCTGGAGCAGCGGGGCCCTCGCCGTATGCGTTACGTGGCTGCGGTTGCGGTCACACGCCGGACGGGATGTCCTTCGCCCGCTTGCGCACCGCGAACGACGTGCCGATCTCCACGACGCCGACCACGAGCAGCCAGATGCCGGTGACCAGCGTGAGGACCGCGAGCGTCTCGAACGGCGACACGATCAGGACGACACCGGCGAGCGCGGTGATGACGCCGAGGAAGATCTGCCAGCCGCGGGTGGGCATCGCGGGGTCGGAGGCCGCGGCGACGGTCTGCGTGATGCCGCGGAACAGCCAGCCGATGCCGATCCACAGAGCGAGCAGCAGCGTCGACTCCATCGCGTCGCGGAAGCAGAACAGGCCCAGCAGCACCGACAGGGCGCCGCTGATGAAGCCGATGACGCGCATCCCGGCCGTCGCGTGCGTGCCGAACGCGGCGACGAGCTGGAAGATGCCACTCACCAGCAGATACACGCCGAAAAGGACGCCCGCCACGCGCAGCGAGACGCCCGGCCAGACCAGGACGAGCACCCCGAGGATCACCGAGGCGACGCCCATGAGCAGCACGGCCTGCCAGGCGGATTGGGCGAGTCTGCCGAGCGGGCCCTGCCCCTGCGGGGCGTCACCGCCGGGCGTCCGGTGGGGAGTCTGCGGGTCGTACGGTGCTTGGGTCATGCTCGACTGTCGCTACGGAACACCGGGCTCCGCCATCGCGCGTGAGCCGAACGGCTGACGCCGGGCGCCGTCCGTCGCACCACCGCACCCATGACGCAAAGCGCAGGAAAGCAGCACAATGGGTCCATGACCGCGAAACACGGCTCCGGAACCTTCGCCGTCCGCCGGGTCTACGATCCGCCCGCCCCGGCCGACGGCACCCGCCTGCTGGTCGACCGGCTCTGGCCGCGCGGCATCTCGAAGGAGCGCGCCGATGTCGACGAGTGGCTCAAGGACATCGCGCCGTCGAAGGAGCTGCGCTCCTGGTACCACGAGGACAAGACGGACCGGTACGACACGTTCGCCGAGCGCTACGCGGCGGAGCTGGCGGAACCGGAGCGCGCCGGACTCGTGGACCGCGTGCGCGAGCTGGCCGGGCACGGGCGGGTGACGCTCGTGACGTCGGTGAAGGACATCGAGCACAGCCACGTCCCCGTGCTGCGGCGCCACCTCGAAGAGGGCCTCGAAGGGAGCTGATCCCGGCTCAGGCGGCGAGGCAGACGGTGCCCCGCGAGCCCTGGCCGGATGTGGTCACGCCGGTGCTGGATACCAGCCGGACCGGCCGCACCGCCTGCGCCAACTCCCCCTGAGCGAGGGCGAGTACGTCGACGAGACCGAGCCCGAGCGCTCCCGCCACGGCGGCCAGCATCTCCGACGAGGCCTCCTTGCGGCCGCGCTCGATCTCCGACAGGTAGGGCATCGAGATCCCGGCGACGTCCGCCACGTCCTGCAACGTCCGCCCCTGCGCCCGCCTGCGCCGCCGCAGCACGTCGCCGACGACATGGCGCCACAGCGGCTCCTGGGCCGGAGCGGATTCCTGGGCCGGAATGGGACGGGGGCGGCGGCTCTCCTGGATGCTCATCGGCCCACCGTACGAGCCCCGGCCGCGGCCGCGCCCCGCACTTCGCCCACGGCGATATCGCTCAGCCGCGGTCCCGCTCGTGCCGCAGCAGGACGACTCCGTTCCCGAACGTGTGCGTCTCCGCGAGGCGCAGCGGACGCACCGCGAAGGTGGTGGCGGGATGGAACATCGGGGTGCCCGTGCCGACCATGACGGGGTGCACGTAGACCCGGAACTCGTCCACGAGGTCGTGTTCGAGGAAGGTCTTCGCCATGTCCGCCCCGTCGATGACCAGGTCTCCCCCGGGCTGTTCCTTGAGGGCGCGGATCGCTTCGGGCGCCACCTCGTTCATGACGGTGGTGTTCCAGTCCGCGGGGCCGGGCTTCAGGGTCCGGGAGAACACGATCTTCGGCACGTCGCGCCAGATGCCCGCGAACTCGACCACGGCGGCCGACGCCTCCGGGTCCTTGTCCGCCGTGGGCCAGAATTCGGCCATGAGCTCGTGCGTGACGCGCCCGCTGAGGATGCCGCCGAAGGTCCGGCACACGTCGTTCATGTGCTGGTGCAGTTCCTCGTCGACGCGGTGCCAGCCGATGTCCCGGCCGGGTCCCTCCATGTAGCCGTCGAGGGAGATGCCCATCATGAAAACGATCTTGCGCATCGGAGTCTGCCTCTCGCCGTCAGCCGCGCTCCCAGTCACACGGAGGTGAGGGGCAGGCGTGCGCATCGTGTTCCTTCAGAGCGACGCTCACCAGGCTCAGCAACAGCTGCACATCCGTGTCGCATTCGAGAAGCACGGTAATCCAGGAGGCCCCCGGTTGCACCCTGATGGCGCTGTTGTGTCGCAGTTGGGGCAGCAGTCGCTGCACGGCCGACGACGTCAGGTACAGATCGGCGCAGTCGTCGGCGTGGAAGTGCACAAGATCGTGGCCCGCCGCGCGGAACGCGTGCCCAACCGAGCACTGGGGCGGGCCACTTACCAGGTTCGGCCATGTCCCGAGCTCGGTCATGGCGCGCTGGGCCGCGGTCATGCCTCCATCCTCGCGCACGCTTCACCTGGAGGACCACCCCCATCCATCACGCCTTTACAGCGGGCCCGATCCGACGAGTTGGCCACCGTCGACGACGAGGGTCTCCCCCGTGATCCAGCGGGCGCCCTCACCGGCGAGGAAGGCGACGGCTTCGCCGATGTCCTCGGGTTCGCCGATCCGGCCGAGCGGTGTCGCGCCCGCGACGGCCTCCTCGTTGTCCTGCCAGAGCGCCTCGGCGAGGCGGGTGCGCACGACGCCGGGGGCGATGGCGTTCACCCTTACCTTGGGGCCGAGTTCGAGGGCGAGGTGCTTGGTGAGGTGGATCAGGGCGGCCTTCGAGACGTGGTAGATCCCGACGTCCTTGGCGACCGAAAGTCCCCCGATCGAGGCCGTGTTGACGACGGCGCCGCCGTGTTCGCCCATCCATGCCTTCACCGCGAGCGACGTCCACAGGATCGGCGCCCACAGATTGACGTCCATGGTCTTGGCGAAACGCGCGTGGTCCTGGTCGACGATCGGGCCGTACGCCGGGTTCGTACCGGCGTTGTTGACGAGGATGTCGAGCCGGCCGTACGTCTCCACGACGTGCTCGACACAGGCGCGCGCGGCGTCCTCGTCGGTGGCGTGCGCCCCGAACCCCTCGACATTGTCGCCGAGCCCGCGGGCCGCCTCCTTCGCGCGCTCCTCGTCGCGCGAGGTCACCACGACGCGGGCGCCGCGGTCGCGCAGGGCGCCGGCCGCCGCGAGGCCGATGCCCCGCGACGCGCCGGTGACGAGCGCGACCCGTCCGTGCAAAGAGGCCTCCGGAGAGGTCACTTCTCACCCCGTTCCTTCTGCCGACGGCGCAGCTCGCGCCGGGCGATCGTCCGCTTGTGCACCTCGTCGGGGCCGTCGGCGAGGCGCAGGGTGCGCAGGTGCGCGTACATGCTGGCGAGCGGGAAGTCGTCGGAGACACCGCCGCCGCCGTGCACCTGGATGGCGCGGTCGACGACCTTGAGCGCGACGTTCGGCGCGGCGACCTTGATCGCGGCGATCTCGGTGCGCGCTTCCTTGTTGCCGACGGTGTCCATCAGGTACGCGGCCTTGAGCGTGAGCAGCCGCGCCATGTCGATCTCGATACGGGCCTCGGCGATCCAGTCCTGGATGTTGCCGCGGTCGGCGACCGGGGAGCCGAAGGTCGTACGGGACTGCGCCCGGTCGATCATCAGGTCGAGGGCACGCTCGGCCATGCCGATGGAGCGCATGCAGTGGTGGATGCGGCCGGGGCCGAGCCGGGCCTGGCTGATCAGGAACCCGTCGCCCTCGCCGGAGAGCAGCGCGGTGGCCGGGACCCGTACGTTCTCGAAGAGGACCTCGGCGTGGCCCTCGCGGTCCTGGTAGCCGAAGACGGGCAGTCCGCGCACGATGGTGACACCCGGGGTGTCGATCGGCACGACCATCATCGACTGCTGGCGGAAGGCGGGCCCGTCGGGGTCCGTCTTGCCCATGACGATGAGGACCTTGCAGTGGGGGTGCAGGGCGTTGGACGTCCACCACTTGCGGCCGTTGAGCACGTAGTCGTCGCCGTCGCGCTCCATCCGCATCTGGATGTTGCTGGCGTCCGAACTGGCCACCGCGGGCTCGGTCATCGCGAACGCGGAGGCGATCTCACCGTTGAGCAGCGGCTTGAGCCACTTCTCCTTGTGCTCCTCGGTGCCGAAGAGGGTGAGGACCTCCATGTTGCCGGTGTCCGGCGCGTTGCAGTTGGTGGCCTCGGGTGCCAGGCCCGCGCTGCGGCCCATGATCTCGGCGAGCGGCGCGTACTCGAGGTTGGTGAGTCCGGGGCCCCACTCGGGGTGCGGGTGGAAGAGGTTCCACAGGCCGCGCTTCTTCGCCTCGGTCTTCAGCTCCTCGATGACCGGCGGGTGGAAGTGCGGGTCGCCGGACTCGGCCATCTGCGCGGCGTAGACCGCCTCCGCGGGGTAGATGTGCTCGTCCATGAAGGCGAGCAGCTTGTCCTGGTATTCCTTGCCCCTGGCGGACTGTTCGTACACGAGTGGTTCCTCCAAAGTCTTTACGTACGGTGTCACACGCGGCTCGACGCGCCCAGCAGGCGGTCGAGTTCGGCGGCGGTCGTGGCGGCGTCCCGGTGCACGACCCCGGCGATGCCGATACGGGCCGCGGACGTGATGTTCTGTTCCAGGTCGTCGACCATGACGGTCTGTTCGGGTGCGACGCCGAGGCGTTCGCAGGCGATGGCGTAGGCGCGCCGCGAGGGTTTGCGGACGCCGATCTCGCCGGAGATGGTGACGGCGTCGAACAGCGCGGGCAGGTCGAAGCCCGCGTAGCAGTCGTCGCCGAGGGAGTTGGAGAGCAGCCCGACGCGGTGTCCTTCGGCGCGCAGCTTGGCGACGAGCGCGACCACGTCGGGGTCGGGGCGCAGCCCGGCCTGCATGCGGGTGACGAGGCCGGGTGCCTCCACGTCGGCGCCGTGGGCGCGAAGCCGCGCCGCGAAGCCCTCTTCGAACGCGCGCTGCCCGATGAGCCCCTTCTCGTGCTCGACGAGCAGGGCGCTGCTCTCCTTGTCGTGTGTCAGCAGGCGCAGCAACAGGCCGGGCTCACCGGTGAGTTCGCGCCCCAGGTCCTCGAAGGCGTCGATGAGGCTCGTGGTGAGAACACCGCCGAAGTCGAAGAGGACGGCGCTGCGCGCGGTCATCGCACGGACTTCTGGTAGCGGCGCATGCCGCGCAGCCACCGGTCGTAATCGCTGCCCTTGTGGCGGTAGAAGTCGAGCACCTGCTGGTGCGGCAGTACGAGGAAGCGCTCGTCACCGACGGCCGCGAGCACCTCGTCGGCCACGTCGAGCGGCTTGAGCAGGTTCCCGGCATCCAGCACGGCGCGCGCCGCGGCCTGCTCGGTGGGGTCGGAGGAGCGGGTGCCCGCCATCAGCAGCTCGGTCTCGACGCCCTGCGGACACAGGCAGCTCACGCGCACACCTTCGTCCCCGTACGTGACCGAGAGCCACTCGGAGAAGGCGACGGCGGCGTGCTTGCTCACCGCGTACGTGGCCGATCCGATCTGCGTGAGCAGGCCCGCGGCCGAAGCGGTGCTGAAGAAGTAGCCCTCACCGCGCTCCACCCAGCCCGGCACGAGGAGCTTCGCGGCGCGCACATGCGCCATCACGTTGATGTCGAGCGCGCGGCTCCACTCGTCCTCGGTCGCGTCGAGGCCCGCCGCGCCGCTGATCCCGGCGTTGGCGAAGTACAGGTCGACGGGCCCGAAGCCCTCCTCCGCCGCCGCGATGAGGCCGCGCAGGTGCTCGGTGTCACCGGCGTCCCCCGCCCGGCCCGCGACGCGCTCCCCATGGCTCTCGGCGAGCCGCTGCACGGTCTCGTCCAGGCGGGCCGCGTCGAGGTCGGTGAGCAGCACACCTCGGGCGCCGGCCTCCAGGAGGCGCTGGGCGACGGCGGCGCCGATGCCTCCGGCGGCCCCCGTCACGATCGCGACCTTGTCGTTGATCAACATCCCGCAGTCCGCTCCTTCGCTTCCTTCGTCCCACCCGGTGCGTGGCACTCACCGTACTTGAATCCGACGTCAAGTTCTAGAGATTCCCGGAGCGCCGCGGAGGTCGGCGATGTCACATCCGGCCTCCGTTGACGACGGCCGGGTCGATGGCACGCTTGAGAATCTTGCCGGTGGCGCCCTTCGGCAACTCGTCGACCACGGCGAGCAGATGGGGCACCTTGTAGGCGGACAGCCGCTCCTTGGCCCAGGCCCGCAACGCCTGTACGTCGAGCGCGGCGCCGGGGCGCAGGGCGACGACGGCAGCCACCTCCTCGCCGTAGTGCGGGTCGGGCACGCCGATGACGGCGGCCTCGACGATGTCGGGGTGCTCGTACAGCACCTCCTCGACCTCGCGCGGGTACACGTTGTAGCCGCCGCGGATGACGAGGTCCTTCTTGCGGTCGACGATGCGCAGATCGCCCTCGGCGTCGAGGGAGCCGAGGTCGCCGGTGCGCAGCCAACCGTCCGGGTCGAGTGCCTCCCCGGTCGCGTCGGGCCGGTTCCAGTACCCCTTCATGACCACGGGCCCCTTGATGTGCACCTCGCCCACCTCCCCCGGCGGCAGCTCGGCGCCCTCGTCGTCGCGGACGGCGACGGCACAGCCCGGCAGCGCGCGGCCCACGGTCCCCGGCCTGGCCGGTTCGCCCGCGAGATGGCAGGTGCCGGCGCCCGTGGTCTCGGTGAGGCCGTACCCCTCGACGATGGTGCACCCGAACCGCTCCTCGAAGGCCCGCATGACCTCGACGGGCAGGGAGGCCCCGCCGGAGGAGGCGAGACGCAGGCCCGCGAAGTCGGCTCCCGCCTCGTCGGTGGCCCGCAGCAGGGCGTTCCACATGGTCGGCACGCCCGCGATGAAGGTGGGCCGGTCGCGCCGGATGAGCGCCGTCATGGCACCGGCGTCGAACCGGTCGAGCAGGGTGAGCGAGCCACCCGCACGCATCGTCGTCCCCATCACGCAGGCCTGCCCGAACACATGGAAGAGCGGAAGCCCGGTGACGGCACGGTCGTCGGCGCCGATGGCGTGGATGTCGCAGAAGATAGCGGCGCACGATTCGAGATTGCCGTGGGTGAGCTGGGCACCCTTGGGCTTGCCCGTGGTGCCGGAGGTATAGAGGAGCGCGGCGGTGTCATGGACGTCGACGGGGTGCGGCTCGGGCGTGGTGGAGGCAGGCGCGAGGTCTGCCAGCCCTTCCCCCATCTCCCGGAAAGGCACCCCGAGTTCGGCGGCCGTGCGCCGGGCCGCCGGGGCGAGCGCGGTCCACGCCAGAACGAGCCGCACGTCCGCGTCCCGCGCCATGTACGTCAACTCGCGCTCGGTGGCCATGGTGTTGACGGTGACCGCGATGGCGCCCGCGCCGAGAATCCCGTAGTACGCCATGGCGAACTCGGGCACGGAGGGCGCGACGAGCAGCACCCGGTCACCGGGCCCGACGTCGTGCGCGTCCAGCAACTCCCTTACGGCGCAGGAGCGTTCACGCAGTTGACCGTACGTCCAAGCAGCCGCGGTCGAACCGCGCAACGCGATCCGATTCGGGGCGGAGGCGGCGTGGGCCCAGACGGGTGCGGAGGCGTTGGACATGTGAGCCTTTCCGTATGTCGTTCCAGGCCGCGGCCACGGCCGGGCGGCCGGCGGGTCGGCCATTCAAGCCCCTGCGGCGATTGAGCAGCGGGGCCCGGGGCAGCGCCCCGCGACCCCGCGCCGGGGTGACCGCAACAACACTCAGGCCGGCCCCAGTGGCCGAAACCCCGGTTCCCGCCCCTCCAAATAACTCCGCACCCCCTCCCCCGCATCGGGCCGCCCGAACGACTCCTCCATCAACGCCTCCGCCCGACGCGCGGCACCGTCGAAGTCCGTGTCGAACGCCTCGCTGAGCTGCCGCTTCATCACACTCATCGACGTCGGCGACGACCACGTCGCCAACTCCGTGGCGTAGCCGACCGCCTCGTCGAGCAGCGCGTCCCGCTCGACGACCCGGTTGACGAGCCCCATCTCGTACGCCTCCGTGCCGCGCACCACCCGCCCCGAGAACAGCAGGTCCGCCGCGCGCGCGGGCCCGACGATGCGGGGCAGCAGCCACGCGATCCCGTACTCGGCGATCAGCCCTCGGCGCGCGAACGACGTGGTGAACTTGGCGTCCGGCGTGCTGAACCGGATGTCGCAGTACAGGGCCTCGACGAGGCCGAGCCCCGCCGCCGCCCCGTTGATCGCGCCGATCAGCGGCTTGCGCAGGCTCAGCGGGAACCAGCGGGGCCGATCCCGCTTCGGCCGTTCCTCGCTCGCCGCGTCGGCGGAGCCGATCCGTTCCAGCTCGGCCATGTCGGCGCCCGCGCAGAACCCGCGGCCCGCCCCGGTGACGACGACCGCGCGCACCTCGGGGTCGGACTCCGCCTCGTCGAGGAGCGCGAAGTAGCGGTCCTCCAGCTCGTTGGTCCAGGCGTTGAGCCGGTCGGGGCGGTTGAGTGTCACCACGGTCACGGCCCCGCGCCGCTCGGCGTACGCCAGGTCCTGGTCGCTCGTCGTCACGATCGCACTCCTTCCACGGCGCCCGGCACCGCTGTCGGGTCCTCGCGCACCTCGCGCGGGTTGGTCTCGCGCAGCACCCAGGCGCAGCCGAAGGTGAGCAGACCCATCGCCGCGACGAACACGGACACCCAGGTGGTGCCGCCGGTGCCGCCGATGATCGCGGTCATGATCAGCGGGGTGCCGCCGCTGATGGTCAGAGCGGCGATCTGGTAGGCGAGCGAGGCGCCGGAGTAGCGCACCCGCGGCTCGAAGAGTTCACCGATGTACGCGGCGAGCGGCCCGTACGTGAGGGACTGGCCGAAGCCGCCGATCAGCACGGCGACGCCGAGCCACAGCAGCGAAGCGGTGTTGACCAGCCAGAAGTAGGGGAACGCCCACAGCACGATGATGGCCGCCCCGACGAGCACGGCGGGCCGCCGCCCGACCCGGTCGGACAGCCATCCCGCCCACAGCACGAACAGGGCGCCGACCGCGGTGACCGGCATCGCGACCAGGAGGATGGAGTCCTTGTCGAGGCCGAGGTGCTCGGCGGCGTAGCTGATGACACCCGCGATGCTGATGTAGAAGAGGCAGTTGGTGCCGGCGAGGAGCCCGGCCGCGAGCAGCACGGTGCGCCACTTGGTGCGGAGCACCTCGACGACGGGCGCCCGCGCCACCTTCTCCTTGGAACTCTTGGCGGCGGCCTCCTCTGAAAGCCGCCGGAACTCCGGCGAGTCCTCCACCTTGTTCTGCACGTACATCACGACGGGCAGCAGCACGGCGCTCACCAGGAACGGGATGCGCCAGCCCCAGCTCATGAACGCCTCGTCCGAGGTGACCGTGCTGGCCAGCAGGAAGACGCCGTTGCCGAGGAACACACCGAGCGAGACACCCATCTGCCCGAAGGTGCCCGCGTACCCCTTGCGTTTGGGTGACGCGGACTCGGTGAGCAGCAGCGCGATGCCTCCCCACTGGGCGCCGCAGGCGAGGCCCTGCACGAAGCGCAGCAGCACCAGGAGCAGCGGCGCCGCGGCGCCGAGGACCCCGGCCCCCGGCAGGCAGCCGATCAGGAACGTGCAGGCGCCCATCAGCGCCATGGAGAGGACGACCATGGCCTTGCGGCCGTGCCGGTCGCCGAGGTGTCCCGCGACGACACCGCCGATCGGCCGGGCGACGAAGCCCGCCCAGAAGGTGCTGAACGACAGCAGGGTGCCGGTCAGCGCCGATGAGTCGGGGAAGAAGACCTGCGGGAAGACCAGCGCTGCGGCCGTCCCGTAGAGGAAGAAGTCGTACCACTCGATGGAACTGCCGATGAGTCCCGCGGCGAGCAGCTTGCCCGAGGCGCGCCCCGGGGATGTCTCGGCGGCTGCCTGCTGGGCGCCTTTTCTGGGCTGTGCGGTGGGCGGATTCACGTGCGGGGCTCCTCCGTCGTCCAAACATGTCACGACCGCTGCGGCCCTGCGGCCGCCCCCTGTATATTTGAACCCAACGTCAACTTCAATACCTTGAACACGCCCTTGAACAGGCACTGTTCAAGTTGTCACCCAGTGCCGAGATCGAGGAGATGCCCCTATGAGTGCCCCCACAGCCCTGGCCGAGTGGAAGCGCGTGAGCGCGCGGCAGGTCGATGTGAACGGGATCTCGCTGTGCGTCTTCGAGCACGGCCCGGCCGACTCGGACAAGCCACTGGTGGTGCTCTGCCACGGCTTCCCGGAGCTGGCGTTCTCGTGGCGCCACCAGGTGCTCGCGCTCGGCGCGGCGGGGTACCGGGTGCTCGCCCCGGACATGCGCGGGTTCGGCGGGAGCTCGCGGCCCGCGGATGTCGACGCGTACGACACGCTCACCATCTGCGCGGACCTCGTCGGGCTGCTCGATGCCGTGGGCGCGGACGACGCGGTGTTCGTGGGGCACGACTGGGGTTCGATGGTGGTGTGGCAGATGGCCCTGGCGCACCCGGAGCGGGTGCGGGGCGTGGTGGGGATGAGTGTGCCGGCGACTCCGCGCTCCCCCGTGGCGCCCGTGCCCGTCATGCGCCGGCGACTCGGTGACACCTTCTACATCGTGTGGTTCCAGGAGCCGGGCGTCGCGGACCGCGCGCTCGCGCAGAACGTGCGCAGGACGCTGGTGACACGGGAGATCTGGTCGGCCGAGTGGGCCGAGCGCCCGGACGAGAAGTTCCCGCCGCCAGCGTGGCTGAGCGAGGAGGAACTCGCCTACTACGTTGAGGAGTTCGAGCGCACCGGGTTCACCGGCGGCCTCAACTACTACCGGAACATGGACCGCACCTGGGAGCTGACGGAGCACCTCGACGGGCGCACCATCGACTGCCCCTCACTGTTCGTCACCGGATCCGCGGACCCGGTGGGGCAGTTCATGCCCGCCGACCGTCTCGAAGAGGTGCTGACCGATCTGCGCGGGCGCGTCGTGCTCGACGGGGCGGGGCACTGGATCCAGCAGGAGCGGGCCGGTGCGGTCAGCGCCGCTCTCCTGGAGTTTCTCGCGGATGTCGGCTGATAACATCCGCAGCCACCAGCCGCGCAAGCGCTGGTGACACGAACGAAGGGACCCGCGTTGGCTGCCCAGGCCCCGGCCGCAGACGGCGGACAGAAGCAACCCATCACACCGCGCAGCGCCCGAGGCGTCCGCACGCGCAACGCGCTGGTCCTCGCCGCCCGTGAGGTGTTCGAGCGCGACGGGTATCTCGACGCCCGGATCACGGACATCTCCAAGGCCGCGCATGTCGCGTCCGGCTCGTTCTACACGTACTTCAACAGCAAGGAAGAGATCTTCCAGGCGCTCGTCGCGCAGGTGCAGGAGGAGATGCTCCACCCGCATCTGCGCGAGCGCACCGGGATCACCGATCCGCGCGAGATGATCGACGCGTCGAATCGCGAGTATCTGCGCGCCTACAAGAAGAACGCCCGCCTCATGGCGCTCTTCGAGCAGGTCGCCCAGGTCGACGAGACGTTCAAGCAGCTGCGCATCGAGCGGGGCAACGCGTTCGCGCGCCGTAACGCCAAGCTGATCCGCTCCCTGCAGGACGCCGGCGCGGCCGACCCGGCCCTCGATCCGCTGGTGACGGCGCACGCGCTGTCCGTCATGGTGAGCCGCATGGCGTACCTGGTGTTCGTCCTCGGCCAGCGCATCCCGTACGAGAAGCTGGTGACGACGCTCAACAAGATCTGGGAGAACGGGCTTCAGCTCAGGGAGCCCGACTCCCTCAAGGAAGCCGGAGAGCCCGGGGCCTGAGCGGCGCGGCGCTCCAGGATCGCCAGGACGCGCCGCCCCCAGCGCAGGTTCTCCTCCTCGAAGGAGATGCCGCGCAGCAGCGTCAGATACGGTCCGACGCGCTCCCCCTCGGCGAGGAAGTCGTCCTCGTCCAGCTCGCCGAGCAGATGCCGCCGCACCCGCTCGTAGCGGGCGAGTTTTCCGCGCGCCCAGTCCATCCGCTCCTCGATGTGCGCGCGGACGGCGTCGAGCTCGCCGACGTCGACGGCCTGCACCTTCACCATGAGTTCGTCGCGCAGCGCGAGCGGCCTGGGCTGCCGCCGCGTGAACGCCGCCAGGTCGGCGCGGCCGGCCCCGGACAGCGTGAACATCCGCTTGTTCGGCCTGCGCTCCTGCGGCACCACCCGCGCGTCGATCAGCCCGTCGGCTGTCAGCCGGTCCAGCTCCCGGTAGAGCTGCTGGGGCGTCGCCGCCCAGAAGTTCGACACCGAGACGTCGAAGATCTTCGCCAGGTCGTACCCGGAGGCCTCACCCTCCAGCAGGGCGGACAGGACGGCGTACTTGAGCGACATATGGACACCATACAGCGATGCGATTACTGTCACCCGCACCTATTCAACTTGTTGCCTATGACCCTGTGGGCGAGGAACCGAGGTGGCACCCGTGCATCCCTTCCGTGCAGCCGTGGAGAAGGACGATCTCGACGCGGTCGAGGCCATGCTGGCCGAGGACGTGGTCTTCACCAGCCCGGTCGTGTTCAAGCCCTACCCGGGCAAGGCGATCACCGCGGCGATCCTGCGCGGCGTCACCCGCGTCTTCGAGGACTTCCGCTATGTGCGGGAGATCGGTGAGCCCGGCGGGCGGGATCACGTGCTCGTCTTCGAGGCGCGGGTCGGCGAACGGAAGATCACCGGCGCCGACTTCCTGCACTTCGACGAGGACGGCCTGATCGACGACTTCATGGTGATGGTGCGTCCGCTGTCCGGCGCGCAGGCGCTGGCCGAGGCGATGGGCGCCCAGTTCGACCGGATCGCCGAGGAGGCGGCGCGGGCCGACGGCTCCTGAGGCGGACGCGCGGCAAGTGTGACGGTCCTGTGGACCAGCGGCGAGGAACGTGCCGTGTCCATGTCGGGCGAGCGGGCGACGTGTCAGGCTCCGCGGTGGTGCCGGGCCGATCCCGCCCGAGCGCCCGCCCGCGTTCCGGAGGACCGCCGCATGGCCGAGCAGAGTCGCTCACCTCAGCACGACGAACCGTCGACGTCCGCCGCACCGGGGCGGCGCAGAGTGCTCGCGTATCTGCTGGCCGCGCCGACGCTCGCCGTGGGCGCCCGGTTCGCCCTGGACGCCGCGGACCCGGCCGAGGCAGAGGCGGCGGTGCCCTCGCCGCCGCAGCCCGAGGAGCTGTTCGACCTCGGTGACATGCAGAATCTGGCGGCGGCCCCGACCTCGGGCCTGATCACCGTACGTGTGCACGAGGACGGCACCGCCTCGTTCGCGGTGCCGCGGGCCGAGGTCGGGCAGGGCATGACCACCGCGGTGGCGATGATGATCGCGGAGGAGTTGGACCTGCCGCTCGACGCCGTGCGGGTCTCCCTGGCCGACGCCCGCCCGGAGTTGCTGATGAACCAGCTCACCGGCGGCTCCAACTCGATGCGCAGCGTCTACCGCCCCGTGCGCACCGCGGCCGCCCTCGCCCGGCAGCGGCTGATCGCCACGGCGGCGCGGCAGTGGGGCGTCGCGGCCTCGGAACTGACCACCCAGGAAGGCGTCGTCTCGTACGGCTCCGGTTCCTCGGCGAAGCGCGCCGCGTACGGATCCCTCGCGAAGGCGGCGGCGAGCGGGCAATCGCTGGAGGTGGCGGCGGCGCCGCTGAAGGAGCGGTCCGAGTTCAAGGTGCTCGGCACCCCGCAGAATCGCGTCGACGCGCTGGAGGCCGTCACCGGGCGCAAGAAGTTCGGTATGGACTACGAGGTGCCCGACGCCAAGCCCGCCATGGTGCGCAGGCCGCCGACGCTCGGCGGGACCGTACGGACGGTGCGCAACGCGGACGCCGTGCGGCGGATGCCCGGCATCACGGACGTGGCGACGCTGAAGCACGGCGTCGCGGTGCGCGGCGAGACGTTCGGGCAATGCATCGACGCATTAAGGGAGTTGGACGTCGACTGGGGCCCGGGCGACGTCGACGGCGAGTCCGACGATTCGGTGGAGCGGAAACTCAAGGCGGCCACTCCCCCGATGGTCGTGCCGCCGGTCCTGACGCAGAAGCTCGACGCCGAGTTCACCTTCGCGTTCGCCAGCAACAGCCCGCTGGAGCCGGACAACGCCATCGCCGACGTGCGCGAAGGACGTGCCGAGATCTGGTCGAGCCTGAAGGTCCCGATCGTCGCGCAGCGCGACATCGCGACGAGGCTAGGCCTGCCGCAGCACGCCGTGACGGTGCATGTGGTGGAGGGCGGCGGCTCGTTCGGCCGGCATCTGTTCCACGACGTCGCGGCCGAGGCGGCGGAGATCTCGCAGAAGATGGGCAAGCCGGTCAAGCTGTCCTGGTCGCGCACCGACAGCTTCCGACACGGCCGCGCCCACCCGATGTCCGTCTCGCGCGTGCGCGCCACGTACACCGGCAAGGAAGTCCTCAGCTATGAGCAGCGGCACGCCAGTTCACAGACCGACTTCGGGCACGGGCTCGGCGAGGTGATCACGTCGACGGCCGCGAAGCTGCCCGTGGCCGGCAACCTCACCTTCGCCGAGACCATCTTCACGCTCACGCAGACCACTCCGTACGACTTCGGTGTCACCACGCAACTGCTCAGCGAGGTACCCCTCAAGTTCGCGACCGGCAGCATGCGCAACATCTACTCGCCGAACGTGGCGTGCGCGCGGGAGCTGATGGTCGACGAGCTGGCGCGGAAGATGGACCGGGATCCGGTGGAGTTCCGGCGCTCGTTCCTCAAGGACGAGCGGCTGCGGGCCGTCCTCGACAAGGCGGCCGAGGCGGGCGAGTGGGGCCGGTCTCTGCCCGAGGGGGTGGCGCAGGGGATCGCCCTGCACACCGAGTACCGGGGCGCCGTCGCGGTACTCGCCGAGATCGACTGCCGGCCGGAGACCGTCGGCCGCGAGGTCAGGGACGGGGTGACGGGGCCGCGGGTCACCAGGGCGCTGATCGTGGTGGACGCCGGGTTCGCGATCAACCCGCGGGGCCTGGGCGCGCAGATGATGGGCTGCTTCAACGACGGCCTCGCCATGGCGCTCACCTCCAGCCTGCACATCGAGGACGGCCTTCCCCTGGAGGGCAGTTGGGACAACTACTTCTACACGCGGCAGTGGAACACACCGCCCGAACTCCGGGTCATCGTCATGCCGAACACCGGTGAAAAGCCTTCGGGAGCTGGGGAGTTGGGCGTCGCGCCCGCCTTCGCCGCCGTCGCGTGCGCCTACGCGCGAGCGACCGGCACGCTGCCGACGCGCTTCCCCATCGACCACGCGGAGCTCGCGTTCGAGCCGCTGCCGCGCGAGCCGTCGACACCGCAGTCACCGACGGACGGGCTCGACCGGGCGTACTGAGCAAGGCCCCGCACTCCCCCGACTACCGAGGAGACCTGATACCCCGATGCCGCGCCACACTTTCACGCTGAACGGCGAGCGGATCACTGTCGAGGCCGAGGACGACGTGCGGCTGCTGTGGGTGCTGCGCGATCTGCTCGGCGTCACAGGACCCAAGTACGGCTGCGGGATCGGCGTCTGCCAGGCCTGTACGTCGCACATCAACGGCAAGGCGTTCAACCCGTGTTCGGTGCCGGTGTCGCGGATCGGCGAGGACGACGAGGTGACGACGATCGAGGGGCTCCCCGCCACCGTCGGCCGCGAGCTGCACCCGATGCAGGAGGCCTGGCTGGAGCGCGACGTGGCACAGTGCGGCTACTGCCAGCCGGGCCAGATCATGGCCGCCGTCGCCACGGTGCGCAAGGTGCGGGACGAGGGCCGTGAGATCACCGAGGCGGACCTCGACGCGATCCGCAATGTGTGCCGCTGCGGGACGTACAACCGGATCCGTGAGGCGATCAAGTCGGGGGCGCGGGCCATGTGATGCCCGTGCACCCGCGGTCGGCGCCGGTCGTGATCGACGGGCGGCGCAGGCCGTGGCCGGATGTCAGCGTAGGTCGTAGTCGACGGCGAAGTCGTCCTCGAGCTCGAAGAAGACCTCACCGGAATCGGCGGCCGCGTTGGCCACGGGGCGCACGGTGGCGCCGAGCCACACCATGTGCGGCGCCGTGCCCACGATGCGGCAGGGCACGATGAAGTCCTCGGGGAAGCGGACCAGCGCCTCGTTGCGCGCGACTCCGGTGCCGCGGTTGACGACGCGGGACTGGACCACGACGCCGGGCCCCGCACTGTGCTCGGTCTTCAGGTCACTCGAGGCGCAGACCGGACACAGCAGCCGCCGGAAGGACGGGGTGCGGCACCAACGGCAGCGCTGATAGGGGAATCCCGGCTCCGCTTCCGCGGCGCCCTCGACACCCTTCGGCGCCATGACACCGATGCCACTCGTGAACGTCCCTGACATCACTGACATCCTTCGGCCTCCCGCTCTCGCCGGCGCGCGCCGGGCGGCGGTGCCTCGACGCACTCTCAGCCTATGACACTCAGTGCCAGCCGGTAAAGACACTGAGTACCATCAAGTTGCTTCGGGCTCCGTTTTCAGTCGTCCCGCAGCGCCGACTCCACCCGCTGGATGACCCGCCACATCGGGGCCCCCTTGGTCGCCACCATCACGACGACGTCCTCCTGCGGGGGCTGGGGCGCGCCCGCACCATCACTCCCCTCCCCCCACGTACGCCGCACGAGCCGCAGCGCGCGGTCCACCGCGACCTCGGCGTCACCCTCGCCACCCGAACGCAGCCACGAGCGAAGGCCGTTGTTGTGCGCGGCGACGACGGACGCGGCCACCACCTCGGCGCGCAGCGCGCCGTCCTCCGCATCGGCCCAGCGCCGCCGCAGATACCCGGCGAGCATGCGCTCGTAGCGTCGCACGACGGACAGCTCGTACGTCCGAAGACCCGGCACCTCACGGGTCAACTTGTAGCGCTGCACGGAGAATTCGGGATTCGTGGCGTAGACGCGCAGCACCAGGCGCGCGGCGTCGGACACCACGTCCACGGCATCACTCTCGTCGCTCGCGGCCTCCAGGAAGGCCGTCATGTCGGCGAGGCAGCTCTCGTGGTCCGGGAAGACCACGTCCTCCTTCGACGGGAAGTAGCGGAAGAACGACCGCCGCCCCACACCGGCCCGCGCCACGATGTCGTCCACGGTCGTCCGCTCGAACCCGCGCTCCAGAAACAGCTGGAACGCCGCCTCGGCCAGCACCTCCCGCATGGGTGCCTTCTTCTGTGACCCGTTGACCTCGCGCGCCTCGCTCATGCCGGGAACGTAACACCGGAAGGTCACCTTTGGCACTAGGTACCTTTACAGAGGGAACTGAGTGCCATACGTTGGCGGGAGTAGTTGGACGACTGCAGTAGCGCAGTAGGGCAGCAGGGTTGTGGAGGAGT